>PCWF01000010.1:0-14622 GCA_002796165.1 Nitrospinae bacterium CG11_big_fil_rev_8_21_14_0_20_56_8
AAATCTGCCGGGAACGGGGAGCTAAAGTGTTATTGACGGGAATGAAAATCCCGCCCAATTACGGTGAGCCCTATTCCCGCGATTTTGAGGGTGTGTTTCATCGTCTGGCGAAACAATTCGATCTTCCCTTCATCCCGTTTTTTCTGGATGGCGTGGCCGCCCACCGGGACTTGACGCAGGCGGATGGAATCCACCCCCTGGGTCCCGGTTATTCCATCGTGGTGGAGACGGTCTGGAAATCCCTCGAACCTCTGCTCAAAAAGAAATCCGGATAAATGCCCCCCGGCGCAAGGGGTGTTGGCCACACGGGCGCATGGCAATAGTCCCAATGCGCTTGTTTCCCGTTAACCGCAATCGGAACGTTTCGGCCCACCGCCTCCCTGGCGAAGGGCGAGGGCTCTTGCCGGAGCGAGAAGGTAGAACGCAGGCCTCATACAGGATCGGGGCAAGATTCCTCGTTGCTGACGCGCCTCGGAATGACGGGGATGAAGAAACCCCGGCAAGTTGCGGGAAATCATCGGGATGCAATTGACTCCAAGCGGGACCGGCCAGAGCAGGGGAGCGATCATGTCAGTACGCGGGCTTTTTCCAAATATGCCATCAGCAAGGTGTACGCGGTTCCGCGATGCAGAATATTTTTTGCCGCATCGTATCCCTCGGGCAGGGAGGGAACGATGCCAAACAGGTGGGCGAAGGTGGCGCATTGGCAGGCGATGAGGGGTGCCGCCGGCCCCTGGTTTTGCTTCAAGGCTTCTTCCCCCAGGTTGCAAAGTTCTCCGAGGGTTGCCGTTTGCTTGCGAAGGGCGTCATGAGCGGCGGCGATTTCGTCCATGGATGGGGAGGAGAAGGTTGCCTTAAAATCCAGGTTCGTTTCCCGCACCGGATTCCCTTTTTTCAGGATGAATAGCCGGGCGGGCTTGTGCACTCCGAACAGAGTGGTGCCTTCCATCCCGTTTCCCACCAGCGTCTGGTCGTATGGGCTCATTCGTGCAATCTCCATCATGGGGACCTCGTACCCCCGGTGGAAATAGGTGGTGGCCAGATAATTCCCCCCGGCCGCGGCTTGAAGGGGCATGAGCATTTTCTCGAAGGTGGACAGCATGGTTCTCTTGACGATTTCCGTCCGCAGGGTTCTCAGTTGTTCCAGAGAAGGATGGGCGTGACGGGTGGAGAGGTACCCGAAGCGGAACTCCTCGATGAGCGCCACCCTTTGCCGGGCGGAATCGGAAGCGGGAAGCTTGTAAACATCCTGCAGGATCGCTTCGAAGGTGATGCCGAATTTGGGAGCCAGCGGGAGGGAGGAGAATCCATAGGCGGGCAGTCCCATAAGGGAAAGGACGGGCAGGACGAAGAACCCGAAATAGGGGGTCCGGGTGAAACCATCGAAGGGGTCCGCAACCTGGAGAAGTGTGTCGAGATTCACGGATTGCTTCACCGTGGTCCGGTCCAGAGCCCGCCAAAATCCTATGTTTTCCTCCAGCGTCTCAAGTTTCATTCGTGTGGCGATCAGGAACACGGCGGCACGAACGGAGGAGACTTCCCCGCCCAGAATCAGGGAGAGGCCGTCCTCGGCTTCCTCCCGGCTGAGATCCTTGCTCATGCGCGGACCCGTGGCGATGCGTTCCAGGTAACTTTTCATTCGATCCCCGGCGGAGACGCTGTTTTGGGATTCGGAGTCCATGGCGTTGGGTCAACTGTTGGCTTTCTGGGTTTTGCAGTATTATGGTATTACTCAACCGAAGGGCAGGCAACCGGATTCATTTGATTTGACATGATATGAAGGCCAATTCCTCTTTACCCCCCACCCGCGTTTTACTCGTTTACCCGAACACCGCCGATGTGGCGATGGACAACCTGGGTTTTCAACGGGTCCATTCTTTATTGAACCAGATCGGGGGAGTGGTCTGTGACCGGTTCGCCCTTCCGCCGAATGTTTCTCCCTACACACCTGCGGTGCGTTCCGAACAACTCCGCTCGTTTGATCTGGGGCTTCGCCCCCTGGATTTCGATATCATCGCGTTCTCGATTTCGTACGAACCCGATTACCTGAACGCGGTGTCCATTCTACAGGACTTCAAGATCCCCTTGCGGCGCAGGGATCGGGGGGAAAGTTATCCGCTGGTTCTCGCGGGCGGATCGGCCATTTTCATCAATCCGGAACCGCTGGCCGAAATTATGGATGGATTTTTCATCGGCGAGGCGGAACGGTTGGTCGAACGGTTTTTCGAGCTTTGGTTCGCGGTTGGGGGGAAAGACCGGGACGCATTTTTGAAATTCGCCACGGCCATTTCGGGAATGTACCTGCCGGAATTTTATGAGGCCCGGTTCGAGGGAGAAGTCCAGGTGGGACTGGATCCCCGGCACGGCGCGCCCTCCCGTGTGGACCGGCATTGGGTGCCCGAGGGGGCCGATCTCTGCACGCACTCGGTGGTTCATGAAGGGGTGTCCACGTTCAACTCGATGGCTTTAATGGAAGTGACGCGCGGGTGCATCTGGGCATGCCGGTTTTGCACGGCGGGTTTCATCTATCGTCCTCCGCGGCTTCCCGACCTGGAGAAAACCTACGATTCGCTCGACCGCCTTCTGCGCGAGCAGGGCGAACCGGTCACCACCATCGGCCTGCTGGGTCCTTCGGTGACGGACCACCCGGCGCTTTTGCCCCTCGCACGCAGGATCACCGAGCAGGGGAAGACGCTGTCATTTTCCTCGCTTCGCATGGAGACGTTGACCGAAGAACTGGTGGACCTGATTCTGAAAAGCGGACAGAAGACGCTGACCGTCGCGGTGGACGGGCCTTCGGAACGGATGCGCAAGGTGATCAACAAGGCCGCGGACGACGATTTTATCGTCGATAAATGCAGGTTTCTGACGGCGAAGGGCATTCTGAATTTGAAAATTTATTCCATCATCGGCCTGCCCGGAGAGACGGACGAGGATATCGATCGGTTCATCCACCTGGTGGAGCGGGTGATGGAGGCTTACGTGGAAGCCAGCCGGCCCCAGGGCCGGATCGGCAAGGTCACCATCAGTCTGAGTCCGCTGGTGCCCAAGCCGGGCACGCCGTTTCAATGGCACCCCATGGAACCGGTATTCCGTCTGAAGAAAAAATTCATGCGGGTGCGAAAGGCGCTGGGCCGCCTCCCTCATTTGAAAATGAGTTTTGGCTCGCCCAACGAAGCTTACCTGCAAACCTACCTGTCCCGGGGCGACCGGCGCCTCATCTCGTTTTTCGAGTCCTACCTGAACTTGAACCGCGATGCCAAGAGCGCGTTGCAGACCGTCTCTCCCCCTCCGGATTCGTTTGTCTACCGCCAGTACGGGGGCGAAGAATTTCTTGCCTGGGATATCATCGATCACGGGTACCGGAATCATTTCCTCTGGGATGATTATCAGCGCGGCCTCCGGGAGGCGATGACTCCCATCTGCGACACCGCCGTGTGCAAGATCTGCGGGATCTGCTGATAAGGAAGGAGCCTACGCTTTCACCCCGCGGCTCGTGGATGGATCCGATCTAGGGAGATTGCGTTTCGGGAAGTTTCAGGATGAAGGTGCTTCCCTGGCCCGGAACCCCCCGGGCCGTGATGGTTCCGCGGTGATGATCGAGAATTTTCCGGCAAATGGTGGTTCCCATCCCGGTTCCCGGGAATTCGCTTTTTCCCCGGAGCCGTTCGAAGGGTTTGAACAGGCGCTCGCTGTCTTCCTGCCTGAATCCAATTCCGTTATCCGAGATGGTTATTTCCCAGAGATTGGATTCGATTTTTTGGCTGGCGATCTTGACGACGGGAGGAACCCCCGGTCGGTGAAATTTGAGCGAATTCCCGATGAGGTTCCGGAACAGGACGTTCATGTGGATTGGTTCGGCTTCGAGGGTGGGAAGAGGATCGACTTCCACCCGGCCCCCGGTTTCCTCGATGCGCAGGGAGAGATCGGCCAGAACCTCGTTGATAACCCCATTGAGATCCAGCGAGGTGAACGGACGCGCCCGCGTGGTGACCCGGGAATAGGCCAGGAGGTCGTCGATCAGGTTCTGCATCCGCTGTGTGGCTTGTTCCATTCGGTCGAGGTAGTTGGCCTCCTTTTCTCCCAGCGAGTCTCCTAGGGAATGGCGCAGGCGGTCTCCAAACGACATGACTTTGCGCAAGGGTTCCTGCAAGTCGTGCGAGGCGATGGAGGTGAAATCCTGCAGGGCCTGGTTGCTTCGTTTGAGTTCCTCGGTAAATCGCTTCAATTCCGTTTCCGCCCTGCGGCGCTCGGTGTCGTCGATCTTGACGGAAACGAAATGTGTGATGTCCCCCACCTCGTTTTTGAGGGGAACGATGGATTGCATTTCCCAGATCAGGTCCCCGCACTTCTTTCTGTTGCAGAATTCACCCCGCCAGATTTTTCCCGCAAGAATGGTCTTCCACAGGTTTTCGTAAAACTGGGGGGGGTGTTTACCCGATTTGAGGCAACGGGGGGTGAGACCTCGAATTTCGTCCAGAGTGTAACCCATGGCGTCGGTAAAGATGGGATTGACGTATTCGATGAATCCCTGGTTGTCGGTGATCATCACGGAGGTCGGGCTCTGGTCGATCGCCGTCATGAAAATTTTCAACTTTTCATTGATTGAGGAGATTTCACGGGTCCGTTGTTCCACCAGATTTTCCAGGTGAGCGCGGTATCGAATGACCTCGGACTCCGCCTTTTTCCGTTCCAGGACTTTTTGGATGGTGGGCGGCAGAAGGGGAAGATACTTTCTCTCGGGGTCCTTGATGAGGTAATCGGAAGCCCCCATGCGCAGGGCTTCCACCGCGGTTTCCAGGGTGCCGCTTCCCGAAACGAAAATGACCGGAACCCGTCCCGTATGTTCCATCAGGTCCAGGCCACATCCCGTGTCCAATGCGTAGTCCAGCAGGATCAAATCAAATTGATCTTTGCGAAGGCAAGCCCGGGCGTCCTCAATGGTGTTGACGATATGCAGTTTATAAGGAAGGGACTGGGCGCGCACAAAACGCTCCATCGCCCACTGATCCACCTCATCGTTTTCCACGAATAAGATATTGAGGGGAGGTAGCATTGCCGCGCCTCAGGGGAATTCGTTCAGGGACCAGTATTGGTTGATGACCTGGATCGTTTCGCGGAATTGATTGAAGTCCACCGGCTTGAGAATGTACCCGGCGACGTTGAGGTTGAAAAAATCTCTACGGTCAGAATCTTCCCGGCTACTGGTGAGGACCACAACGGGTAATTTTTTCAACTCTTCATCCGCACGGCAGGCTTTGAGGAATTCCAGGCCGTTCATGATGGGCATATTGATGTCGAGCAGGATGAGGTTGGGACGGGATTCCTCATTCATGTCAGGCGTTTTCAGGTAAGCGAGCGCGTCCTCCCCATTGGATTTGACGACGAGCGGATTGTGAAGACTGTTAGTGGAGAAGGCCCGTTCGACATTCATGACATCAATCTCGTCGTCTTCCACCAATAGAATGGGAAAGGGTTTTCTGGAAACGGACATAAACGGATCCTTAGGAACGGGGTGGCGGCAAATTCACCCGATTGAATGATTTCGGAACAGTAAAATGGAAGGCGCTTCCTTTGTCAACTTCTGATTTGACCCAGACCCTCCCTCCGTGGAGTTCTACAATTTTACGCACGATGGCCAGGCCGATTCCCGTGGTGCCGGTTTCTTCGTGAGGTTTAAGGCTTTGGAAAATTTTGAAAATCCTTTCGAAATGGCGCTCCTCGATTCCCACTCCATCATCCTGAACGGAGAATTCGTGCATCTCTCCGCCGTTCGTGTATGTGAGCCGGATCGTTCCCGCGGGTTTCCCATGGTGAATGATGGCGTTTTGCATGAGGTTGATCAGGATCTGCTCCAGATGAGCCCGGTGGTAGATGATCGGGGGAAGGGGGTTTTCAATGATCACCGGATGCGTGGGAGGAGGAACGATATTTTCGATCACCCATTGGGCGATTTCCTGGGTGTCCAGGGATTCCAGTTTAATCCGGCTTCGCCCCACCCTGGAGTATTCCAGGATTTCGTCAATCAACTGCCCTAATCGCCGGGCTCGTTTGAGGAGAATTTGAAGCATTTTCTGGCCCGTTGCATCGAGCTTGGAGGAATAGTCTTCCATCAGCCAGGTGGTGAGGGACGAGATACCCCGGAGCGGCGCCTTTAAATCGTGGGAGACGACATAGGCAAATTCCTCCAGGGCCCGATTGGCGGCGGAGAGATCGGCGGTTCTTTCCTGGATGCGTTTTTCAAGGCCGGTATGGACTTTGAGCAGGTTCTCTTCGGCCCGTTTCCGCTCGATAACGCGGCCCAGTTGGGTGCCGATGCTGGCCAGCACGTCCAGGAGATCCAGGTCGGGTTCTTCGACCCGGGTGGAAAAAAATTCGAGAATGGCCACGACTTCTTCCGAAACCATGACGGGAAACCCCAGCGCCCCGTGGATTCCCAGGGATTCGGCGAGCTGGGCGCGGGGGAAATTGGAATGCCGGTAGACGTCGCGGATCCATAGGGGTTTTTTCGTTTTCAGCACTTCCCCGGGCAGGCCCTGGCCGAGGTTGAACCGGGTGGCCTCGGTGACCTGGCGCAGGGCGGCAAATCGTTCTTCGCTATCCAGGCGCCACATGCGGCCGGACTCCAGGGTTTGTCCGTCCGGGGCTACCAGGAAGAGGTGCCCCACCGGCCACCCGGTCAGGTCGCAGATGCCTTCCAATGCGACCCGCATGGCGGTTTCCACCGAAATGGACTCGTTCGCGGCGATGGCGACCCGCCGAAGAAGCTCCCCCATCTTCGTTTTCCGTTGCAACGACAACTCGGTTTTTTTGAGATCGGTGATGTCCTGAATAAATCCCGTGAACAGACGGTCCCTCTTCACCTGGACTTCGCTTACGCCAAGAAAGATATTAATTGAGGTTCCGTCTTTTTTCACGGCTTCCAGTTCCCGGCCGAAACCGATGATGGTGGACTTCCCCGTTTGAAGATATTTCTCGATATAACTGTCGTGTTCGCTTCGATGGGGGTCGGGCATGAGGAGATTCACCGATTTTCCGATCATTTCGGTGGCGGGGTAACCGAAAATTTTTTCCGCCGTGGTGTTGAACGATTCGATCATTCCGCGGGAATTGATGGTGATGATGCCGACGACGACGTTGTCAAGAATGACGCGGCTTCTCAATTCGCTGTGCTCTAAAGCTTCCTGGGTACCCCGGAAACGCAAGCAGACATATGCGGTGACCCAGATAGCAAACAGGGCGAGAGAACGGTTGGCCATCACCTTGGCAAACTCCCCCCCGGGCGGGGAAAGGAAGTAGCCGGCGATGGTCAGGATCGACCCGATGGTTGCGGCGATATAAAGAAACCGGAGGCGGGGATACCACAGGCCGATCAGAACCACCGCCACATAGGGAACTCCCCCGGCGATTCCCAACGGGAGCATGAGGTCGATCGCAAAAATGAGCGCGGTCAGGACGCAGGCAAGCGCCAGCAATTTTTTGGGACTCGGTGGATTCGGACGAAGGTTCATGATCGGAAATAATTTTTGGGTGCGTTTAACCGGTTGCCGAAAAACTCTTCTGGATGCCAATTCTGCCCCGCGATGGCGCATTCCGGGTTTGTTATTTTAACGGATGCGGTCCATGGAGGATATTGCGGCAGGAGCGTGGGTTCTTCGTCCGCACGTCTTTGTGGCACAGGCCATCCACCCCATAAAGTCCAAGATCAGTTTTTTCTCACGTCAAACCCCTTGTTGGATTGCAACCGCGAGTGCCTGACGATGTCGATTTTCATGGTGAGAAGAGATTTTACGATCTGGACGCGTTCATAAACATCCTGCTGTTCCAGAAACGCCTGTTTCTGGTCCAGGGGCATGTCAAAGTGGTAAGCCAATGCATCAACCATCTGACTCAGGCGGGAAAAGCTTTGGATGTCGGGCGCATCCTTGGCGTGCAGATGGCGGGGCAACAGTTTCAAATAGTCCTGGTACAGGGCCTTGAGCACTTTTCCCCAATTGTTGAGGTCCGGAGACAGGTCTGTGTCGTTATGGTCTTCCAGGTAGAGAACCTCGGCCTGCCGGTAGGCGTGGTCTCCAATTTCCCTTAGTATTTTAAATCGGCGGTATCCCCGCAGGACGATGTTGTATTTCCCATCGGGAAGCTGGGTGTGGGATTCGATGGTTCCGGCGCATCCGGTGGGAACGACGCCGGGCCGATCGAAATAATTGGTCTCGTATCCGGGTTTCAGGAGTACCATTCCGATTTTCCGGTTTTCCTGGAGGGCATCGGCCACCATCTGCCGGTATCGGGGCTCGAAAATATGCAGGGGGAGCAGGGTTTCGGGATAGAAGACGGAATTGGGGAGGGGAAACAGGGAAACGACTTCGTCGCCTTTGCGAATTTCCGGGTTAGGTTTCATACGTGGTTTGAAAAAATGGAATCGGGTTGCATGCGTCTCATCAATTATAATGGTTTCTGCCGAACTTGAAAAGTGTCCCGATTGGAGACCGGTGAAAAGAAAAATCCATTCGCGGGGGCCGAGCATCTCAATTTAATCGAAGCTCCATTTATCAAGGGTTTATTGACTTTTTTTCATTATTTTTATAGTCTTCCTGTTCATGATGGCCCTTCCTGGTGACATTTGTTCCGATATTCGCGCTTCGCTCGAAGCTTCCGGCCTTTTTTCTTCCGGGAATAAAGTAAATGGAGGGGCTCCCTCCTGGCGTATTTCTCCCGAACCGTTTTGGTTGTCTCAGGATGATTACAGGTTTTTCATTGAACTTGGGGATCATCTTCTAAAATTTTATACGGCCCTCAACCAGATGTACCTGGACAGCGTCAAGGGAAGGGTCCCTTCGTGGGTGGCGGAATATCTGGATGCAGGCAAACCCCCGGACCTGGTGCAATTGGGCCGCATGAAGCGGTTCAAACGAGACGTTCCGGGCATCATTCGACCCGATGTGATTGTAACGGAAAGTGGATTTGTTGTGACGGAACTGGATTCGGTTCCCGGCGGATTTGGTTTAACTTCGGGTCTCATGTCGCTCTATCGCGAAAAGGGAGGGGTGTTGGCCAGCGAGGAGGAGGGGGGTATTCCCGCGTTGTTTTACCAGATGCTGGAAGAGTTGGCTCAAAACTCTAAATGCACGGTCGGCATTGTGGTCTCTGAAGAAGCCCGGGATTACCTGGGGGAGATGAAGTTCCTGGTTAACCATTTAAATGATAAGGGTTTCCCCATTCATGTGTTGAGCCCACGGGAACTCATCTTCCGCGAAGAGGGACTTTTTGTGGAAGAGGGGGGCCGGGAAATTCCCCTTGAAGTGATCTACCGGTTTTTCGAGCTCTTCGATCTTCCCAACATCCCCAAATCCGAATTGATGTTGTATGCGTTCAAAAAGGGCTTGGCGGTGGTGACGCCGCCCTGCAAGCCCTGGCTCGAGGAGAAACTTGCATTTGCGTTGTTTCATCATCCCGCGTTGAAAACGATTTGGGAAAATGCGTTGGGGAGTGAAACTTTTAACGTGTTATCCCATCTAATTCCCAAAACCTGGATTCTGGACAATCGTCCTCTTCCCCCTCAGGCGGTGATTCCGGGTTTGGTTGTTCGGGGAAAGAGCGTTCGGGATTGGAGCGAGTTGCTATCGCTCACTCAAAAGGAACGGGAACTGGTGATCAAACCCTCAGGCTTCTCTCCAGAAGCCTGGGGAAGCCGGGGCGTGGTCGTGGGACATGATGTGTCGTCGGAAGATTGGGGTAAGACGCTTCAGGAAAGTCTCCACCGCTTTCCCCGGCAACCGTCGATTCTGCAGGAGTTTCACAAGGGAAAACGGATTCGGATTTCGTATGAAAATCCCGCGTCCGGGAGCCTTGTGGAGATGGAGAGCCGGGTTCGCCTGACCCCGTATTATTTCCCGGTCGGGGGCAAAGCAAAACTGGGCGGCATTCTGGCGACCTTGTGCCCGCAGGACAAGAAGAAAATTCATGGCATGACCGATGCGGTGATGATCCCCTGCGCGGTCCGGGATCCGGTTTCCTTAGACAGTTCTTTATAATCGGAGATTCCGGTTTGGGCATTAGGATGGCCCCCGCCGAGGAGGGCGGGCACATCCCGGAGTTATTTTTTTTGGGGATGTAAGGGACGAGGGTCAATTGAGACTTTATAATATCGACGGTTGTGGTTATTGTGCCATGGTGCGCAACGTGCTGGATCAGCTCCGTCTCGAATACGAGAAAATCGACGTTCCGTGGCAACACAGTATGCGGCAGGAGGTCTTCGAGGTGTCGGGACAATATATGGTCCCGGTCCTGGTGGACGGCGACACGGTGATCGATGACGAGTACGAGATCATCGATCATTTGAAGCGGAATTACGCGAAAAACTTGCAAGGTTGAAGGGCCCGGTTCCGGGTCCGTGTCCTGGAAAGGTTAGCTCCGGACAGGGTGGATATTTCAGGGGTAGCCTCAATTCTTCTCCCGGCTGAGGGGAAGGAGAAATGCTAACTTTAGCCGAAGGATCAAAATGGAAGAGTGGCAGAAACTTCTGAGCCGTAGCGTGGTCAAAGTCGACGATTTACCCTTCCTTCCCGATTCCGAGGAGTATCGTAAGAAGCTGGAGAAAGTAGCGGAAGTTTTCCCGATTCGCATCAACTCCTATTTTCTGGGCCAGATCAAGGAACCCAACGATCCCCTGTGGAAACAGGTCGTTCCCACGCTGGAGGAGCTGGACGATTTCCTGAGCGATGAGGAACTGCTGGTCGAGGATCCGCTGAACGAAGAGGGCGACATGCCCGTCCCGGAACTGGTGCACCGCTACCCCGACCGGGTGCTTCTGATGGTCAACAATCATTGTCCCATCATCTGCCGCTTCTGCACGCGCAAGCGAAAGATCGGTTTCCCGGGCATCGTGACGCGCGAAACCCTGCGCAAGGGGATCGAGTATATCCGCAACAGTCCCGAGGTTCGGGACGTAATCCTTTCGGGAGGCGACCCGCTCCTGGTTCCGGACAAGGAACTGGACCGCATTCTTGCGGAACTACGGTCGATTCCGCACCTGGAAATCATCCGCATTGGAACGCGCGTTCCGGGAACGCTTCCTCAGAGAATTACGCCGGAGTTGTGCCGCACTCTGAAGAAGTACCATCCCATTTATTTCAACATGCATTTCAATCATCCCGCCGAGATCACCCCCGAGGTGGAACGCGCCTGCAACCTGCTGGCCGATACCGGGATTCCCCTGGGGAGCCAGACGGTGCTTCTCAAGGGGGTCAATGACAATTCGCAAACCATGCGGGAGTTGGTGCACAAGCTTCTGCGCGTTCGCGTCAAACCCTACTATTTGTTCCAGGCCGACATGACGCTCGGCACCAACCATTTCCGGACGATGGTGGAAAAGGGTCTCGAAATCATCCGCGATCTTCAGGGCCATACGTCAGGAATGGGAGTCCCCGCGTTCGTGATCGATACTCCGGGCGGGGGAGGCAAGGTTCGCCTGCTTCCCGGTTCGGTGATCGAGCACAACGAACACGAGGTTGTGGTCAAGAATTACGATGGAAAGGTGTACCGCTATCCACAACCCCGGGATCCCAATGCCGAGGAAGCCGCGCGGTCTTCCGACATGTGCCAGTTGCCTGCGTAACCTCTTTCCCGGGTTGTTCCCCGCAAACCTGCCGGGCCGCATTCCACCCTGCCGTTGCATTTTTCCTTTTGACCCCGTCTTTCGTGCCCACTAAGATGGGGGCGTTATGACCGGGACCCCCGATTACAAAAAAGATTTTCTTCTCCTGTTCCTGGTCGGGGCTTGCCTCAGCATTGCCCAATTTGTGATGGTCCGCGATTTCGTCACCATCCTCTATGGGGAGGAAGTGGTGATCGTTCTGGTGACGGCGGCCTTTTTTTCCGGTTTGTCGCTGGGATATTGTTTCGCTCTCCGTTTCAATCAAAGGTTATTTGAGCGCCTCTTTGCGGCCTCGGTGTTTCTCCACCTGAGTTTCCCGCTCTCCTACCGTTACCTTGCGGTCTGGATCAGCGGTTTCCCGCATCTCGGGGGTTGGGCGTACCTGGCCCTCTTGTTCTTTTACGCATTCCTTTTCAGCGCCCTGTTCGCGGCGTTTTTGCCCCGCCTTGTGGAGCGCCATGCGCCCGCGCTTTCTCCCGAAAACAGTCTGAAGTGGTTTTACTCCATTGAACTGACCGGATTCCTCGCCGGGTTTGTCATCGTGGGATTGAGCTGGAATCATCCGGTGGCCCACCTTCTTCCCGCCTACTGGATTCTTTTGTGCGTGGTTCTTCACCTGGTATTGCGGAACCGGGGGCTGACCGCCGGGTTTGCCGCGATGGCGTTCGTGGCGAGCATTTTTCTCGAAGGCTGGGACCTCCAGAGCGCCGCTCTGCTTTACGAACGCAAGCACGGCAAGAAGGAACCGCAGGTCCTGATGGCGATCAATTCCCCCTACCAGAGGGTCGAGGTGATCCAGGACGGCCGAGGAGAAAAATATCTCTACCTCGACGGATTGCTGAACCTGAATGCCACCGACCTCGAATTTCTCAATCACTATATCGCCCGCATTCCCGCCCGGCTGATCTCGCCGGAGAATACGCTCATCGTGGGGAATGGGACCCTCTCCTCGGTGGGGGACGTGGCGGCGCTTTCCCGCAACGTGGTCTCGGTGGAGCTGGACCCTGGGGTCCTTCTCGCGGGGAGCCGGTTTTTCACTCCCCCGGAATCGTTGACGCAATTGGCGAACTGGAATCTGGTGGTGGACGATGGGAAGCATTTTTTGAAAACCACGGAGAAGAAGTTCGATCTCATCATCATGGATGTTCCCTCTCCCCTGACCATTCAGGAGGCCTGCCTGCACACGGTGGAATTTTATAAGTTGGCTCGGGAAAAAATAACCCCCTCCGGGGTGATCGCGGTGCAGTTGAGCGGTCCCCTGCAACGCAACAATCGGACTCCCGCGCGTGTGGTGGCGGCCCTGGCGAAGGTGTTCAAGGAGGTGATGGTGGTCGAAAGCAAGCGCGCGGACCGCGGATTCGCCTATGCCTCCGACCGGTTGCCGTTTTCTCCCGGAGATTTGATTCGGGAAGCGAGGTCGTTTGAAAGCGCCCTGGAAATAATCCCGGCGAACCGGGTCCATGTGTTTCTCGACCGGGCGGTTCCGCTCTCGCTGGACAATATGGATCTGGTGCTGGGCAGAGGTTGGGAACGGTTCTTCGACCGCTACTTCGGGGAGGATTGATCGGATGGTAACGGCGTTTTTGACCGGACTCTATTTTGCAATCCTCCAGTTTTGTTATTTGATCCTGTTGCAGATCAATGTTTCATCGGCCTACCTGACCTACATGCTTATCGTGGTGGCCTGGATGACAGGATCCATCGCCGGGTTGTGGTGGAAAAAAATGAATCCGGCGACGGGGGTGGTGCTGGGAGGATTGAGCTATTACGCGGTGCTTCTTCTTGTGGTGTTCCTGCCGTTTGAAACCCTGACGCTGGGTCTCTCCGCGCTGGGGGTGATGTTCTCTGGACTTTGGGCGGGGCGGTTTTTCGTGGTGTACCTTCCCCGGTTCGGCGGGGCCGACCGGCTCTTTTTTCATGAGAACAACGGATTCCTCCTGGGGATCGTCGTGTTCTTTGTGGGCTTCACGATTTTTGGAAAACATTTTTTATTCCTGGCCCCCGCGGTTCTCGCGTGCCTGCTCCTTATCGGGACGGCGTTTTCCACCCCAAGGACGACCCCATAAATTCCGCATTTAATAAACGATATTTCAAAGTCTTTTTTTGCGGCGGCGAAAACCTTCCTTATCTTGTTTTGACTCTTGGGCCGGAGCGGGCCTATATTAAATAAGAACCCTTATTTTTCAACCGGATAGATTCCCGTCATGATTCGGAACCCGTGTGTCCAGGGATTCACCCTGATCGAGCTCGTCAGCGTCATTTTGATTTTGGGAATCCTGGGCGCGGTGGTCATTCCCCTGTTCGATACGACGGACATCCAGGTGACCACCGCGGCCAACACGATCGAAACCGATTTGAAATTTGTTCAGGAACTGGCGATGTCGCGGAACCCGGCGAACCCGGGAGAGGTGGGCATCGTTTTTTCCCTCGGGGCTTCCAGTTACACCATTACCGATCCGCAGGGGATTTTTACCCAGACGCGCGATCTCCCCAACGGGGTCGCCATCAGCCAGGCCCCCGGGACGGGGGGAAACAGGATTTCCTACAACAAATATGGCGAGCCGGAGATTGGAACGAGTCTGGTTTCCTTCAAGATCACCGGTGGGGCAATGACCCGGACCCTCTCGGTGGAGCCGGTGACGGGAAGGGTGACGATATCATGAGAGCCCCGGAAAACATAATGGATCGGCAGACCCGGATTGAAGACAGCCAGCGGGGTGTGACCCTGATCGAACTGATCCTCGTGATCGTGATCATCGGGCTGGCTGTGCCCGCGCTCCTGGTGCCGTTTTCCGGATTAAGCGAGAGCAAGCGGCCGGAATACGTGATCCAGGCCACGTTTCTCGCGCAGAAACATTTTGAAAACATCGCCGGTAAAACACAAAACACCGTATCCTGCGCGGACATCACGGCCTTTTCGCCCGAGATGGGCTATACCCTTTCGTGCCTGCTGGAGGACGTGGCGAACA
>PCWF01000010.1:14632-19386 GCA_002796165.1 Nitrospinae bacterium CG11_big_fil_rev_8_21_14_0_20_56_8
TACCGACGTGGGAGCGAGCAGTTTCGCGAAAAACCTGACCCTGACGATTTCCCGTGCGGACGGGGCCATGGACCCGGCTGAATTTTATACGCTGTTTGCGGATTGAACGGGTTGGATTCCTGAAAATGTACCCGGACCCTTTGTTATGAAATACGCGATGGAATTGACCGGACCTCGGGGCATCCCGCGCGGTTTCACCATGATCGAGCTGGTCCTGGTGATCGTTCTCCTGGGCATCATGGGGGGATTTTCGATTCAGTATGTGTCGTCGATGTTGCAGGCCAATCGGTTTATGTCCGGTCAGAAGGATATTGTGGACGAGGGCCGCCTGGCGATCGAGTTCATGGTCCGCGAGTTGCGGGTGGCCAAGGACATCACCGCAACCACGTCCACTTCCATCACCTTCGACAAGTTTTCGGGATTGCCGCAGGACGACGACGCGACCTCCATTCAGTATTCCTGGAACGCGGGGACCCGAACGCTCAGCCGTGCGAGTTCCAACGTCACGGCGATTCTGTCCACCCGGATCAAAACCTTTTCCATAACGACTCCTTCGGCGGATCTATACCAGATCGATATGGAGCTGGAAGGGAGCGAAGGAGAAACGTTTGTCCTTCGTTCGGGCGTGCGCCCCAGGGTAACGGTGAGTTGAATCCATGAAACGGATTTTTAAAGAAGTCATTCGCGGAAACCGCTGGGGCCAGCGGGGTATCGCGGCGCTCATGGGGGTGGTCTTCGCCATCGTCCTTCTCGCCGCCATCATGACGAGCTTCCTGGTGGAGAGCCAACAGAAACATTCGGGATCGTCGTTGACCTATACCTCGTCCAATGCGATGTTTGCCGCGGAGGCAGGCCTCCGTTTCGCGTCGAAATGCCTGCTCAATCCCACCTCCTGTACCGCGTGCAGTACCTGGCCCGGAGGGGACTGCTCGGACTGGACCAACCCGTCCCCCTTCAACCCGATCCCTTTCGGCGATTCGCGCGGCTCGTTCACGATTTCCTTTAAAACGGCGGCCAGCGGATGCACCGTCTGCGATGCTGACAACATCCAGGCAGTCTCGACGGCAACGTTTTCCGGATCCACCCGGGAACTTTCGCAGATCGTCTCCAAGGCGACTACCCAGGTCTGCCAGCTCAACACCAATGCGATTACCGCATGCACCGGGATCACCTTCACAAATAACGCGGACACCGATCCACCCAACGCTCCGACTGAAAACGGGGTGTGCGATCTGCCCGCGGTGCCGACGATCACCTTCCCCGGAAATCCCAGCGGTTGCCCCAATGCGGGGTACCCGGCGATGACCGCCCCCGTGACCGTCAACGGGACGGAGAAAACGTATTGTTCCTGGACCCAGACGTCTAATTTCACCGTCGACGCCACCGGTGTTCCGGGAAACTCGGTTTCCAATCCGCAATTGATCTATATCAAAAATAATTTCTTTATTTCGGGAAACGATGTTCTGACGCTCAAGGGGCATTTCAAATTTCTGGTCGGGGGAAACTTCACGATGTCCAACAACTCCAAAATAATCCTGGGCACGGCGACCCCGGCGCAAAGCACCCTCACCGTTATCGTGAGGGGAAATTTTCTGCAGGAGGGAAATACCAAATTCAATCCGGGGAACCCCACTCCTCCCCAGAGCGATCCCAAACTTCCCTGGACGACGGATGCGCCGGGCAACCCCGCGAATCTCCTGGTCATGGTGGCGGGGACCGGCAATCTGAAGAACAACATCACTTTCCACGGAGTCATTTACGGTCCGCAAATGATCCTGGACCTGGAAAACAACGCCGACTTTCTGGGATCCATAGTCGCCCAGTCGGTGAGCATGCAGAACAATTCCGAGCTTCAATTCAATAACACCGCCGCGGAAAATACCGCTTCGTATGAGGAGACGTGTACCGGAGGAGGCATCGTTCAGCCCCCGGATATGGTGGAATGAGGGGGGCAGAGAACGCCCCGAGTTTCAGTTGAGACAGGCGGGAAAGGTTGTTGACCTGGCTTTCAGTTGGGACAGTGAGGGGAGGGAAGATGATAGGATGAAATGAACAGATAGTTCCTGGCTTCCCCCGTGATGATGAAATTGTCGCATTTATTCCCGGTGCAGGTGCCGAAGCGGTTTTTGTATTTGGCTTCGTCAAAAATCATTTCATTCCTGAACTTGGAACGGGTTGGGAAGTTGAGGCTGAGGTCGGCTCCACCGGTCCCGGCTCCCGCGTCGATATCGAAGGGATCGTCCTCCACCAATTTCCGGATCTCCACCCTCAGTCCCCCCTCATCGATATTCTGCAGAACCTTACAGTAGGTCACCCGGACGTTTCCTTTGTCGGTGATAAACCGGCCCAATTTGGTCAATCCCTGGCCCGCAAGATCGCCGGTGATCGATTCGAGTTCGACTCTTTCGGATTTGACGATAGCCAGAATGCTTCCCGAACTGGTTTTGGCGAGGACCTCTCCCTTCATCCCCTCGATCAGAACGACCGCCTTGGCTCCACAGATCCCGGCATTCTGAAAATCGCAGGAATAGGCCGACAAATCGGCATCGTGGTCCTTGTCCTTGTCTTTATCCTTATCCTTGTCTTTGTCCTTGTCCTTATCTTTGTCCTTGTCTTTATCTTTGTCCTTATCGTCGTCCTTGTCTTTATCTTTGTCGTCGTCTTTATCCTTGTCTTTGTCCTTGTCGTCATCATCGGCTTCGGCGACGGCAAGGGAAAAGAGGATGGGGGGGTTCCAGGTCCCGGTCGCGGTCAGACCGAGAATAAGGAGGGAAACCAATATAAAAAATTGTATGGACAGTTTCGGTTTCATTTCAATTTGCGATGTCCACGGTTTTCGGAACATTGACTTGAATCACCATCTCGCAATAGCGGTAACCCGGTTTGTTTCCGGTCTCGATGGTCAGGGTATTGCCTGATATCGCCGCTTTGAATCCGCAATTACTCCCCTCGCCGATTTTCTGTATGGACACCTTGCATTTCGTTTTGTTCCAGCCGCTGACTTTGATATTGGGTCCATTCGCGGCATCGGTGGCAATGAAATCGGCATCGTATTCGATGTTCAATTTATTGATTTCACAATCATTAACGGTAACGTCCAGTTGGGGAGTTTCGTAGTCCAGATCTTTATCCTTGTCTTTATCTTTATCCTTGTCTTTATCCTTGTCCTTGTCTTTATCTTTGTCCTTATCGTCGTCCTTGTCTTTATCCTTGTCCTTGTCTTTGTCGTCGTCCTTGTCCTTATCCTTGTCACCATCGAAAAAGGCCTGGGCGAGGGTCACCGGCGATGGCATGGACCCATGAAAGAATGGGGGCACCGGCACAAACAGGAAAACGGCTGTGAGGAGGATCAGGACGGGGTAAAGGAGAAAGCGCATGAACCACGGGTCTCCGCAATTGAGGTTACTTAAAAAGTATAGGAAGTCCCCTGCCGGGGCACAAGCAAAAAATGATTCAAATAAAACGGGTTATGGTTATCGGACGGATTTTCAACCGTTTTGATTTAAATATTTTCGAGGGCGATTTTCTTTTTTTGACAGAGGTTCGTTCACACCCTATAATTTTCTGAAGCGCATTGTATTTCAATAACTAAGTGAAGCCCCGTCATGGCCCGAATGCGGAGAGAAGACGGATTTTCCCTGATCGAACTGGTAAGTGTGATTCTGCTTCTCGGGATCCTCTCGGCGACGGTTCTGCCCATGTTCGACACCTCGGGGATTGATGCCTCCACCGCCGCGGCCACCGTGCAGACCGATATTCGATTCGTTCAGGAATTGGCGTTGGCGCGGAATCCGGCCAACGTCGGCGACGTGGGGATCATTTTCACCCAGGGGCAATCCAGTTATACCATTACCGATCCCGCCGGAATTTTCTCCCTCACCCGGGACTTGCCCAACAATGTCGTGATCTCCCAGGCTCCGCCGACCTCGGGCAACCTGATCTCTTTCAATAAGTACGGGGAACCGGAGATCGGCTCGACCGATGTTTCCTTCCAGATCAGCACGGGAGGGGAAATCAAGACCATCACCGTCGAGCATTTTACCGGGAGGGTGACCGTATCATGATCCTTTTGGAATTTCTCAACGTAAGCGGGTTGCTGAACCAGTCTCCAAGTGTCATCCCGAGCCCCGGCGAGGGGTCTTGCGGATCTCCCGAATACAGGCCGGGAATGAAATTGCGGCAAGATTCTTCGCCACCGTTGCGGCTCGGAAAGGCAGGGAAAAAAGATGCGCGGCGCGCGATTGGAAGAGGGAGGCGTCCGGAATCCGGCCTGACCATCATCGAGATCATCATCGCCATCGTGGTGATCGGGATTTCGGTGCCTGTCATCATGGTGCCTTTTTCCGGATTGAAGGATTCGCAGAATCCGGAGTGGATCGTCCGGGGATCGTTTCTCGGTCAACTCCAGTTCGAGGCGCTGGCCGACAAGGCCTTCGATGACATTCCGGATGGTTCCGCCACTCCGTATTCCTGCGCTTCGTTTGTCGCAAACGGAAACAGCTTGACGGACATCAATTGCTCCGACCCGGATTTCACTTTTGATTGGTTGGTGGAAAACGTAGCCGCCGGCGACCTGGACACGGCCCTGGGAACGGAGGATTTCGCCAAAAAGGTGACGCTCACGGTCACGCAAAACGGGGGCCAGGTCAGCCCGATGCAGTTCACCCTGTTGTTCGGTATGTAATATGGAATGGGATCGCCGCATAAGGGACGCGCGTGGATTTACCCTCATCGAGATGATCATGGCCATCGTG
>PCWF01000241.1 GCA_002796165.1 Nitrospinae bacterium CG11_big_fil_rev_8_21_14_0_20_56_8
TCACCACAAACACCAGCACGGCCCAAATCCAAAGGAGCGCCGCCCCGTCTTCCTTCCGGATAAAAGCCTTCCTCGCAAACACCCACAGCGCCCCCAGGGTGAACGGGAGCCAGGGCCAATAGGTCTTCAAAAAATCGCGCCCGTATCCCAGGAAAATTTTCAACTGGCTGATATCGAAATAATCGGACCGGATCAACGTCATATGTTGACGGCCGAAATGCGATTGGACAAACACGTCGCCGAATTTGATCCAATTGACCAGGTACCAGAAGCATCCCAGGACGAGCGCCAAGGCCACCCCTCCCCAGTACTGGGGCACCCGGAAAGCGCCCAGCCGATCCCTCCAGAACAGGTAAACCGCGCCGATCACGAGCGGCCAGAATCCCAGAAAACTCTTGGTCAGGATGCCGCAGGCGGTCATCGCCCCATAGAGCCAGTAATAGCGGGGATCTTTCAGGGCCTTGTGCAGGGCAAACAGCGCGGCGGTAACAAAACAGGCCAGGGGAACATCGAGCATGGCCCGGCGCGCCCCGTCCAGGAACATCCCCGGGAACAAAAGGATGAAAGCCGCAAAAAAGGCCACCCAGGTGTCCTGGTATAAATACAGGGCCATCCGGTAGGTGAGGTAAATGGTGACGACACCCAGGACCGCCGGGAAAAATACCGCCGCGTAAGTGGAAACCCCGAAAATTTTATAGGCCAGACCCATGAGCCAGAAAATCAAGGGGGGATTCTCAAACGAAGGACCGCCGAAATAGGTCACGACCCAGATATTTTCCGAGTCGAAGATTTCCTTGGCCTTCTGGGCGTAAAAGGCATCGTCGAAATTGGTGAGCCCCACGTCCAACTGGCGGCCCAGCAACAAAAGGACGGAGGTGAACAGGATGAACACCACCTGGAACCTTCGTTCGCTAAAAAACTGGATCAAGATTCACCTCGGTCAAATACACTTTTTTGCAGGGATCACTTCTATTCATTTTTGTAGCGGCCTAACCCGTCGTTCCAGCGGATGCGCAGGAGGTCGAGAAACATGTTAATAGGATCGACCCAGATCCGCACCCGGGACGCCTCGACATGCCGCCATTCCACCGGCACTTCGCGGACCTGCAACCCCCGCTTCTTCGCCAGGTAGAGAAATTCCACGTCGAAACTGAAACCGTCCACCCGCATCACCGAAAAAATGGGCGCGGCCTTTTCACGGAAAAAACATTTGAACCCGCATTGCGTATCGATGAAACCGTCCAGCACCAGCATCTGAACCATGCGGTTGAAGCAACGCCCCATTCCCTCGCGGTACCAGGCCTGGTGCACCACGACGTTGGAGTTGGGGAGGGACCGGGAGCCGATGGCGATGTCCCACCCTTCCCGCAGGGGAAGGAATAATTTCTCGATCTCCTCGATGGGAGACGAAAAATCCGCATCGGAAATCAGGACAAATTTGCCCCGCGCCTCCAGAACCCCTCTACGGACGGAGAAGCCCTTACCGCGATTCCTCTCATTGCGGACCACGCGGACCTGGCCCGGATTGAAAAACCGTCCGGAAATCTCCCCGGTCCGGTCCACACTTCCATCGTCAACAACCACCACTTCCCAGGAGTAGTCCTGCCGATTAAGGTAATCCTTCAACAAGGGAAGCGTTCGTTGAAGGCGATGCTCCTCGTTGTAAGCCGGGATGACAACCGAAAGAAAAAGATCGAAATTCATGGGGGCCGCGCAGGGCAGGGAATCGTCCGGATTACAGGTATCGATTCAGTTGCTTCCTGTCCTCCCCGGTATGGTGCGGGGGGAACAGGAAACCAAAGGTTTCCAGCCGCCAAACCAGCACGTCCAGCGACTTGAGCATGTAGAACCCGTGCCATAACGCGCAAGCAACGGAGCTTCGGTGCATCCCGCTCTGGCCCAGGATAAAATCTCTCAACTGTCTTTTGGAACGCCGGATCAGCGGCCAATTCCCCCGTTCGCGCAAGATACGGGCTAACCGGAAGAGATTGAGAATTCGCCGAACCATAACGAAACCGCGAGGAGAATTTAGACACCGCCCCCCGCAAACCCTATCTTTCCGGGTGACCCGTCACGACCATTTGCCGAAGGCGGACCTATACTATATCATTGACTTACATAAGTAAAGAAAGCCGTCCCGGCTTTCATCCTCATGCCAACCCGGAGAACACGATGACCCCCGAAGAACTGGACCGAACCGCGCGCGGAATGATCCGGCCCGGATCCCCCCTGGTGAACCATCATATGGAAATCATGCAAACCCTAGTCGGAATCGACAGCCGCAGTTTCAACGTCAATGAATTCGAAGGCGACCGCACCACCCCGAGCGACATGCGCGAGATCCTGGAATGCGCGCAAGACTATCTGGCCGCGATCGGCTTCAGCGACATCCGCATCAACTGTTCCCCTTCCGGCAAACCCCTCAGCAATCCCCTGCTTCTGGCGAAAATCGATGTCTCTCCCGAAAAACCCACCGTCCTGTTTTACGCCCATCTGGATAAGCAACCCTACATGGATGACGCCACGTTCCAGAAATGGGAAGGCACGGCCCCGACCCGGCTGAGATGGAACAAAGACGGCACCCGGGCCTACGGGCGCGGGGCCGCGGACGATCTGAGCGGTGTGGTCGCCACGGGGTTGTGCGTGGACGCGCTTTTACGCGGACTGGGAGGCGGTCTGGGAAATAAAATCCAGGAGGCGATTCGCCAACTGCCCTGCAATATCAAGATAATGTTCGAGACGGAGGAGGAATGCGGTTCGCACTCTCTGGTGGAGCAGATGCTTCAAAACAAACCGTTTTTCGAGGGAACCGACTGCGTCGTCATCACCGACGTGGTGAACCCCGCGACCGGCGTCCCCGGGCTGACCACCACCCTGCGCGGAATCCTGGTCTTCAAGACAACCCTGGTCAAACGGGATCCCGCCGCCCGGATCGACGAGCAGACCGCCCTGTATAAACTCACGTCCACCCTGATCCGGGAAGACCACTCCCTTGCCATCGAGGGCATTGCCCGGAGCGACCGGCCGGTCACCCCCGAGGAGGACGAGGGTTACCGCAAGGTGCCCACTTCCGTGGAACAGCTCAGAGAGACGGGCGGCCTTCTGGCGGAAACCCGATTGACGGTTCCGGAAGACACGGCGGAAGTTCTGAAAGCCCAATTGCGGAAATCCTACGCCAACGTCCGCCCGGGCCTCCGCGTGGCGGGGAGCGTGATTTTCGGCCAGGCCGGAGCCCGGTTGTTTTTCTCGGGGGTGAGCGAACCCGACACCCTCAAACGCGCCCTTGAAGCGCGGTTGCAGGCCTGGAACCGGTTCGAATTGAAATTGACGCTCCGGGAAGTTTCGCGCGAGGCGGAACAGGCGGTATTCGACCTGACCCTGCAATCGGCCTCCCAGGATCCTCATTCGGGAATCAACGGGGGGCCTTTCCCCGTGGCCGAGTTGCAACTGGCGCAAATGGTCGACCGCCTGGTGGGCCTGGAAGGAACCCTGCACCCCGAAATCGCTCCATGGGTCCAGGGCGAAATCCCGTCATTTCGCACTGCCGCGCTTTTCGTGGACTCCGACGGCTCGTGTCATCCCTTTGAAGAGAATCAGGCCAAAGCCGTGGTGGAAATACGGCTGGCGCCCGGGAACACTTACGAACACGCGGCTCAGGAATTGAGAAACCATCTTTTGGGACACGTCCCGAATGGGTTTGCCCTGGAAATCGAAGAATTCGTCGGCGCCTCTCCCTGGATGACGGAGATCGCCCACCCCGTTTTTCGGCTCGCCCTAGAGGCGCTGTCCACAGGATTCAAAGCCCGTTCCTGCCTTTATGGGTGTGGCGGTTCTATCCCCTTCGTTCCCAAACTCATGACTGTGCTGGGAGACGCCCCTCCCCTGTGCCTTGGCGCCTACGATCCCGAGGCCCGCATGCATGAACCCAACGAGAGCCTGTCGATGGCCGATCTGTTGGGATGCGCCCGCGCGATGGTCTACCTCATCTCATGGATAAATAAGGCTTTCCCAAAGGATTAAAAATGAAATACTTGCTATCCTTAAAATAAAAAGTTATTGTTTACGAACGTAAATCCACTTGGGTCCCATGATAATAAATCTAAAACCAAATATTATTTTGGCGGGGCGAAACTGCAGTCCGTAGCCACAAATTCATTCACCTTAAATGTAATCTATAGTAACTCAAATAGTGCCATTCGGATGGTAGCCCTTTAAATGAACACGGAAACCGAAGAGCAACATTACCGGCCCATCAATATTGAATTTCTGGACAAGGGGGGGGAAGAGCGGTTTGACATCTTTTACCGCACGGAGAGTTTCGGCAGTATAAAGTTTGTCAAATTTGCCAGTAC
>PCWF01000219.1 GCA_002796165.1 Nitrospinae bacterium CG11_big_fil_rev_8_21_14_0_20_56_8
ACGGACGCAACGAACGCACAGCCGCTGTATCTTCGGAATCGGGTGCGCTCCGAACTGATTCCCGTCCTGGCCCGGTTCAATCCGCGGGTTCGGTCGCGGCTTCTGGACATGGCCGAAGTGATCCGGCAGGAAGATGCTTTTTTGGATGATGAGGCGCATCGGGTTTATGATTCCGTGGTCCGCACTTTTCCCGGCCGCCCCAGGGTGAAGGTGGATCGCAAAGCGTTTCTTGCGCTTCCGCCAGCCTTGCAGTACCGGGTTATTCGCGTGGTTATCGAGACGTTGAAACATGATCTGCGCCAGGTGTCCTTTCAGCATGTGCGTCAGGTGGTGAAATTGTTGGCGGTTCCCAAAACGGGCAAGACCGTGCAATTGCCGGGTCACCTTTCCGCTTTCTGCGTCTCGGGCGGGGTGGAGATGAGGCAAAACCCTTTGGATGATACGGGCATCTTAAAAAGAGCGCAGGAAAATCCTTCGTTTCCTGGGGCGCTGAAAATCCCCGGGTGGACCGAGATGGTTTTTGCAGGCATTGGATTTCAGGCAGAATCGTTTCCCTCGCGGGGCGAGGAAGTGCCCAGGCAGGAATCCAACCGGGCCTGGCTGGATCTCGATAAGACCGGGGATGTCGTGCGGGTGCGGTTTGCCCGGCCCGGCGACCGGTTTGTCCCTTTGGGCATGCAGGGAACCAAAAAATTAAAAGCCTTTTTCATCGATGAAAAAGTTCCCCGGGAGCTTCGCACCCGGATCCCCATCTTGACAACGGGGGAGGGTGATATTATCTGGATTTATGGATACCGGATTTCCAATAAATACCGCGTGACCCCCGAGACGAAGCATATTCTTCAAATTGTGGGCATCCCATTGAGCGGGTCGCAAAATTCTTGCTATTGAACCCTGTTTGGGGCCAAAATATGTTAGGATGTTTTTTTATAATTAAATTAATTGGCGGCCCTTGATTTACAAGCCAGGAGAATGCCTTGAATCAGTTTTATAAAAATCTAGCGCTTTGGCTGATAATCGGCTTGATTTTGATAGCATTGTTTAATGCTTTCAATAAACCGATTACCACCCAGTCCGAGGTCATTTTCAGCGAATTTATGGAACTGATCGAAAAGGGTCAGGTGACGGAAGTCATGATCCAGGGCGATAACATCAGCGGCAAGTTTATTGACGGGCGCTCGTTCCAGACCATGGCCCCGCCCAAGGACCCGGATCTGATCCGCATTCTGCGCGATAAAAACGTCCGCATTGTGGTGGTTCCCCCGGAACAGACCAGTTGGTACATGAGCATCCTGATCTCCTGGTTCCCGATGTTGCTCCTGCTGGGGATCTGGATTTTCTTCATGAAGCAAATGCAGGTAGGCGGGGGCAAAGCCCTGTCTTTCGGCAAGAGCCGCGCCCGGCTTCTGAATGACAACAAAAACAAAACCACCTTCAAGGATGTTGCGGGTGTGGAAGAGGCCAAGGAGGAATTGCAGGAGATCATCGAATTCCTCAAGGAACCGCAGAAATTCCGCAAGCTGGGAGGGAAAATTCCCAAAGGCGTTTTGCTCGTTGGGCCTCCGGGCACCGGCAAAACCCTGTTGGCGAGGGCCATTGCGGGCGAGGCGAACGTTCCGTTTTTCAGCATCAGCGGGTCCGATTTCGTGGAGATGTTCGTCGGCGTCGGCGCCTCCCGCGTACGGGACCTTTTCGACCAGGGTAAAAAGAACAGTCCCTGCATCATCTTCATAGACGAGATCGATGCGGTGGGCCGGCATCGCGGCGCGGGCCTGGGCGGGGGACATGACGAACGAGAGCAGACCCTGAACCAGCTCCTGGTCGAGATGGACGGATTCGAAAATAATGAGGGCGTCATCATGATCGCCGCCACCAACCGGCCCGACGTGCTGGATCCCGCGCTGTTGCGGCCCGGGCGTTTCGACCGCCAGGTGGTGGTGCAAAGGCCGGATGTGCGGGGCCGCGAGGCCATTCTCAAGGTGCATACCAGCACCGTTCCCCTGGACGACGATGTGGAACTCAAGGTGATCGCGCGCGGGACTCCCGGGTTTACGGGAGCGGATTTGGCGAATCTGGTCAACGAGGCCGCTCTCCTGGCCGCGCGCAATGAGAAAAAATGTGTGGCCATGGAGGATTTCGAGAACGCCAAGGACAAGGTCCTCATGGGAGCCGAGCGGAGAAGCATGATCATCACGGAAAACGAGAAAAAGACCACGGCGTATCACGAAGCGGGCCATGCCCTGGTCGCGTTCCTGCTTCCGGGGACGGATCCCATCCACAAGGTTACGATTATTCCCCGTGGCCGGACGCTGGGGGTAACCCAGCAATTGCCCGTGGTGGAGCAACATACCTATCCCAAGAGTTTCCTCTATAACAACCTGGCCATCCTCATGGGGGGCCGGGCGGCGGAGGAAATCTGTCTGGGGCAGATCACCACCGGCGCGGGAAATGATATCGAGCGGGCAACCGCACTGGCCCGGCGGATGGTGTGCGAGTGGGGCATGAGCGAGAAAATGGGCCCTCTGACCTATGGCACCAAGGATGAGCAGATTTTTCTCGGAAAGGATTTCTCGACGCAAAAGAATTTCAGCGATCAGACGGCCAAGCTGATCGACCAGGAGGTCAAATCGCTGGTGATGGGGGGGTATAACACCGCCATTGAGTTGCTGACCAATCACCGGGAAAAACTGGAGAGCCTGGCTCACGCCCTTCTCGAGCGGGAAACCCTCAATGCGGGCGAGATCAAGAATATTTTTGAGGGGAAAAGCGCCGACGCTCCGATGGAGGAGGATGAAAATCCGTTCCCGCCCAATAAAAAAATGCCGGGAGCTGAAAAGAAAAAAATCAATCCCCTGGGGGAAGGGTTGGTGGGTGGTGGCGGATTGCCCGATCCTTCTCCGGCCTGATCGGCGAGGCTTTTTCCCTCCCGTATCCCTAAAGCACACATCACCCGTTGGGTTTCAAATGAAACCCAACGGGTTTTTTTTATTTTTCCAGCCGAATCTGATATATCTTCCCCATGCTGGCCGGAGAGAAGAGGACATGACGTTGCAATTCATGGACAAAGTTCAGGCAGGGGAGACGGCTATCATGGGAGTGATCAATCTGTCCCCCGACTCGTTCCATACCGCCAGCCGTTGTCCCACGCTGGGGGCTTCCCTTGAAGCCGCCGCAAGGTTTGTGGAGGAGGGGGCGGACATTCTCGATCTGGGGGCCGAGAGCACGCGGCCGGGATCCCATCCCATCGATATGGAGGTGGAGCGGGATCGCCTCGTTCCCGTGGTCGCTGAAATGCGCCGTCGGTTTCCCGCAACCGCAATTTCGGTGGATACATACAAACCCGGCGTCGCGGAGGCCGTGTTGGATCAGGGTGCCGACCTGATCAACGACATCACCGGGCTTCAGCGTTATACGCAAATGGCGGAAGTGATCGGCCGGCACCGGGCGGGCGTGGTTCTGATGCATATGCAGGGGATGCCCGAGACCATGCAGGTCCGTCCCTGCTACGACGATCTTTTGGGGGAGATTCGCGCCTTCCTCGCAGAGAGCATTGCGCGGGCGGAGAAGGCGGGAATTTCTCCCGGCCGCATCATTATCGATCCGGGCATCGGGTTTGGAAAAACGCCCGAACATAATCTGAAACTCATCAATCGGCTGGGGATGTTGAAAGACCTGGGGAAACCCATCCTGCTGGGAGTGTCGCGAAAATCGTTCATCGGCCAAATCCTGAATCTTCCCGTCGAAGAACGGGAAGAAGGGTCCCTTGCCTCGGGAATCGTGGGAATTCTCAGGGGAGCCTCCATTCTGCGCGTGCATGATGTGCAGTCGACGGCCCGTGCCCTGCGAATGGTTCGCGCCATAATAAAAGAATCCATCGAATTGGAGTGATCGTTACATGATCCGTTTGTTCGTCAACGTGGATCACGTTGCCACCATCCGTGAAGCCCGCAAAACCACCGAACCCGATCCCTTGGCCGCGGCGCTTCTGGCCGAAGCGGCGGGAGCGCACGGTATTACCGTTCACCTGCGGGAAGATCGCCGACACATTCAGGATCACGACGTCCGCCGGATTATTTCCGGGATCAACACTCCACTCAACCTTGAAATGGCGGCGGTAGAGGAGATGGTTCGCCTGGCGCTGGAAATTCGGCCTTACCAGGTTTCTCTGGTGCCGGAGCGTCGGCAGGAGATCACCACGGAAGGCGGACTGGATGTATGTTCGCAGGAAGCGCACCTGAAAGCCATTTGCCTCCGTGTGCGGGAGAAGGGGATCCGTTACAGCCTGTTTATTGATCCGGATCCGCGGCAGGTGGATGCCGCCGTGCGGGTGGAGGCCGAAAGCATGGAGATCAACACCGGTCTCTACAGCGAGCAGAAGGAGCCCGCGGCGATTGCCCGGGAGTTGGACCGGATCCGGTGCGCCGCCCGTGCTGGAGCGGAACGCGGGCTCCGCGTCTTCGCGGGTCATGGTCTCACATGTGACAATGTAGTTGCCATTGCGGCCATCCCGGAGATTGAAGAGCTCAACATCGGGCATCATGTTATTTCCCGTTCGGTATTTGTGGGGTTGGATCGGTCGGTCCGGGAAATGATGGAGAGTATCGATAAGGGAGTTCGCAAGCGGCCCGCCGGAATCTCTAAGAATTAAACGGGGCGGGGTATTCGATTTTGGGATTGCTGGCATAAAACTTGCTGTATAATTGCACGTGCAAAGATCCGGCAATTTTTTGACATTGGAACAATGGATAAAGAACCCCTGGACCCCAGAATAGGTCAAGACAACCTGAACCTTCGCGAGCGCGGCAGTTCGCTGTCGCGCGAGGTGGATCATGTAGTTCAGACGTTCAACAAAGTTCTCCGCCACCGGGAGAAGATTCGTCTTTCCCTCGAAGACCGACTCCGGAATTTGCATGAGAAGATCCGGATCAACAAGGAAAAGTTGAACACCCTGAACCGGAATCTTCGTATTTACGACAACAACATCGATAAAATTGCGGAAAACCTGGAGCGCCTGAAAAACGAGGAAGAACTGATCAAGCAGAACTATCAGAAGCTCCTGGAAGGAACCACGGTGGCCGATCTGGTCGAGGCCCGAACCGTGACCGCGGTATCGATCACCGGGGGGCAGGCGGAAGAAACCAACCTTGAGACCCTGATTCAGCGCCGCCGCGATTTCCTGGAAAGTCTCAATAACAGTTTCCGCCAGATGGATGAAGAGCTTTTATCCATTGGGGAACTGAGAGAAGAGGTGTTGGCGGCCCGGAAGGAAATTCTGGTCAAGAAAGATGCAACGCTTCAGAAACGCACGGTGCTGGAGGAGACTGAGGAAAAGCTCCTTGAAGAAGAACACCGGGTGCAAACCGAACTCGAAAACAGTCTTAAGGAAGAACGCACTCTGATCAGCGAGTATACCCAGATCGCGGGAGCGGTGGAACGATCGATCGAATTAAAGGAAGAAGTGGACCGCCTCCTGTTTTCCACTCTGACGTCGGTCGAGTCCCGGGGAAGCGGAAAGCCCGGCGAAACCTCTTCTCCCGAAGCATAAATCCCCTCCGCTTTCCCGGATCCCTTGATTTTCTGAAAGTTTTCCGGATTCGATCCGCAAATTTAGTTGACTTGAATTTCTTTATTCTGCATAATCTCGAAAAGGGACCGAAAAGAGTCACTCTTTTCCGTCCCTTTTATTTTTGGCGTCTTCTCCGTCCCTGGAAGCGTAAATCCGGGCCGGGTGGGGTGCTACCGGTAAATCTTATGGACCTTTATGGGTCGTCG
Source organism: Nitrospinae bacterium CG11_big_fil_rev_8_21_14_0_20_56_8 (assembly GCA_002796165.1). Lineage (GTDB taxonomy): Bacteria > Nitrospinota > Nitrospinia > Nitrospinales > VA-1 > 21-14-0-20-56-8. Next base: position 5,773 of record PCWF01000219.1, read on the forward strand.
TTGTCCTTTTAACGGGACAGGCCAAATTGGGCGGAGGTTGATGTAAAATGGCCACAAAAATTGCAATCAACGGATTCGGGCGGATCGGCAGAAATGTTTTCAAGGCTATTCTGCAAGACAAAGAATGTTCTGATTTTGAAGTCGTTGCGATCAACGACCTGACGGACGCCAAAACCCTGGCGCATTTGTTTCGATATGATTCCATCCAGGGTAAAAATATGGCCCAGGTTGACGCAATTGAAAATGGATTGAAGGTGAATGGGAAAACGGTCAAAATTCTTGCGGAGAAAGATCCCGAGGCGCTCCCCTGGAAGGCGATGGGTGTGGATATCGTGGTGGAGTCCACGGGCCGGTTCACCAAGCGGGACGGGGCGCAAAAGCACCTGAAAGCGGGTGCGAAAAAGGTGGTGATATCGGCGCCCGCGACCGATCCCGATGTCACGATGGTGCTGGGGGTCAACCAGACCCAGTACGATCCGGCCAATCATCACATCATCTCCAACGCCTCCTGCACCACCAATTGCCTGGCTCCGGTGGCCAAGGTGTTGCATGAGAAGCTGGGCATTCGCCATGGGTTGATGACCACCATCCATTCCTTTACCAATGACCAGCAAATTCTGGATCTGCCGCACAAGGATCTGCGGCGGGCCCGCGCGGCATCGATGTCGATGATCCCAACCACTACCGGCGCGGCCAAAGCGGTGGCCCTGGTATTGCCGGAACTCAAAGGAAAACTGGATGGAATGGCAATTCGGGTCCCCACCCCCAATGTATCGCTCGTAGACCTCGTGGTGGAAGTGGATAAGGAAACGACTTCCGAAGAGGTTAATAAAATACTGAAGGAAGCGTCCGAGAACGAGCTCAAGGGAATTTTGCGCCTGGAAGAGGAGCCCCTGGTGTCCATCGACTTTAACGGAGAGGCGAATTCCTCCGTGGTGGACTCCCTGTCCACCAAGTCAATTGACGGCAGGATGGTAAAGGTACTCGCCTGGTACGATAATGAGTGGGGATACTCCCTGAGGGTAAAAGATTTAATAAAATTCATCGTGAAGAAGGGTTTATAGCCCATGCGGCGGCCGATCATTGCAGGCAACTGGAAAATGAACCTGTTGCTGAATGAAGCGGCCGAATTGACCCGGGGATTGATGGCCCGGATTCACGGAGAGGATGGACCCGAGGTGGTTCTGGCGCCTCCGTTCACCGCCCTCGGTACGGTAGCCGCCATGATCCAGGGGACATCGGTGAGGCTGGCCGGGCAGAACATGGGGTTTGCCGACAAGGGCGCTTATACGGGAGAAATTTCGCCCGGTATGTTGAAAGACGTCGGATGCACTTATGTCATCCTGGGGCACTCCGAGCGGCGCAAGTATTTTTCCGAGGACGACGCGCTCATCAATAAAAAAATCACCCTGGCGCTGGAAAAGGGGCTTAAAGTAATTCTCTGCGTCGGGGAAACGCTGGAAGAACGCGAAGAAAACCGCACGAACGATGTGATCGGCCGTCAGGTCGCCGGTTGTCTGAAGGGGCTGTCCGGTTGTCCGGCCGACCGTCTGGTCGTTGCATATGAGCCAGTATGGGCTATTGGTACGGGAAAAAACGCAACCCCGGCCCAGGCCCAGGACGTGCACGCTTTCATCCGGGAACGACTTTCGGAAATCCTGGGATCGGGGGTTTCCGATGAGGTCCGGATTCAATATGGGGGGAGCGTTACTCCTCAAAACAGCGGGGCGATTTTGAGTGAAAAAGATGTGGATGGGGCGCTGGTGGGAGGGGCCAGTCTTCAGGTCGAATCGTTTTGTGCTATTATCAATTCCCAAATGGGCTCCGGTGAATGAGAGATTGAAGCTATGGAAACCGCAATTACAATTCTGCATGTGTTCGTGACCCTGTTCCTGATTCTGGTCATTTTGTTGCAGGCGGGTAAAGGAGCCGCCATGGGATCCGGTCTGGGTGCCGGTAGCAGTCAGACCATGTTCGGCAGTTCCGGGGCCGGAAATTTCCTCTCCAAACTAACTTCAGGGGTGGCTATTTTATTCATGGTCACCTCGTTGACCTTGGCATTCATGTCTTCCAAAAAAGATTCGACGTCCATTATTGGAAACATGGAAGTCCCGGCGGCCGGAGCGCCGGCTCCCGCTGTCCCGGAAACTCCGGAGAAACAAGAAAGCAAGTAGAACCGGAAGCACTTTCCATGCCGACGTGGTGGAATTGGTAGACACGTGCGCTTGAGGGGCGTATGGAGCAATCCGTGGGAGTTCGAGTCTCCCCGTCGGCACCATTTTCCCTCTGCCCTGTTGGGCAGGGTTTTGAGGAGCAAACCTGCAAAATATATTGAATAAGTGGGAAATGCAATTCGCCTGTTCGGACGTTTAAAAGGACCCCAATTTTTGTCCAAAGATCAAGAGATAAATCCTCCAAACGAATTTACCGAGCGTGTTTCCCGGTTGCTCCTTGTATGTGTGCAGGGGATCATGGAACTGCTCGACAAAACGGACAACCTGTTTCCCCAGTTGCAGAGTTTGACTCAGGTCATTCGGAAGGCCGTTCGTCCCAAGCCCCCCGAGGGATTGGCCAAGGAGGTTCAGGACTATTTTGTTCGCCTTAGACTGGAAAAGGAGTTCCGGGGAGCCGAACAGAATGAAATGAAACAGATCGTCGTTGATTTGACCGAGACCATCATGGAAATGGCCGGCAATTCAGGGCAATTTACCGAATCCATTGGCGAGCAGATCGCAAAAGTAAAAGCCGCCACCTCCCTGCAGGATATTCTGGCCATTAAAGAAGAAATCGTTTTCCAGACCGAGATTATACGTAACAAATCCTTATCCCTGCGAAAAGAGCTGGAAGAGTTCCACGAGATCACCCACAACCTTTCCCAGCGCCTGGAACAATCCGAAGCGCGCGTATTGATTGATCCTCTGACCAATGTCTTCAACCGTAACGCCTATGAGGTGAAAATCACCCAGGTTGTCCGCGAGTTCAACCGGTACGGTGACGGATTCAGTCTTGTGGTTGTGGACATCGACCACTTTAAGAATTTCAATGATACCTACGGGCACCAGGTGGGAGACCAGGTTCTTATCTCCGTGGCGTCCACCCTTCGCGAGGCGGTGCGGACTACGGATCAGGTCTACCGCTATGGAGGTGAAGAGTTTGCGATTTTATTGGTGAAAATCGATCCTGAAAATGCCGCCAAGCTGGCGAAAAAGATTCTGACGAGTGTCGAGAAGGATTATTTTGTTTTCAAGGATCAGAAGTTGAACGTGACCATCAGCGTGGGTCTTGCCAATCTGCAAAAGGACGATACCGCTTCCACCTGGTTTGATCGGGCCGACAAGGCCATGTATGAAGCCAAAAAAGCCGGCCGCAACCGGATGGTGGTTGCCCCATAAGCGGATATTTTTCACAGATCCCGCTCTTCCATTCCTCCGGGATGCCGCCGACCACTTTGGAAGGACTTTTCACCTACCCCAGTTTCGTCTGCATTTTTCTCGCCATTCTCATCACCATAGCCAATGTGATTATCGGGGTCAGCATTCTGCCCCAGGACAAGCGGAAGAAGGGGTATCGTCTTCACCGTTACGTGTACGGATCGGTCCTGGCGATGTTGGTTCTGTTTCTGTTAAGCAACCATTTTCTGTCCCGGAACCGCCTTTGGGATTTTGCGATTTTTGCCTATTTTCTGCTGGTAATCCCCTACAGTCGAAAAGTGAATGTGACCCTTCATGCCATCATATCGTCGGTGGGCTTGATTCTCCTGATGATTGAGGCTACCTTCAGTCTATTCTGAATTTTTCGTGACGGGATACGGATTATGGAAGAGTATGATTTGATCGTCATTGGAGGCGGTTGCGCGGGAATGGCGGCCGCCCTGCGCGGGACAGAAATGGGCCGGCGCGTGTGCCTGGTTCAAAAAGAATTTCCGGGGGACCCGCGCCATGAATATTTCCTTCGCATGGGGCTTCTGGGCAACCTTCCCGTTGTGGCTCCCGGAGGGGACCCCGGCTCCGCCATGCGATCCTGGGTGCAGGACCTGGAGGCTTCCCGCCGAGCCACGGCAGAAAAACAGACCCGTCGGCTGGAACAGTTGGGGGTAAGCGTCAAATCGGGGGAAGGGAGCCTGATCGGTTCCCGGTCGGTGAAGATCCGGACCGAAGGGGGAGAAGAAACGGCCGGGGCGACCGGAATTGTTCTGGCGATGGGTTCCGACCCTGTGCCCCCCACCAATCTGCCGTTCGACCCACCCCTGATCCTTCCTTTCGATGATCTTTTCACCCCGGAAAGCGTTCCCCCAACCTTGCTGGTTCTTGGGGGCGGGAGGCTCGCCCTTGAGGTGGCAACCTTGTTTAACCGATTGGGTTCACGCGTTTTTCTTTGCGTGGAGACGCCTCGGTTGTTGAACGAAGACGAGCCGGTCCTGACCGACCTTTTGGAGGAGGGCATGAAGAAGAGCAAGATAAAGCTTCTGCTTAACAAAAGGCTTGTATCCCACTACAAGAATGAGGGGAATATAGATATAACGCTGGATGGAGGGGTCAAGTTCTCCGTCGAGCGCATTGTTTGGACCGGGCCGAGACAGCCCCGCTTTTCGAAAGCCGGGGCGCAAAGCGTTGGATTGCGGGTGGGGGAGAGGGGAGAAATTTGGGTCAACGAAAACCTGCAAACCTCCCTTCCCGGGGTTTATGCCGCCGGGAGCCTGCTGGGCCGGTCCTCTTTTCGGGGAATTTCCCCCGAGGAAGGGCGGGCCGCCGCCGAAAATGCGCTGGGTAAAAAGCGGGGATTCGACCCCGACTGGGTCCCGCAGACTATTTTTACCGCGCCGCAAATTGCCTTCATTGGATGCACGGCAGAAAAGGCCCACCACAAGGGATTTCGCGCGGTGATGGGAGAGTTCACCCGGGAATCTCCCGAATCGAGCGTGCCCGGCCGGAGCCCCAGTTGGTTTAAAGTGGTTGCGGACCGGGAAACGCGTTGTGTGATTGGGGGGCAGGTGGTGAGCCCGCGGGCGTCAGAGATGATCTCCCTCCTATCCCTGGCGGTGCGGAAAGGAATGAAGGTCAATTCCCTGGCAACGTTACCCTGCGAGGTTGGGTCGGAAAGCGATGGAATCCGGGAAGCGGCGAAAGCGTGTTTGGGCCGCTTGAAATCCCCTTCCGCGGGTTCCTGATTTGGATTAAGATCTTGCCTTGACTCAATTTTTCAATTATGTTAAAAACCAACTTCCTCACTCGGGGAAACCTGTCCCAAAAACCCGGAATCCTCGTCGGTTGGGGATCCCAAATGGTTTGAAAATTGGAGTTTGTCATGGCTGAAGCAACCGTCAACCCAAAATCCGTACCCGCGAAAGCGGGAGCCGCCAAGCCAGCGGCTAAAGGGAAGGACGAGCCCAAAGACACTCTGTGGTCGCGGCGGGACTTTTTCTCCTATGCCGGATGGGCGGGATTTCTGGCGTCGCTGGGATTGTCTTCCCTTTATTTTCTTCGGCTTCTTTTCCCTCGTGTTTTGTTCGAACCCTCGCCCATTTTCAAGGCGGGCAAACCCGGTGATTATACTATTGGCGAAGTGAGCACCAAGTACGTCAAGGATCAGCGGGTATGGTTGGTTCGGGACAACGAGGGGATTTATGCCATTCTTGCCTTGTGTACCCACCTGGGGTGCACGCCTCGCTGGTTGAGGGCGGAAAGCAAGTATAAATGTCCCTGCCACGGGAGCGGTTTTACAATGGATGGGGTCAACTTCGAAGGTCCGGCTCCGCGGGCTCTGGAACGATTGAAGATTGCCGTGGGGCCCGATGGACAGATCGTGGTCGATAAAAGCAAGAAGTTTCTGTTCGAAAAAGGGGAGTGGGGAGATCCTCAAGCGAGACTGAGGGTATAACCGGATCCGAATGTTTGACGATCTTCATTCAACTTTTCATTAATCCATAATTTCAAACATCCACCCAAGCTGTGCGGGATGTTTGAGGGAGGGGTTAGGTTTTGGCCACTAAACCACCAGAGATTCCGAATATCGCCGACTTGATGAACAAGGTAAAAAGCGGCGAGATTCTGGACGATATCAAAAAGCAAGTTACCGAGTCGCAGGTTTGGGCCTCCACGTTCCGGCACGGCTATGCCGATACTCCCCGGAACCGGGTTCTACAGATCGCCAGCAACGTATGGCTTCATCTGCACCCCGTCAAAATGCACCGCCATGCCCTGAGAATCAAGTTCACCTGGTGCATGGGCGGAATCACTTTCCTGCTGTTCCTTTCCACGGTGGTCACCGGTGTCATCCTGATGTTTTACTACCGTCCGGTGGGTGAGTATGCCTACTACGATATGAAGTATTTGCAGTACGACGTGCCCTTTGGGATGCTGATGCGGAATATGCACCGTTGGGCCGCCCACGCGATGGTTATTACGGTATGGTTGCATATGTTCCGGGTCTTTTTAACGGGATCCTACAAGCCTCCACGGGAATTCAACTGGGTTATCGGGGTTTTCCTTGTGACGTTCACCTTGCTGTTGAGCTTCACCGGCTACCTTCTTCCCTGGGACCAATTGGCCATGTGGGCTGTCACCGTGGGAACCAATATGGCCCGGGCGACGCCCTTCCTGGGGCATGAAGGACCCTTTGCCGAGTTTGTCGGGGTGACCCCTCGTTACGATGCCCGGTCCATGTTACTGGGCGGCAGTCTGGTAGGTCCTCCGGCATTGTTGAGATTTTACGTCCTGCATTGTATTTTCATTCCCCTTGTGGCGGGCGCGCTGATGATCGTTCACTTCTGGCGCATCCGCAAAGACGGGGGAATATCGGGTCCTCTTTGAGTTCATTTCCCATCGAAGCGTTTTAATTAGGGAAGGGATAAGAATATGGCAACAGAAGCGGGCAGAAAAAACGTTGAGGGGTTGCCCGAGAAGGTTCATGTATGGCCTTATCTGGTGCGCTTGGAATTTCTTTGCGCCATCATCGTTGTTCTGGCCCTGACCGTATGGTCTATTACCATTGACGCCCCTCTCGAGGAAGCGGCCAACCCTACCAAGACACCCAATCCTTCCAAGGCTCCCTGGTATTTTCTCGGACTGCAGGACATTCTGGTTTATTTCGACCCGTGGTTTGCGGGAGTCGTGGCCCCGGTTCTGATCATCGTCGGGCTCATGCTCATCCCCTATCTGGACGTCAATCCCAAGGGCAACGGGTATTACACTTATACGGAACGCAAATTGGCAATCTGGGTTTATTGTTTCGGGTTTCTGGTTTTGTGGATTGCGCTGATTATCATGGGCGTTTTCCTCCGTGGTCCGGGTTGGAATCTGTTCATGCCCTGGCAATATTGGGATCCCCATAAGGTGGTGGCTCTCGTCAACGTCGACCTTCCCTATGCCTTCGGAGTGCGGTCCTACAACATGGCCCTGTTGTTTGGCGGGGCGGTCGTGTTGGGATATTTTGCCTTGGGAACAGCCGTGTACTTTTTCCTTGAACGCAAGGCGATCAAGTACGTCGGTTTCCTGCGCATGTTCATCAAGATACAGCTTTTGCTGATCATGGGGGGCATGGTGATCAAGATCGTTCTCCGGCTCGGGTTCAATATCAAGTACATTTGGGTGACTCCCTGGTTCAACATTTAACTCCAACCTCATTCTCAGAGTTATTCATTGAGCGCACCAGAAAACAATCAAGATGTCCCCAAGGGGGAACCGGAAGAGAAAGCTTTTCTTGACGAAGAGGTTTCCTACAGTTTTCTGTTTTTCATGGTTTCGGGAGCCCTTTTATTTGTCACGCTGTGGGCTTTTTGGGACGACGAATACTCCCGGCGGGGGTTCAAGCACTACCAGGAAGAATTTTACAAAACTCAGTTTGAGCGTTCGCGGGAAGAGCTGAAAGAAATAAATGAGAAAATTGCTTCCAAAGAACAGGAACTGAAAACAGAACTGGCGGCTGTTACGGGGCAGTTGGAAAATTCCGAGGAGTATCAGAAACTTGCGGATGTCGTCCGCGAAGCAGAGATCCATCTCGGAGAGACTCAGGAAAAAAAGAAATTCGCCGGGAGCCGGGTGGACGAGGCCTATTATTACTATAAAAAGGCCATGCACGCGGGCGAAAACTATGACGTTCAAAAAGCCCATTGGATTGAGTTAACCGATTTTTTCAACAGCTTCGATCCCGAGATTAAAGAGAAACAAGCGATCCTGGCCCAGGCCGAAGCTCAGTTGATGGAGCGCAAGGCCCGTCAGGTCAATCTGGAAAAAGAATTGCGGGATATGTCCGGAGAACGGACCACCCTCTTGAAGAGACTGGACTATTATAAGCCGTTCAATTTCTTCTGGAAGCCCGCGGAAATTCTGCAAACCGTCATTCCCGGTTTTGGACGCAACAATTTCAAGGAGATCATCTACCGGGTCGACCGGTGCATGACCTGTCACATTTCATACCGGGATGATTACTACCGGGATTTCGCTCAGCCTCTGAAAACCCATCCCAATATGGAGATCCTGATCGACAAGCACCCCCCGGAGCGTACCGGGTGCACCTGGTGCCACTATGGCCAGGGATCCGCCACCGCACCGGCTGAGGATGCGCATGGTTCCCATCACGAGATGGATCAGACGGTAGAAGTCAACGAGCCCATCCTGCAGGGAAATTACATGCAGTCCACCTGCCGGAACTGCCACGACGATGTGATCAACCTCGAAGGGGCGCCTATCCTGTCCAAGGGCAAACAGTTGTTTCAAAAACTGGGGTGCCACGGGTGTCACCTTGCCGATGGCTTTACCGAGGAAGCGAAAGTCGGACCGCGCCTGACCCGAATAGGCTCCAAGGTCAACGGATCGTGGTTGTTCAGATGGGTTAAAAAGCCGCGCGATTATCTGCCTCAGACCCGAATGCCCGATTTCAGTCTCAGTGACCGGGATGCCATGGCCGTGTCGGCATATTTGTTGTCCTCTTCGGAGAAGAATTTTGAGCTCCCCGAAAAATACACGGGAGGAGATCCGGAAGAGGGGCAGACTCTATTTGAAAGTGTGGGATGCCTGGCCTGTCACCAGGTCAACGGGAAGGGCGAGGTATTCGGCCCCGACCTGACTCATGTCGGCAAAAAAGTAAACGCCGACTGGTTGGTGAGTTGGTTGTCCAAACCCAAGCTTTACAACCACCAAAGTATTATGCCCGAACTGAGGCTCTCGCTGGAAGATGCCAACAATATTGCGTCCTTCCTGCTTCAGTTCGACAAGCCTGCCATCGACCCGGCTATCGAAACGGCCCTGCAGGACCCGAAACTGGTTGGGGAAGGGGAATGGGTTGTCCGCCGCCGTGGATGCTTCGCCTGTCACGATATCAACGGTATGGAAAATGAAGGACGCATCGCTCCCGAACTTTCCTCCTTTGGCCGAAAACAGGTGCTGGTACTGGAATTTGGAGATGCCCATGTTCCGCACACCTGGGAAAACTGGGTACGGACGAAGCTCAAGAATCCCAGCACGTATCGAACCGAACGCGTGCTCGACAAGATGCCCGATTTCTACCTGTCCGAGGATGAAATCGACGCCTTGGTCGTCCTTCTCAAGGGTTTCAATGGGACCCAGGTTCCCGAAGAGTACCGCAAGATTCCATCTCCAAAGGATATTATCCTCGAAAAGGGCCGGCGGCTGATCACCAAGTACAATTGCCGGGGTTGTCACCATGTGGAAGGGGATGGAGGCCGTATCCAGAAGTATCTCGCGGGGACCCACCTCTATCCGCCGCCATTGGAATTGGGGAAATACCATGTGGGCGAGCGGCTGAAGGGATCCTGGCTGTTTTCTTTCTTGAAGAATCCCACCCCCGTTAGAACCTGGGTCAAGGTTCGCATGCCCACTTTTTTCCTGACCGATCGGGAAGTGCGCGATCTTACGGCTTATTTCGAAGCTCTTTCAACAATGGAGATCCCCTACGAAGAAGGGATCAATGTCAAAAAACATAAAGACAGCATCGAGACGGGCGTAAAGATCGTTAACTACATGGATTGCGGAAAATGCCACGATGACGGGGCCAAGGGGATCGACTTCTCCATCGCAAGCGAGCGCTTGCGGCAAAATTGGATTCCCAACTGGCTCAAAAATACGCGTGAACTGATTCCGTGGACCAAAATGCCGGCACATTGGGACAAGGAGGGGGACAACTACGTCGTCAAAACCAAGTTCCAGAAACTTAAAACGGTGGGCGACATCGACAATCAGGTGGGCGCAATTCGGGATTTCATCACCTCTTACAATACGGCGGAGTTTAACGACTCCCTGGTCCTGGGTGAGGATTCGGAATCCGCCGATGCAAAGGCCGAAACGGACGCGGACGCCGATTCCGGCGATGATGAGGAGGAGGAAGATGAAGATGACGATGACGAGGATAAATAATTTCGCGTTGCCTCCTCTTCTTGCTTGCGTTAAGGCTCCCGTTTAGGTCAATATCAACGGGTGTCCCCCTTGGGGGGGATTCCCGAATCAGTTAATTTCTTATAACGAGGCTTATGGAAAATTCGGGACTTGAAAATTTCCTTCTGATCGCCACCAAACCGGACAATATTCCGATCGGCGCCATGCTGGGTTTCGTGGCCTTTGTCATGTGGATTGCCATCAAGCAGATGATCAAGCACGACCGGTGGATCAAAGAGGGGAAAAAAGAAAAAATTTGGGATGAAATGATTAAATAAGTGGGCGTCTTTGTCATAGCCATAGTCAGTTTTGTGATCGGGATCATCCTGATCACCCTGTTAAAAACGACGTCTCCCCCTCCCCCTTCCCGCAGAAGCCAATTTGAAGATCCCGACAACTTGCCGGGCTTCCTGCTCGATTCCGAGCTGTTCAAGGGCAAGTGCATCGAGTTTCTGGAAAAATTCCGCCTGGAATACCGGCATTCCGTTTGGGCAAATGACCGCGAGCTTGAAATTGCCATGCACGATGAAACCCCGGTGGTCGGCGGTTCCTACCTGGCTTTGTGTATCATAAACCCTCTCAACAACCAGGTCGACGGGATCAAAGTGCAGGGATTTCTCGATACCGTCCGGGGCGAGGGAGCCAGTCGAGGGATTTTGATCACTACCGGATTTTTTACCGACGATGCTTACCGGACCATCGAGGAAGAACCTGTGGAATTGGTGGATGGTCCGTCTTTTGTTTCCTATCTGAAAAAATTCGGCATCTACGAAGAGCACGGCTGAAGCCTTTCCCCGTGGCCCATTAAAATGGCGGGGAACGGGTTCCCCGCGCATTGTCTCTTTAATTGTAAAAAGAGCAGGCTCCTGCTATCATCCAATCATGAAGATCAGGGATATTCTTCAACACGGTAACCCCGTTTTTTCCTTCGAATTTTTCCCCCCAAAAAACGACGAGGGTTTCGATCAGCTTTTTGAAACCATTGAAAATCTCCGCAAGCTGAATCCGGGATTTGTTTCCGTTACCTATGGCGCGGGAGGAAGCACCCGGTCGAAAACGGTCGATCTGGTGGGCCGGATCAAAAATGAAATCGGCATCGAGAGCATGGCCCACCTGACCTGCGTGGGACATTCAGCCGATGAAATTCGTTCGGTCCTCAACGAACTGGAAAAGGACGGCATCGAAAATATTCTCGCTTTGCGGGGAGACCCGCCCCAGGGCGAGACGGAATTTGTTCGACCCCAAAACGGTTTCGGCCACGCCAATGAACTGGTGGGTTTTATCCGGAAACATTACTCATTCAGCCTGGGGGTTGCCGGGTACCCCGAGGGACATCTGGAAAGCCGGAATCTGGCGCAGGACATGGAGCATCTCAAGCTCAAGGTCGATGCCGGCGCGGACTTCATCATCACGCAACTCTTTTTCGACAATGAGTATTTTTTCGATTTTGTTCGAAGAGTCCGCGAAGCGGGGATCCAGGTGCCGGTGATCCCGGGCATCATGCCTATTTTAAACGTCAACCAGATCAAGAGATTCACCAAAATGTGCGGGGCGACCATCCCCGGATCTCTCGTGGAGAAACTGGAAGCGGTTCAGGAGGATCACGATGCGGTGCGCGACATCGGTATCAAGCATGCGACCGAGCAATGCATGGACCTCCTCGACCTGGGTGCGGCGGGAATTCATTTTTACACGTTGAATCGGTCCCGGGCGACGCTGGCGATTCTGGAACAACTGACCGGTCGGCTACTTCCGGATAAAAACGAACTCTGAATAAATTTACAGGCTTCCTTTGTGCCCATCGCTCAATCTGTTTTGATCGCCTGGTTGACGCTTCTTATCGGAACCCATAACGACCAGTATAGCCATCCGAGGGACGTCTTGAGCGAGATGATGCTGATCCCTTCGGGGAAATTTCAGCGGGGATGCGATGAGTTCGGGCCCCAGCGGGGCGCCCCCGCCCACGAGGTATATCTCGACTCCTTCATGATCGATCAATATGAAGTGACGAACACGCGGTTTGAAGAGGTGTTCCCGGAGCACGTTCTGAGGCGAAGCCCATTTTCCGATTGTGATCATTGTCCCGTGTCGAAGGTGAGTTGGTACGAAGCCGCGGATTATTGCTATCTGATCGGGAAAACCCTGGCGACGGAGGCGCAATGGGAAAAAGCCGCCGGAGCTCGGAACGGGTGCGAGTTCCCCTGGGGGAGCGATTTCCCGGCCAAGGTCCCCATGGCCCGGGGTGGAATGAAATTAAAGGATAAAACATCTCCCGTCGGCAGTTACCCCCCCAACCGGTTTGGATTGTACGATATGGCCGGAAATATGTGGGAGTGGGTCGCGGACTGGTTTTCTCCCCGGTATTATTCAAACGAGATCATGTACAATCCCCGGGGACCGGCTAACGGAATCATGAAAGTCCGGCGCGGGGGGTCCTGGGCCGACAGCGTCAAAGCTATGAGTGCGGGATGGCGGGACCGCAGTCATCCCTTTTCCCGCGGGTTCAACGATATCGGATTCCGTTGTGCCATCAACATCCGCGAAACATCCCCCATGCGGTAATAACAGGCGACGGCTCATTCCATGACGATCGAGGTTAAAAAGCAATATATCGATGGACTTGTAGCGGAGTCTCTGGAGCAGGACGAGGAGACCATCGACCTCAACAATAAGTTCATCGGCGACGAGGGCGTCGAGGCCCTCATGCTATCCGACCGGCTCGAAGGGGTGGAAAACCTGGATCTGAGCCGTAATAACCTGACCTGGAAGTCGGGCCATTACCTGTCGCAGTCCGGCAAGTTCCATAACCTGAAGCGGCTTTATCTCGGGGACAACAACCTCTCGGACAAGGGAATCGATTTCCTGATGCAGTCCCCATTCCTTTCCGGCCTCGCCCATCTCGATATCCGTTTCAACAACATCGGTCCCTCAGGAGGAATGGCCATCGCCCAATGTGAGGTGATGAAAAAATTGCAGGTGTTGATCCTTCAGGAAAATAAGATCGGAGATGAGGTCGTGATCGCCCTGGCCAAATCCTCGACGTTCGCCAATGTGCGCAAACTGAATCTTTACCGGACCGATCTGTCCAACAAAAGCATCAAGGTTCTCGCCCGGTCGAAGGTTTTCAGCCGGGTGAAACATCTCAACCTTGCCCGCAATTACATTCATTTCGAAGCGGCAGAGGCTCTGGCCAATACTCAGACCCTGAACAATATCGAAACCCTCCTCATCTTCGACACCCTCATCGGGGAATCGGGCACGAAAGTGCTGGCGGATTCGTCGGCGTTTCCTAAACTCAAAACTCTGCGGGTGACCTGATTTCCGATTTTCCGGGTTTGCAGGGGGCCCAACGGTTGATTCCCCGATGGGAATTAAAATTACCCTGAAATCGGTAAGTTACTTCATATATTTAAAGCCCGGATATTGCACCAGCGACGA
>PCWF01000099.1:0-187 GCA_002796165.1 Nitrospinae bacterium CG11_big_fil_rev_8_21_14_0_20_56_8
AAGCATGCCCCAATTATGTTCCCGCCGGATCCTTCGCTCCGGCCAGATCCTTCGACAAGCTCAGGATGACAGCTAAAAAAGGCTCAGGATGACATTTGAGGAGTTATTCAGCAACCTTCTAATAATAAAACCTAGCAGGAGACCGAATCGGCGCAATCGGAATGTCCCGAGGTGACCTTCGTCGTGG
>PCWF01000099.1:202-1108 GCA_002796165.1 Nitrospinae bacterium CG11_big_fil_rev_8_21_14_0_20_56_8
GATTGATTGAAACCACCCGATCCGCCGAATCGTAAGTCAAAGTGATCCGGTATTTTTCTCCCTGAACTCCTTCAATGGGAGTGCCGACCACTTCCCACAGCGCCAGGGTCAGAAGATCCAGCACGGCGTGGGCCGCGGCCCGCCCGGCGCTGGGTTCATTCCCGATTTCATATTCGTAAACGTCCACCCGGTTCTCCCCGGCGGTCGAAGCCGATTTGACCGGCGGGCCCAACTGAAGCTCCACCTCTCCCCGCGTCGCTCCGATCCGGACCAAACCGAGGTTCGGGTCGGCCTTGCCACTCATGGCCATCCCGACGGAACAGGCATCGACCCAGGGAAACAGAAGGAAAAGAAACGCGACGGACGCAAATTTTTTCATGAAGGACACCCCGAGAAAAAATGAAAGATATCGTACAAAACCCGTATGGTTTTTTATTTGCCATTGGCATCCGGATCCAGAAATCCCTGGAGCCAGACGGTGCCCCGCACGTCTTCGCCCGGTTGCGGAAGTCGAAGAGGGCGGAGATTGAGATCGTTCACGTAAACGATCAGGTCCAGGTCCGCCTCGTCCGCAATGTTCCGGGAAACCGGGACGCGGACGGCGATCATCCTTCTCCCGCCGAAGCGGAATTCCGAGACTTCTTTCACCGGACCCCAGAAATTGTAGTTGTCCTCGACGTCGCCCGCGGGAAAGATCGCCGCCAGGCCCTTGAGAAGGGCCCCGGGCGTGCTGAATTCGATTGAAGAACCTTTCTTCCCGGGCTTCCCTGAGGCGGAGGGGGCGCAACCGGAAACGGTGCCGCCGGATCGGGCGGGAGCGGGATGATCCTCCAGTTCCAGCCGGTAGGCGAGCCCGGCGAGATGAAAGATATACTCCTGCCCCGGGCGGTAACGGGCCCGGTTGCG
>PCWF01000099.1:1138-4427 GCA_002796165.1 Nitrospinae bacterium CG11_big_fil_rev_8_21_14_0_20_56_8
CGGCCCGTCGTCAATCCCGGCGGTGATCCAGGCCTGAAATCCGGCGGGGTTTTCCTCAATCCCGAGGATCCGCATCCGGCAGGGCACCCCCCGCGCCGCAAAGGGATAAGCCGCCGCCAGGTTATCGAACGGCACGCCTCGGGGGTCGCGTCCATTCACCCGGAGCATGAGCCCGCGAAGGGGAGACTGGCGCGGGAAGGTTTTGGCGAAAACCGCCTCGCCGCCGGGCCGTTGTCCCGAGCCCCCCGAGGGACCGGTAGACTTCTCCCGAAGCGTCTTCCCGTTTTTGCCGATCTCGTCCAGAAAACTCATCACCTTGAATTGCCGGTCGATGCACGCCCAATGCCCGTCGTGTTCCATGATGGACCTCCCCCAGTTAAATTTGGATGTTCAAAACCGCGCCCGCCGTTGAACTCCGCCGCACGGCGGCGGAGGGTTAGCGGGTTTTGCTTTGCAATTTCGGGATGGTCATGATATATTCCTAAAAGAATCTTTTGTCAATCATAAAATTCTAATAGGAATAATTTGAACGCGATACGGGCAGATGTGGAATTCGGTCGGCGGGTCAGGAAGATCCGGGGAAATAGGACTCAGAAGGAATTTGCCAAGGCGGTGGGCACCTCCCAGGGCAATGTTTCCAAGATGGAGAGGGGAATGGTGCCCGAGGTGGATATTCTTTTAGGAATTTCAAGGTACGCGGGCGCCACGGTCGAATATCTGGTGACGGGAGAAGCCGGGGGCGGAGTGGTGGGGCACCACGAGAAAAACCTCCCGGATGCGTTCTCTCTGATCGAAAAGGTCAAGGGCGCGGGAAGCGCCGGGCGGGGACTGGCCCCCGACGACACGGTCGACATCCGCCTCGCGTTCCGCGACGACTGGTTGAGCCGGTTTGGCGGACCGGACCGCCTCGTCGCGCTTATGATCGAAGGGGACAGCATGGAACCCACCCTCAGCGACGGCGACGTGGTGGTGATCAACAAAAACTCCAACCGCATCCGGCCGGGGGGCGGCATTTACTCCCTGGTGTGGAACGGCAAGCGAATGATCAAGCGGCTCCAGCTCAATCCGCGAACGGGCAAGGTGCTCATCAAGAGCGACAACCCCCGATACGACGCGCTGGAAGCCGTCCAAAAAGACCTCCGGGTCGAGGGGCAGTTGATCTGGTACGGGCGGGAATTGAAGTGAAATTTTCCGGTTTGCCCGAGCGCAAGGCTTGAAATTTTTCCGGCCTCCGCTTCAGCCCTGCCCCCGTTGGCCCTGCACCCATTCCTTCAGCCGCGTGGCTCCCTCCCTCACCCCATCTATTAATTTACGCACGGCGTTTTCAATAAAGTCGAGATAGGCGGTCACTTCCGGGCTTCGTTTGGCCTTGGGTTTCTCCACCGGGGGCTCTTCCTTCAATGGGGAAGGGGGGGCGATCTGCGTGATCGGCCCGGGAGGAAAGGGGGCGATTTTTATCTGCGCCTGTACGTCTTCGTCCCGGAGGAGTTCGGGGCCGGGCTCCGGAGTTTCCGCGGCGTGCTGTCGAACCGGCGGCGTTTCCCGGACCGGAGCGGGAGCGGTTGGCAGAGCCTCGGGCATGGGAGCGGGAGCAACGGGTTGCGGCCGAGCCGGTGCGGGGGACGGGGTCTGGGTTCCGCTCAGGTGACGCGGCGGCAAAACCGCCGATGGAACCCGTGCCGGGGTCTTTTTTACCAGCGGGGGAACAACGGATTCCGCGCCGTCCAGGCCCGGCAGATGCCCGGTCTTGAAATAGTAATAGCCCGCGCCTCCTCCGGCAACAAGCAACAGGACGATGAGGAACGCGGGCACCCGGGACGGGGACCGGTCGGGTTCCGCAGGATCGGCAGGCGACTCCTCCTCGTTTTCATACTCGGGAGCT
The DNA here is from genome assembly GCA_002796165.1 of Nitrospinae bacterium CG11_big_fil_rev_8_21_14_0_20_56_8. Classification (GTDB taxonomy): domain Bacteria; phylum Nitrospinota; class Nitrospinia; order Nitrospinales; family VA-1; genus 21-14-0-20-56-8. The sequence continues at coordinate 3,021 of PCWF01000099.1, forward strand.
TCGTCGGCTCCGGCGGTCTCCGGTTCGGGATCCTCGGCGGGTTCGAACGGACTGGTGATAAAGGAATCTTCTGCGTTTTGGGGAGGATCGGGCTGAGGCGTGCCGGGGGGAGCAGGCTCCCCGGAAGAATCTTGTGCAGATGGATCGACTTCCCTGTTCATGACATCATCCCGCCCGGGGTTTGTGTTCGACCGGTCTCTGCGGGTCGGCGCGGAAACCGCGTCAGTGAATGATCTTGTTGAGAGGAAATTCCACGATATCCTCGGCCCCGGCTTTTTTCAGGTCGGGGACAATTTCCCGCACCCAATTTTCTTCGAGGATCACCGTCATGTCCAGCCATTCCTTGTCCGTCAACTCGGCGAGGGTGGGTTTTTTACCGGGCGGCAGGATCTTGAGGACCGCTTCAAGCTTGCCCTTGGGGATGTTCATCATCAGTCCCACCTTGCCGTTGGCGGCCATGGCCCCCTTGAGCATCAGCACGAGGCGGCTGGCTTTTTCCAGTTTCCAGGCATCCTTGTGGGAGTCTTTGTTCATGATGAAGACGGTGTTCGATTCCAGCAGGGTCTCCACGATGCGCAGGTTGTTGGCGCGCAGGGAACTGCCCGTCTCCGTGACTTCCACGATGGCGTCCACCAGCTTGGGGGCCTTGACCTCGGTGGCGCCCCAGGAAAATTCCACGTTCGCGGTCACTCCGTGTTTTTTCAGATAATCGGTGGTCATGTTGACCACTTCGGTGGCGATGCGTTTGCCCTGGAGGTCCTTGATGCTCTGGATCGGGGAGTCGTTGGGCACGGCGAGAACCCACCGCACGGGCCGGGCGGTGGCCTTGGAGTAAACCAGATTCTCCACCTCCACCACGTCGGCGCGGTTTTCCATGACCCAATCCTTTCCGGTCAACCCCGCGTCGAGAACCCCGTCCATCACGTAGCGGGCGATTTCCTGCGCGCGGATCAGCATGCATTCGATCTCCGGGTCGTCGATGGAGGGGAAATAGGACCGGCTCCGGATCTGGATGTTGTAGCCCGCCTTGGCAAAAAGTTTAACGGTGGCCTCTTCGAGGCTTCCCTTCGGAATTCCCAATTTCAATATCTTGCCGCTCATCGTATGGATTCTTTATTTAAATGAATATGATATGAAAAAAAGAGATGAAACGAGTCCGGGCGGAACCGCCGCGGGAACGCGCCACCCGTTCCTATGAATTGAACTGCCGCTTATTTTTTCGGGTTCTTGTAGACCTTCTCGGGGTCGAAAATCTTTTCGTCCACCACCTGCAGGCCGCCGTTCAGTTTGCGGAAAAAACAACTTTGGTAGCCCTTGTGGCACGCGGCACCTCCCACCTGTTCCACCTTCAGCAGGACCGTGTCGTCGTCGCAGTCCACCAGCACTTCCTTGACGATCTGCACGTTG
>PCWF01000052.1 GCA_002796165.1 Nitrospinae bacterium CG11_big_fil_rev_8_21_14_0_20_56_8
ACCGTATTGATCGGCTTCTTTGCATTTATCATTCACAACGCAGTCATCAATCTGGCAACAGCAGGCAAAACTTTCAGTTTTAGTTTTCTTGAACAACCCGCCAGCTATGACATTAACCAAACGCTGATTTCATATACGTCGCGAGACTCGCATTTCCGTGCCGGTCTGGTCGGGCTCCTCAATACCGGGCTCGTCGCTATTGCCGGCATCATACTCTCCACCATACTCGGTTTTATCTTTGGTGTGCTGAGACTATCGCCGAACTTCCTTTTAAACCGGATCAGCTATTGCTTCATCGAGTTCACCCGCAACGTGCCGGTGCTGCTCCACATTTTGCTGATCCACGGGATTATCGTCCATTCGCTGCCGCTGCCGAAAATCGCCAGCAAAGACTTCAACATTGCGGACCTTTTCTACTTGTCCAACCGTGGTGTCTTTGCGCCAAAACCGATCTTTGAAAGTCTGTTCTGGTTCACGGTCGTCGCATTTATTATCGGCATCGTCTTTACGTTCTTCTTCAAGCGTTATGCAAAGAAAGTTCAGGATGCGACCGGCAAAATTTATCCGGTCTTCTGGATTGGATTGGCCGCGATCATCGGCTTCCCGGTTATCGTCTACTACCTCACAGGATCACCGATTACATGGGACGTTCCCGTGTTCAAGCGGTTCAATTTCCAGGGTGGCATGGTGCTGCTGCCTGAGTTTATGGCACTTTGGCTGGCGCTTTCCTTTTACACATCGGCATTCATTGCCGAAATCGTTCGTTCCGGCATTCTTTCGGTCAGTCACGGACAATGGGAAGCTGCCGGTGCACTTGGCATCAAACGCAGTCGTATTCTCAACCTGGTTATTATTCCTCAGGCCATGCGGGTGATTATTCCGCCCCTGACCAGTCAATACCTCAACCTGACCAAGAACTCCTCTCTGGCTATTGCCATCGGTTACATGGATATCGTGGCAACACTTGGCGGGATTTCCCTGATGCAGACCGGTAAGGAAATGGAGACCATGATCATGGTTATCGGGATTTATCTCTCGATATCGCTGATCATCTCCGCGTTCATGAACTGGTACAATAAACGCATCAAACTGGTTGAACGGTGAGGGGAGAAAGATCATGAGTGAAGTACAATCATACGCTCCCGGCACACATCCGGATATGGAAGCACCCGTCGGCCAGCGCGGCATCATGCTATGGCTCAGAACAAATCTGTTCTCGTCGTGGGCTAATACATTGATGACGCTGGTGGGTATTTACCTGCTCTACAAAATCATTCCTCCCTTGTTACATTGGGTCGTTCTGGACTCTGTTCTGAACGCAAACAATCGTGAAGAATGTCAGGCATTGGGCACCGGTGCCTGTTGGGCCTTCATCAAGGACCGCTATAAAATCCTGATATATGGGTTTTATCCGATCGAAGAGAGATGGCGGGTCAACCTGTCGTTCGTGCTACTGATTTTCGCACTGATACCGATCCTTTTTGACCATGTAGCTATGCGCAAACCATGGCTGATTTTCTCCGGTATCTTTCCGTTTATCGCTGCCTGGCTGTTGCTCGGTGGCTTTGGGCTGGCGCATGTCGGCACCGATGAATTCGGTGGCATGATGTTGAACACGGTGGTTGGTGTTACCGGCATCGCGTTCTCATTGCCACTAGGGATTTTGCTGGCGCTCGGGCGAAAATCGCATTTGCCGATCGTTAAATCGATTTCCGTCTGCTTCATCGAATTCATCCGTGGCGTGCCGCTTATCACGCTGCTGTTTGTTGCGTCGACGATGCTTAACTACTTCCTGCCACCGGGAACAACCTTTGATCTGTTGCTTCGTGTGCTGATCATGGTGACGCTGTTCTCGTCGGCGTATATTGCCGAAGTGGTGCGTGGTGGCTTGCAGGCCATTCCAAAAGGTCAGTACGAGGCTGCCGACTCTATGGGGCTCAAATACTGGCAATCGATGCGCCTGATCGTGCTGCCGCAGGCACTCAAGATATCCATCCCCGGTATCGTCAACACCTTCATTGGGTTGTTCAAAGATACAACCCTGGTGTTGATCATCGGCCTTCTGGATGTTCTGGGGGTCGGCCGGTCAGCACTGGCAGATGCACAATGGAACGGCCTCGCATACGAGGTCTACGTTTCCATCGCACTCTTCTTCTTCGTCTGCTGCTTCAGTATGTCGCGTTACTCGATATACCTCGAAGGCAAGCTCGACAAAGGCTACAAGCGCTAAAGCGCTTCAGGGAAAAGGACAATAAGTCATGGGTGATACAAATACAGCCACCGCAGCCGCACCATCAGCCAACAACGATGATCATCTCATCGAAATCATCGGCATGCACAAATGGTATGGGGACTTCCACGTTCTCAAGAACATCAATCTGAACGTCAAAAAGGGCGAACGGATTGTTATCTGCGGACCATCCGGTTCCGGCAAATCAACGATGATCCGTTGCATAAATCGACTTGAAGAGCACCAGAAGGGCCAGATCATTGTTGACGGGATCGAGTTGACTAACGACCTCAAGCAGATCGATGCGATCCGCCGCGAAGTCGGCATGGTGTTCCAGCACTTCAATCTGTTTCCGCATTTAACGGTTCTGGAAAATTGTACGCTGGGTCCAATCTGGGTCCGCCAGACACCAAAAGCAGAAGCCGAAGCAACGGCGATGGAATATCTCTCCAAGGTCAAAATTCCGGAACAGGCCAACAAGTACCCGGGTCAGCTTTCCGGCGGTCAGCAGCAACGTGTTGCAATTGCCCGTTCGCTTTGCATGAACCCGCGTATCATGTTGTTCGATGAGCCCACATCAGCGCTCGATCCGGAAATGATCAAGGAAGTTCTCGATACGATGATTGAGCTTGCGGAAACCGGCATGACCATGCTCTGCGTGACTCACGAAATGGGTTTTGCAAAGACGGTGGCCGACCGGGTGATCTTCATGGATGGTGGTGAGGTTATCGAATCCAACGAGCCACACGCGTTCTTCGAAAATCCACAGCATGATCGTACCAAACTGTTCCTGAGTCAGATTCTCGGCCACTAGGAACGGATACGAATATCCCAGAGGGGGGATGGTGAGGCGGTCCGCTACTCGGCAACGAGGCGGGCCGTCTCTCATTTTGAGACCATGATCAGATGCTGTTAGTCAAAGATACCCAGTTGACGCGGATCCTTGATGATCCGCTTTTCCTGATCATAAACCTCGAAGCCGGCACGCTTATAATTCTGTAAAGCGTTCGGATGATCAAGATTGCAGGTATTGACGATTACCCGATGCGGCCCGCGTGACCAGGCTTCATCAATCGCCACGCGTAACAGATACGCACCATACCCCTGACCTCTGAATTCCGGCATCAGCCCGAAATAGGCGAGATCGATTTCTTTTCCGTCTTCATACGTAGCCAGTTCAAAATAACCGGCGGGCACACCCCGGACGTACAGGACGAACACATCGACATTCTCTGCCTGAACGGCGGCCAGCAGCTGATCGTCAGGCATGACCCTGCGTTCCCACCACAGATGATCGCCGCCAACGGAATTGTACAGGTACCGGTAAAACGAAAGGGTCGGCTGTTCGGCGCGCATCAGCGCGATCGCCCCCATTGGCGTCGGGGGCGGGGGCGCCGAAGGCTGTTCCGTCATCTGCAGATAAGTAATGACCGTTTCAATCTCGGCGATCTTACCTGCCATGATCTTAATCAGTGTCGATGGGTGTATCGTGACGGCTGCCCCATTCGGTCCAGGAGCCATCATAGATAGCGATGTCACTCTTGCCGATAAGATGTCCGGCAAAGGCAATCACACAAGCCGTTACACCGGAACCGCAACTGGCAACGACAGGTTTCTTGAAATCGATCCCGATTGCATCGAAACATTTCTTGATCTCGTCTGCCGAACGGAAGGTGAAGTTCGCGTCTTTATCCACCAGTATATTGAACGGCATGTTGACGCTTCCCGGGATACGCCCTTTGCGTAGTCCGGCGCGCGGTTCTTCGCCGGTGCCGGCAAAGCGTTCAGCACTTCGCGCATCGACAACAATTTCGCGTTTCGTATTACAGTTATCCAGCAGTTGATCAACTGAACGCACCAGAAAATTATTCTGACGTGATGTGAAATGACGCTCGCGCGGTATCGGCGGAATATCATCTGTTTCACGGCCCTCTGCCAACCACTTCGGCAGTCCACCATTCAGAACACTGACATCCTCGTGACCAAACAGCCGGAACATCCACCAGACCCGGCATGACGCCGATGTGCCGCCATTGGCATCATAGACAACGATACGAT
>PCWF01000107.1:0-4867 GCA_002796165.1 Nitrospinae bacterium CG11_big_fil_rev_8_21_14_0_20_56_8
CGGATGCGAAGCGAACGGTCCTTCTGCATTCTTTCGTGGACCTGTTCGCATTCCTTTTGCAGTCCGCCCGAGGTTTCCACCCACCATGAGGTGGTTTCGGGATCGAGCGCGTCCACGTTCTCCTCGAATCGGGCCATCAACTCCGAATATTGCGGCGACACGATCTCCATATCCAGGATCAACGATTCGAATTTCCGGATACATTCGATATCCAGGTCGAAATCCATTCCCTCGGTCACCAGAAGCGCACGGGCGGAGGAAACCACCGAACGGCGCGCATGATCCACCGCTTCCCGGAGCGCGCCTTTTTCGAGGGCCAGCTTGCCCTGGAACTGGGCCCGCTTGGCGGCGGTCAAATAGTCGGTGATCATGTCGGTCACCGCTCCGGCGCATTCGCCTTGTCCGCGATCTTCGAGGGTGAACTTCTGGTCCGATCCGAAGTCCAGGTAGGCGAGCGGATTTTTCTCGATATCGTCCAAATTTTTAAACTCGTCCAGGAGTTCCCGGAAATAGCTTTTTCCGCGCCGGTCGACAAATTGCCAGAACGTTTCCCCGTCCTGTTTCTCGTTTTTGTAAGTTTCGATCGTCTTGCGCACCGCGGCGGAGGTGTTTTTCGCCGGAATCTTGATGACCGGTGTGCCGAACACCATTTCGTCCTCGGAGACGTGGCCTCCCAGGAAGAATTCGTAATGCGGGGTCAAAATGCCATTTACCTTTTTAGCTCCTCCGTGCAGGCCGATCGAGGCAATATGATGCTGGCCGCAGGAGTTGGGGCACCCGCTGGCCTTGATGGAAATGTGATCCAGGTCCGTGGACTGGGGAAACCCGTTTTCCATTTCGTCGCTCAGGAAATGGGCGAGGCCGCGCGAGGCGGTGATTCCCAGGTTACAGGTTTCGGAACCGGGGCAACAGGTAATGTCCCGGATCTCCTCGGTGCCGGCTTTGTGGAGTTCGGCCTGACGAAGCTCCCCGAAGATATTGCCGAAAGCCTCTTTCTTCACCCAGGGGATCATTACGTTCTGGTTGACGGTGTTGACGATCACCCCGGCGGCAAACCGGGCCGCGATGCCGCTGATGAGCCGCGCCTGAGCGCTGGTCATATCGCCCAGGAGCAACTTGATCTGTATGTTGAAAAATCCCTTCTGTTTCTGCTCGCAGGTATTGCGGACCACCCAGGCCTTGAACTCGGGATCGGCGTCGAATTCCCGCGTGGGGGAAAATGCGGGCATGTGGGGATCGGCCGACGGCGGAACCTCGATCGGGGGATACCCGGTTCCTTCCAGAGCATCGAATTCCTCGCGGTAAAGTTCCCGGATCTTCTCGATCCCCAGTTTGTCGAGGACAAACTTGAACCGGGCCTTGTTGCGGTTTTTCTTGTCACCATACTTGTCGAATACTGAAACAATCGCTTCGCACATCCGCAGAAGCTGGTCCGCGGGAAGAAACTCGGTCAGCAATTCCGCGATATGGGGAGAGGAGCCGAGTCCGCCCCCCACCACGACCCGGAATCCGCGCACCTCGGCCCCGTTTTCCTTGCGGATCTGCGCGGTGAGGCCGATATCGTGCATCAACGCCAGGCCGCAACCTTTACAACCGCCCAGGCTGATCTTGAACTTGCGCGGCAGGTTTTGGGTGCGGGCATGGCGCAGGAGAAATCCGGTTACGGCCCGCCCGTAGGGAGTGACATCGAAAACTTCGTTGGCGCAGGTTCCCGCTTTGTGGCAGGCGGTGACGTTGCGCACGGTGTTGCCGCAGGCCTCCCGGGTGGTCAGCCCGGCTTCCGCGAGATCTTCGAGACCCTTGGGCACGTCGTCGATCTTGACGAAATGGAACTGGATGTCCTGACGGGTGGTGACGTGCAGGATCTTATTGGAATATCGATCCGCGAAATCCGCCAGACATTTGAGTTGGTCCGAGGTCACGCGTCCCTGCGGGAGCTTGGTCCGAACCATCTGCTGATCGGCTTGACGCTGTCCATAGATGCCTTGCTGGAGGCGGAACCGTTTGAACTCATCGTCCCCGACCTCGCCACGATGGAGCCGCTCCACCTCGGAGGCAAATTCCTCAATTTCTTTCCGGATTTCCGGAGGAAGATTCAAAAGTTTGGTATTCATGGGTGCCTCGGTCTAACGCTTGAATTGAAACAACGTGGAAAAATTGTATCCAAACCCTGTCAAGGGGGGATGACGCGAAACAGGACGGCAAGGGGCCTTCCGGCCGGGACCGTTGATATTTACTTTATCTTATAATAAAACTACCCAAAAAAAACAGTAGAATACCACAGAGTGGCTCGAAAAAAAGTATTTCGCCCCCCAGGTTATTCGAGTGGATTTTTATGACATCGTTCTGGATTTATCTAAATTTCGCGATCTACGCGGTCATTTTTCTGATCGCGCTTTGCAAAAACCTGAATTTTACCACCTGCCTGGTGGGGGTGATCTACCTGCTTCCTCTCATTCCCGTGGGGATGACGGAGGGCAATCTGGAGCGATTTTGGGTCATCTCCTGCTTTAACGCAATCTTCGGGGCCATCGAACTGGCCATTTTCGTCCGTACCGTCCGGCCCGGGGACGCGACCTTTGACAAGCCATTTTTTCAGCAATTATTCGGCCACACCCTGCCCATTGCGGCGGCGTTGATCGGCACTTCCTTCGTGGCCCGCTCCACCGAAATTCCCGTGTCGGGGCGGGAATGGGCCGCTATGGCCGGGGTATTCACCGTGGGCGCCTTCCTGCGGGTGCTGGCGGTGTACCAACTGGGCTTGCTCGGGTTCAAATTCGACATCGCATTCCGCGACCGGCAAACGCTGAAGACCGACAAACTCTATGGCCGGATGCGGCACCCCTCATATACGGCGATGATGGTGGTGATCCTGGCCTATGCGTTGGCGACCCACTCCTGGCTGGCCGGGGGCCTGGGGCTTCTTTCCGCGTGGTTCGGATTCCAGTACCGGATTTATCACGAGGAGCGGGCTCTCGAACGCAATTTCGGGGAACAATACCGGCAATACCGGAACCGGACGCCGATGTGGTTTCCCCGCATGACCTGAAATTCGCCCCTCCTTTCCGGGACCGGGACTTACTGGGAAAGAAGAGAATCGAAATAGTAAACCAGGAAGGGGAGGGAGAGAATATATCCGTAGCTGGCCACGTAGAACAGAGTCCAGCGGGTGACCCGGTTGCCGAATTTGGAGTGGCCGGGGTCTTTCAGATTTTGGATGCGGAACCAGTTGGATCCCAGCATCAGCACGCATAAAACCACCGGCTTGTAGTTGAGAGCCACCATCAATCCCGCGGCGGGCAGGGCCGCGAACCACATGGCGGGAATTTTCGTCCATCGGTTTTGCGTGAGATCGTCCAGAACGTGGAGGATCGCGGTGAAACACACCAGGTAAAACAATCCGGTCAATCCCACCCAGGTGAGAAAGGAAAACAGGGTTGGGCCGCCGATATCATCCCATCCGAGGATCATGATTGAGTCCGGTTCGAGGAAGTTGAGTGAAAATATAATTCAAGATAATTCTTGGCTTGGTGCGAGTGCGATCAATCATACAGATGACCGGGGCTCTTAAGGGAAATGGAGTGGTCAAAACAACTTCAAAATCGTTTTCATAGGCAGAAAGAGGCGGTCTTTTTGGTCTTGAAAAGAGATGAATTCAAAATTCCGGTAAAACTCCCAAGCCTCCCGGTCCATTGCCTCGACAATGACGGCTACGGAACCGATTATATCGGCCTGATCCAGAGACCGGTGCAAGGCATCCATCAGAAGCAATTCCCCCAATCCCTTCCCATGATGTTTCCTGTCAACGGCCAACCGGCCCAGGAGCGTGGCGGGAACAAGGGGATAGCGGGGAAGCTTCCTGACCGTGGATTCGGGAAAATCCTTTAAGTTAACTCCAAAAGAAGACAGGGTGTAATACCCCAAAACCAGCTTCTTCCCCTGTTCCGCGAGAACAAAGGGGGCCGCATAATGCCGTTTGGCATCCTGACCGGCCTGTTCCTTGATGTAACGATCCAAGGCCTCTTTTCCGCATGAAAAAGCCGCCCGGTCGTGATGCCTGCCGAGCGGCTCAATAGAATAGGGGGTGTCCTGCTTTCCCTGGACCATCAAATCCACATGGTGTCCTTATAACGCCTCGCGGCCTTTTTAAGGCGTCTCCCTGGAGCCGGGGGTTTCAGAAGGGACGAAACGAACGCCTTCCGGTCCTTGGCGCTCAATTCCATGATTTCGTGTTCCCGGACAGTTTTTCGGGCAACGTCATGAGCGCAACTCACCAGAAATTCGGTCAGGGACCGGCCCTGAAGAGCGGCGGCATGCTGGAACAGTTTTTTTTCCTCGGCGGTAACCCGGGCTTCCAGCCGGGCCGTTTTGGAATTGTTCTCGATGGTTTTCATTGGCATAACTCCTTCGGTCTTAAATTGTACGGCGAATTTACGTACAAGTCAACCTGGGTTCATGTGTGATAGCATAGCTTACGGAAATTTTGGCCGCGTTTTTCCGGGAACAGGTTTGCAATCCATCGTTCGGCGAGTTTTACCTTGCGCCCATGCGGCCAACCGGCTCGGTGGATATTAATAGGCGCAATTCCCGGGAGAAACTGTTTTTCGGGAACGGTTGTTTACGGTGCGGCATGACACGGAAAAATCTGGACCTCGGGCAGGAAGGGGAGCGAAAGGCGGCGGATTTTTTGCGATCGAAAGGATACCGCATCCTTCAGCGGAACTTCCGTTGCGCGGCGGGTGAAATCGATATCATCGCCGAGGACCGCAAGACGGTGGTCTTTGTCGAGGTCAAAACCCGTTCGGGGGAAGGGGTGGGGCACCCCTCCCTGGCGGTGACCCCTGCCAAGCAGAAGAAAATTGCCCAG
>PCWF01000107.1:4892-19314 GCA_002796165.1 Nitrospinae bacterium CG11_big_fil_rev_8_21_14_0_20_56_8
ACAATGTCGATGACCGCGACCTGCGATTCGATGTGGTGGCCATTGTGGGTTTGCCGGATCAGCCGGAATCCTGGAAGATCGACCTGTTCACGGACGCATTCCGTATTTAACCCCTCCCGGGCCGAACTGAGGATGTCGTGTTTCCTGCCGAGAGTGGGTTTCCCTTCCCTTGGGGTGCCGGTGCCCTTCCCCCGCTGATTCAGGGGCCGCCGGTTCATACCGTCCCCTTGTCTCGATGGCGTTAATTTTTTGCAACGTTTTTGATGTTTTATCTATCCAAATACAGACGATAAATAGATCATCCCGGATCGATACCGGGGATGAAGATTCGATTCAACCTCTTTGACGAGGAGTGCGTCTTGAATTTGATACCAAAAGTATTCAAGAAAATTTTTCCCAGGATACGGGAGGACGAAGGGAGCGCCGAAACGGCCGGGAAAAGTGCCGACCCGGAACATTCCGATAAAAAGCTGTCCCCGGCAGAAATCTCCCCGCCTGCGGTAAAGGAAGAAAGTATGCCCTCACGGGATGAGGATGAAAACCCGTTTTCCAATCCGCCCGAACTGCGCCGGGTGATCCAGGCCCCCGTTTTGATCGAAAATCTTTTCCCGCCGGAGAGTACGGAAGTCCTGATCAAGGCTCAGCCCTCCACGAATCACGATCAATGTCTGTTCAGGATCAATCGGCCCGTGCTCCCGGGATATTCCTGGTGGTTCGGAAAATTCGAGGACGCGCAAGGGTCCCCTCTTGCCGAACGGCTGTTCAGTATCGATGGCGTGGAGGCGGTGCTCGTTCACGAAGATACCGTGACGATCACCCGGTTGGAAAAGACCGGATTGGACTGGAAACCCCTGGCGGGTGAAGTCGGGACGGCCGTTCGCGAGGTCATGCAACAGGGAACCCCGTTGATCGCCGAAAAAATTATTCGTGAAATGCCGTCCGAGGACGAAATCCGTTCCGGGATTCAGCGCGCCATTGACACCGAGGTCAACCCCGGTGTGGCCGGCCACGGCGGGAATGTCACCCTCAACTCGATCAAGGGGAACACCATTACCATTCAGATGGGGGGCGGGTGCCAGGGATGTAGCGCGGCGGACGTGACCCTCAAGCAGGGGATTCACCGCACCTTCAGGGAACAGGTTCCCTTCGTCGGCGCCATCTACGATGAAACGGATCATGCCGCCGGATTGAATCCCTATTTCTGATTTCTTGACGAGGAGAACCCATGCCCAAGCTGATGAATTTCAAATTACAAATCGAAACCGGCGAACCGGGGATGGCGGGGCCGGTACTGTTCACCATCAATAATCATAAATTGCCTCTGGAAAACATCCAGGGGACCACCGATCCGGGAGGGGTATTCGAGGGAGGATTTGATGTCAACAGTTTCGCCCACAGTCTCACCCTGGTGGGTCCGGAAAAGGGACAATGGCATATCCGGAAAATAAAAGTGGATTACGAATGTGGCGATTCCGCACCCTACACGGTGACCTTCGGCGAGGTGACGCTGGACGAGACCACCGAAGTCAATATCTGGAAAGATCCTCCTCTGCCGACCTTCGATGTCTGACCTTCCGATTTGAGAAACCGGGCTTCAGGGTAGCTCCTTGGCCATGGGAAAAAAGCCGAACCGGGAGGTCCGGATAAGATCCCTCCGGTTGAGCTTGGCATACAGATCGCCGAGCAAAATGTAATCCTCTACCAGAGTTTCGGTGGGGATCAGGTTTTTGGAAGCCCAGAATTGCAGTTCCCCATTTTTGGTCTTGAACACCTCCGGGGGTATTTTTACATCCAGAATGTAATTGTCCTCGACGGGTTTTCCCGCCAGGGTCTGTACTTTTTTCTCCTCGTTTCCATCGAGAACGCTGACCCTGAATTCATTCTGTCCCTTGTCCGGGATGGTATAAATGGTGAAGTTTTCTCCGCGGGCGACTTTCCCATAAACCCCGTTTCGAAAGTTATAGAAGGCGGCCAGAATATCGTCGAATACGACATTGCCAGGAATCTCCCTTTGGCCCGTCTCCACCAGGACATTGTTGTCGTATCTATACCAGAATTGGACCCGGGTTGAGTAGTCAAGTGTGTTTTGAGTCGACTCCACCTGGTTTCCAATGATGACTTTGCGTTCGAATTTTTTGGAGCGAACCCGGGTTCCCCCGTCCAGAACCTCAAATGTGGCCCTGTAAACGTGCTTGCGGTAACTGGTGAAGAACCCGACAAAGCCCTTGGTTTCGGCCTCCAGCAGGGAGTAATAATTTCCATCTTTGTCCTGGTAGAAACCCACGGAAGCCTCGGCGGCATTTTCGAACCATAGAAAGCTGATATCGTAATGCAGGATTTCTCCCAGGAACCTGCGGATATCCCCGGTGGGCTGGAAATCCGGATAAAGGCCATTCGAGGAGGCCGGGCTGGCCTTCGCGAAGGGTTGAAGGGCAAGGCTTGCCCCCAATGCGGTTACGCAGAATATTATGACCAAGAGACGTTTGATAGGCACAACCATTCCGGGACGCGCGGCGATAATTCCGGGATTATGTCCCACCAGGGACAAAAAGTTGAAAATTCCTTTAACTTTTTTTAGTATAATTTCTAGCCTTGAGGATCACCAGTTTTTTATCGCCAGTCAATATTCAATCCTGATTCATTAGTTGGGTCGATATGCCGACGGAAACCTTACCTTATCAGCCGGGGATAGTCGAAGACGCCGATTCCTCGACGGATAAATTTTACATGCCCCTCTACAAGGTCATCATGTGGAATGATGAGGTGACCACGATGGAATTTGTCATCCGGGTGTTGATCAAACTGTTTGGAAAAGATTACCCGACCGCCGAAAAATTCATGTACGAAATTCATTACACCGGTGCGGCGCATGTCGATACCCTGCCGCTGGAACAGGCCGAGTTTAAAGTGGAGCAGGTGCATTCCGCGGCGGCCCTGGAGAACTTTCCTTTTACCTGCACCATAGAGCCCACCTGAAGCCGCCGGATTTTCAGGTAAACCGGAATGGCCTCGTTTCTCCGTTATAGCGCCCCAGTCCCCGGCGGCTTTCAACCCCGCTCGTTCATAGGAAGATATTCCCGCATCGTGGGGCCTACATATAACTGGCGGGGCCGGCCGATTTTAAATGCCTTGTCCTCCTGCAACTCCTTCCATTGGGCGATCCAGCCGGGAAGCCGGCCCATGGCGAACATGAGGGGAAACATATTTACCGGAATGTTGAGGGCCTTGTAAATGATCCCCGAATAAAAATCCACGTTGGGGTACAGCTTTTTTTCGATGAAATAATCGTCCTGCAAGGCGATTTTTTCCAGTTCGCTGGCGATTTCAAGGAGCGGTTCCTTCACGCCGGATTTTTTGAGAACCTCGTCCGCCATTTTCTTGATGATCCGGGAACGGGGATCGAAATTTTTGTAGACCCGGTGTCCGAAGCCCATCAACCGGAACGGGTCCTTGGGGTCCTTGGCCCGGTTGACGTACTTGTAAACATCGCCGCCGTCATCATAGATCCGCTGAAGCATTTCGATGACGGCCTGATTGGCTCCCCCATGCAGAGGTCCCCAAAGCGCGTAAATTCCCGCCGAAACCGATGCAAACAAATTGGACATGGAACTGCCGACCAGGCGCACCGAGCTGGTCGAGCAGTTCTGCTCGTGGTCGGCATGAATGATCAGCAGAACGTCCAGCGCCCGTGCCGCCACGGGATCCACCGTGTAGGGCTCGCACGGGGTCGCAAACATCATTTTGAGGAAATTGGTGGTATAGTCCAGTTGGTTGTCCGGGTAGGGCAGGGGCTGGCCGATGGATTTTTTATAACTGTAGGCCGCGATGGTCGGCAACTTGGCGAGCAGACGATGAATGGTGATCTCCACCTCGTGTTCGTCCCGCACGTTCAGCTCGTTCTGGTAAAACGTGGCCAAAGAGCCCACGACGGCACTGCAAACCGCCATGGGATGCGGATTATTGGGAAATCCATCGTAAAAATTCTTGATGGATTCGTGAACCATGGAATGGTGAATGATATGATAGTGGAATTCGTCCAACTGGTCCTGGGTCGGCAGTTCTCCGTAGATCAAAAGGTAGGCCGTCTCGATAAAGGTGCTTTTTTCGGCTAACTGCTCGATCGGGATGCCCCGGTAAAGCAGGACCCCCTTTTCGCCATCGAGAAAGGTGATCTTGCTGGAGCAGGAGCCCGTGCATGTGAACCCCGGATCGTAAGTGATGAGCCCGGTCTGTGAACGAAGTTGGGAAATGTCGATCGCTTTTTCGCCACAGGAGCCTTCCAGGATGGGGAATTCGTAGTTGTTTCCATTCACGGTCAGCGTTACGGTCTCGGCCATGTTTCCTCCGGAAATATTTTGGGGTCCCTCTAACGGGGTGCTGATAACCTACGAAAATGTCATCCGGAGTCCTTCGGCAAGCTCGGGATAAACTCCGCGAAGGATCTAGCCGGATGGGTAAATTCAAGCTGGGCAAGGGTTTCGGGCAAGATTCTTTGCCGCATTGCGGCTTGGAATGACACCCGAAAGAGTTTTCAGCATCCTGCTAATGATTCAGTATGGTACGTTTTGGCAATTTACTGGACCTTCATAAAGGGCCTGCTCAAGTTCCACGGGCTATATTTAGAAGTTTCTTTGTAACCTTTGAGATAACTTGCGATCGTTCCGGTTGCCATTTCCGTTTAATCTTATTATAACCCCGGCCGGTCCCCACAGTAAGAGCTAGTTTCAATACTGCCCTCCTTCCTCTTTTGGAGACTCATGAAAGGAAAAACCTTTCTTCCTTATCTGATGTTCGGCGGCGTCGTTTTGGGAATATTCTGCGGCTGGGTGTTCGGGAAGAAAATGGACTCGGTGGACTGGATCGGGGAAATTTTCCTCAACGTCCTCAAGATGCTTGTCATCCCCTTGATCGTGTCTTCGATGATAGTGGGTATTTCCGGTCTGGGCGACATCCGCAAGGCGGGAAAAACGGGCTTGATCACCCTGGTTTATTTTCTTTCCACCACGGCGATCGCGGTTGCGGTGGGTCTGGTGATGGTCAACCTGATGCAACCCGGCGCGGGGGTGGAGCTCAATACCCCGGTTCCCGAAAAATTGTCCGGCAAGGGAGACGTGGGGATCACGGATATTCTCAAAAGTTTTTTCAGCCCCAACCTGATCCACTCCATGGCGCAGATGGAGATTCTGCCCATTATCGTTTTTTCGCTCCTGTTCGGTGGGGTCCTGACCACCCTGGGGGACAAGGGGAAACCCGTCATTGCGTTCTTTGACGGGGTGAACGAGGCCATCATGAAGATGGTTCACCTGGTCATGTACCTTGCCCCGGTGGGTGTGTTTGCCCTGATCTCTTCCAAGCTGGGCGCGGCGGGAGGCGGGGATCTGTTCCTTGCCCAATTGCTGAAGATCGGGAAATACAGCCTCACCGTGATTTTTGCCCTCCTGGTGCACGGAGTTCTGGTTCTTCCGCTCATTCTCTGGGGGATCACCCGGAGGAATCCGCTCGATTATTTCAAAAATACCAGCGAGGCCCTGACCACCGCCTTTTCCACGGCAAGCAGTTCCGCCACGCTCCCGGTGACGATCGAGTGTGCGGAGGAATATAACGGGGTCTCCCGCAAAGCCTCGCTCTTCGTGTTACCGATCGGCGCGACGGTGAACATGGATGGGACCGCCCTTTACGAGTCGGTGGCGGCCCTGTTTATCGCGCAAATGGTGGGGGCCGATCTGGGGATGGGCCAGCAGATGATAGTTTTTCTCACCGCCACCCTGGCGGCCATCGGGGCGGCGGGGATTCCCGAGGCGGGACTGGTCACCCTGGTCATGGTCCTGAATGCCGTGGGACTGCCTCTGGAAGGCATCGGGATGCTCCTGGCCATCGACTGGTTTCTGGACCGTTGCCGGACCACGGTGAACGTCTGGGGGGATTCTGTGGGGGCGGCGGTCGTGGATTTTCTGGAGGTAAAACTTGTGGAGCACGGAGGTGAACCTTGAACGAATTGCTGATTTTAGGACTGGTGGTGGGAATTCTGGCTTCGGTGACCGGATTGGGAGGGGGGTTTCTGGTGGTTCCTCTTCTTCTTTATTTAGGGAAACAGGCCCCAATTGCGGTGGGCACCTCGTTCGTGTTCATCATGTGCACGGCCATTTCCGCATTGTTTTCCCATTACCGGTGGGGGAATATCGATTTTAAAACAGGCTTCCTTCTCGCAGTGGGCGGGGTCCTGGGGGCGCAACTGGGCCCTTATATCCTCCAGTTTGTTCCCGACCTCCTGTTCAAGCGGGTGTTTTCCCTGGTTCTTATCGGAATGGGGACCTGGATTTTCCTGACCGCCAAAGCTTGAGCAAGGTGACCGAATGCGAAACGGGGGCCATCGCCGGATTTACTCCGAATGTTTCCGCTCCCCCCGTACCAGCCGAACGGCAAAGGGGCCTTCCCCGAATTTATTGATCCAGCTCGACCTTCCCTTGACCAGATTGAAATTCATGGCCCGGTCGCCGTTAACGGTGTCCGTCCAGGTGTTATCGGCGCCGCCTTTTTCGAACACGGGTGGAATGTGGATTTCATTATTACCGAAGTCCCGGTTGGAATAACTCTTTTCGAAGATGGTTTTTACATCGTCCAACGAGGGTACCCGCCAGTCGCTATACCCCCCAAAAGCTTCCCGGTTTTTTTCCTCAGCAAAAACTTTGCACCTTTCAAGGTGGAGCCATTTCTGAACGAGTTGCCTGGAATCCTTTTTTAACCAGGTGAGGCCGGTCCCGGTATCGGTGACGGTATCGTTTTGATTATCGACAAATCTTGACATGAGTTCCTCGCGCATCATTCATTTGAGGATGAAATATCCTCATTATACACCCTTATGGGATGGGGACAATAAAGCGGAGGGAAAAAACAAAGGCGGAAACCGGCCACCGGGAAAGGGGTTCCGGAGGAGGAGACAAACCTCGTCCCGGAGGCCAGCCGCCGCCCAAAAACAAAAATCATTTGGACTATGTCTATGATTAAGATAACGCATTTCTCCCCCGGGGTTCGTTAAAAATTATTAATGAATTCCCCGCAAGAGGACAACCTCGAATCGTAGCGGGCTCTTTTAAAGCACCAGTCCTGAAATTCGTGGTGGATTCCAGACGGTAAATCAATGCGGTGTGCCTCTGGGTTTGTTGAATTTTTGCCCAATATCGGGGGCTTGTCACGGGGTTCTCTTCATTGTGGTCATTCCGAATCTACTCACCGTAGGA
The DNA here is from genome assembly GCA_002796165.1 of Nitrospinae bacterium CG11_big_fil_rev_8_21_14_0_20_56_8. Taxonomy (GTDB): domain Bacteria; phylum Nitrospinota; class Nitrospinia; order Nitrospinales; family VA-1; genus 21-14-0-20-56-8. The sequence continues at coordinate 12,131 of PCWF01000107.1, forward strand.
GCGCGGGTCAGCGTCCCTGCGGGTCGCGCGGCTGGGCCGAGTCAAAATTGTTTTGGGATGCGGTTTCCGGATCATTCAGGATTTTCCGCGCGGTCTGCCGACCGCACGCGATGCGGATCAACGGGGCGAAAAAAAGTACAGGCCTTGAAATTCGTGGTGGATTCCTGCGGGGAAAATAACCCGGAAAAACTCCTGCTCCAGCGGGTAATAGGGAAGAACGATGATGGAGATATAATCGAACGGACTTTCCTCGCAGGAGCGGAAAAAGCACCAGCGCACCAGGATTGGATGATTGATGTCCCGTTTCACCATCTTACCCATGAGATTGCGCCCGTTGAAGAAGAACTGGAGGATGAAGCCCGATCCATTGACCTGGTACAATCGCTCCGGGGGAAGAGAGGTGACGTCGACCGGATTGGAGATAACAAGAGGAGGGGAAGCGTAATCTTTAAAGGAGACGGGTTGGGGTTCCTCGGCCCAGGAAATGGAAGGGGGAGCCAAAATCAGGGTCAGGAGCAGGATGTAAAGAGTCAGGGCAGGATCGAACCGGTCAAATGAGTCAATGACCCTAATGGCGGAGTGGGGGATTTTGGAACCGGACATTTGCAGGAAATCATAAAAACCACCCGGGGATTTGGCAAGTTCTTTTTGAAAAAGAAAAAGCCGATAGAATGGGGTTCCATTCTATCGGCTTTTCTGAACCGGAGGGTTCTCCGGTCAATCCAACATTACTTTACCGTCGCATGATTGTCGGCGCAATCCTTATCGGAAACCAGCGGCTCGGCCATAAAGCCGTCGCGGGACTGGTTCATCTGCTTGCGGTACGCATCGCCGGAGTTGTCACCGCGGCAATCGCCGGGGATCAGCCCAACCGCGCGAGCCTGCTCGACACTGCGGGACAGGGTAGCGGCTTTCCAGCTCTGCTCAGACTGGGAGGAACCAAACTGGAAGTCTACGTTAACGGAACCCTCTGCGTTGTTGGTCGCCATATTGGCTCTGGAAGCGCGATTCACGGCTTCGGTCATCGACCGATCCCTGGCGCCGATATCCATCATGGTTTTCCCAACGCTCATGACGCTGGGATCCTGGTAGTAACTGGCCCCAGGCAGAATCGTGTCCGCCGCGGCCAACCCGGCAAATCCCATGACGAAAGCGAATGCAACTGCTAAAATAACCGTTTTCTTCATTACCTTAGCCTCCCCGAAAAAAGAGTAAAGATTGACCCGGTTAACAAAGTTAATTGCACGTCCGAGTTTATTAAAGCCCTAAGCCGCCAGGCTGTTTCACGCAATTTGAACACAACAGACCGGATTTCCTGCAATGCCGGTTTGACAGATGCCAAAATTTATAATCTTGAGGCCCATTTGTCAATAGAAATTACCTTCGAAGGGGTGTTTTAATTTAATCCGGCCCGAAAATCCTCCCGGTAACATCGAATTTTAAATGAGAACGACCCTTTTTACCCCCGCAACTGGCCTTTAATATGCGTCAATTCAGGAGGTTCGGCAATCTTTAATAGGCTCCCTTTAATCATGGACTTCGTAGGGCGGCTTTTTTATAATATGGGCCGGCGTAAGGCATTGGGTAAATAACAAATTGTTTTTTTAGGATGTATTTGAATGACTGAAAAAAAGCATTTCTCCCTGGCAGAAGCCAACGCCATGATCCCTCATTTATTGGAGACGGTTCCCCAAATCCAGACCCTGGCAAACCGTCTGGCCAAGGATTTCCCCGACATCGTGGCGGCCCGGCAAAAGTCTCAGGAAAATGGCGGAAGCCTAGAGGGGGCGGCCTATCTTCAAACCTCTCTAAAACTTAATAAAAAAATTCAGGGTCTTGAGTCTAAGGGGTGTATTTTAAAGGGAGTTTCTAATGGATTGGTGGATTTCCCCACCCTCAGAGACGGCAAGCTGGTCTACCTCTGCTGGAAAATCCCCGAGAAAAAAATCGAATATTGGCATGATGTGGATGCGGGTTTTGCCGGCCGCCAGCCCATTTGAGGGTGTGGCCGGAATTACCTTTTTAATTCCTGCCGGACCAGAGCGCGGACGGATTTGACCAGATGGGCGTTTCCCACAATGGCGGTTCCCTGGCGAATATCGGCCCGGTTCCCGGTAAAGTTGGCAAATTGGCCTCCCGCTTCCAGGGCGAGAATTTTACAGGGGGCGTAATCCCAGATGAAGGCCAGGGGATCGACCATGACGTCCACCGCCCCGCGGATGGCCATGAGGTGGCCGAAAGCGTCCGGATAGGTGCGGGTCAGGGCGGACTCCCGCTGAAGCCGATGAAACAGTTTTTTGCACCGTGTCTGTTCGAAGCAGTAGATGTCGGCGGTGGCTACGGTGGCCTGCCGGAGTTTTTTTTGCGGCGAGACGCACAGGCGATTGCCATTGCACCACGTGCCGTGTCCGCGCGCCCCCCATGCGGTTTCATCGAGCGCGGGAAGGGCAATGATTCCCATCACGGGCTCCCCCTTGTGGAGCAAGGCGATCAATGAGGCAAACAGGGGCAGGCCACGAATAAATGAGCGGGTTCCGTCTATGGGATCGATGGTCCAGACCCATTCGGCGTCTCCGTTTTCCGTCCCAAACTCCTCCCCGATGATTCCATGCCCGGGATAGTCTCGATGGATTTGCTCGCGCAGGAGAATTTCGGCGTTTTGGTCCGCAATGGTGACCGGGCTTTTATCGGATTTTTCACGTACTTCAAAATCCTGCCGAAACCATTTCATCACTTCGTCCCGGGATGTGTCGAGGTATCCCAAGGCGTCATCTTTGGCTTTGATCAGGTCCAATCGGTGTCTCCTTCCGAAGCGAACGCATTTTCCCGGGTCCGGAAAAAATAAAATTGCTTTGCGGGGGGCATGAAAAATATAATTCTGACTTTACTTTTAACCACTTGGTGTTCACAAAAAAATGAAAAATGACAAACGCCTGATGATCGCAATTATAGCCTGTTTCGCGATTTCCATCGTGTTTCTTCTGGTCATTGTTTGGGAAGTCCAGAAGTCCATCGATTACGACAAGAAAATACAGAAAATGGCCGGAAAAGCCAAGCAATTGGTGGTCGAAGATAACCGGGACTTCAGCATTTATGAAACGTCCATCGGTGACGATGCGCGGGAGATGGTACTGATTCCCGAAGGCGTGTTTACCCGGGGCTCGGAGGACGGGGACTACGACGAGAAGCCTCAGCAGGAGATTTACCTGGATGCATTCTTCATCGACAAGTACGAGGTAACGGTCGAGTCCTATGCGCAATTCCGCAACGCCGCCAATTACGCCGAGCCCTCCTTTCCGTTTTTTCCCGGTGACAGTAAGGAGCTTCTTGAAACGCCCAACTATCCGGTCGTCGGGGTTTCGTGGCTGGATGCGGTGAATTACTGCAAGTGGGGGGGCAAACGGCTTCCCACGGAGGCGGAATGGGAGAAAGCGGCACGCGGCTCGCACGGTCTTATCTATCCCTGGGGCAACAAGTTCCTGGAAAAGCGTTCCAATATCAACGGCACCGCCGATGGCTTCCAGTATCTGGCTCCGGTGGGAAGTTTCCCCATGGGACGGAGCATGTACGGAATCTACGACATGTCGGGTAACGTCGCGGAATGGGTCCATGACTGGTACGACCAGTTTTATTACAACGAGTCCCCGATGATGAACCCGGAGGGGCCGGATGCGAAGAGCAACCACGTCTTCCGGGGGGGATCCTGGGACTCCCGCAAGGTGGATTCCCGCGCCGCCAAGCGGTTTGCCGCTACCCCGGGACGCAAGGACAGTATCCTCGGGTTCCGCTGTGCCATTGCGAAAAAGGATTTGGACGCCAAACGAACCGGATCGTGAGGTCCGGTTTGGTTTTCCCGGGAAACCTCTAAAATTTTCCACGGGTCTCATGTGCTTGCCGAAGGACTCAGGATGACCCCTGGTGGGTTTTCGGCAATCGGTTAGAGGTGCCCCATAGACGGTTTCCTCGACCGGCTCGCACCCGGGCCGGCGGTTCAATCTCATTACCCGCATCGATCCCTTGAAACTTCAATCCAGAGTCTGGGTCTTTCTTTTTTTCTTCGTTTCCGGCACCACCGGTCTCATATACGAGGTGGTGTGGACCCGGTTCTTGACTCTGGTGATGGGGAACACGCTCTATTCCGTCTCCACCGTTCTCACCGTGTTCATGGGCGGCCTGGCCCTGGGCAGTTACGCGGGGGGACGATACATCGACCGTCATGCCAACCCTCTGGCTATTTACGCGGTTCTGGAAGGGGCCATCGGAATTTATTGTCTCCTGATTCCGTACCTGATCGATGCCGCCCACCCCCTGTTTCAATCGATTTACCTGCATCATTCCGACTCGTATCTGCGGGCCAGTTTGTTCCGGTTCCTGGTCTGCGGAGCCATTCTTCTCGTTCCCACCACGTTTATGGGGGCCACCTTGCCGGTGTTGAGCAAATGCGTGTCCGAGGACTCCGCGTTTATCGGGAGGGATGTCGGCACGCTTTACTCCGTCAATACGTTTGGGGCGGTCGTGGGCGCATTTTCCAGCGGATTTCTTTTGATGCGGGTCCTGGGATTGAATTTTACGGTGGCGTTTGCCGCGACGTTGAACATCGGGATCGCCCTGGTCATCTTTTTCGTTTTCCTCCCCGCTCGCCGGTGGCACACCCTACGGCAGACCCCTGTCGTGCCCGAGGAAGAAATCGCGGTGCAGATCCAGTCCGGCCCGGTTTCCGGGGTCGAGGAGGGAGAAGGGGGGCCGGGGAAGGGAATGGTCTTCCTCGTGCTCGCCGTTTTTGGGTTCTCCGGCATGTCGGCCATGATTTACCAAGTGGCCTGGAACCGGATCTTAAGCCTCCTGCTGGGATCTTCCGTTTACGCCTTCAGTCTCATTCTCACCACCTTCATCCTGGGTCTGGCGGTGGGGACCGTGTGTTTCGCCCGGAGGGTCCATCGGTTCGCCGACCTCGTGCGTGTTTTCGGGATGCTCCAGACGGGAATCGGTGTGGCGGCCCTGCTGGCCCTTCCCGTGTTCGGAAAGATTCCCTTCGTCAACCGGTGGGTTTACCAGAACCTGACCCTGGATTTTTCCGCCATCCAGGGCGTGACGTTTTTGGTCATTTTTTCCCTTCTCTTCGTTCCCACCTTCTTCATGGGCGGGCAATTTCCCGTCGTGGTGCGGCTGGTGGTCCGCGATCTGAAATCCCTGGGCCACAGCGTCGGAAAGGTTTACGCCGTCAATACCATCGGAACCATCGTCGGTTCGTTTCTGGCGGGATTTGTCCTCGTCACCCTCATCGGGGTGCAAAAAACCATCCTGTTCGCCATCGGACTCAACGTTGGGTTGGGGGTCTTGCTCCTCTTGGTTTCGCCCACGCTCAAGCCCAATCTCAAGGCCTATGGCCTCCCGCTGGTGGTCATTCTCTGTGTTTATGGCGCCCAGTCCGTTGCGGCATGGGACCGAGCCGTCATTTCCAGCGGATCGTTCATGCCCTACCGGATCGAGGATCTGAGCCAGGCCGAACTGAAAAAGAATAAAATCCTGTTTTACAAGGAGGGGATGCACACGACGGTCACCACCGAGTTGTCGGTGTCGGGCAATATCTTTCTGCGCGTCAACGGCAAGACCGACGCCTCCCTCGCGCTGGACATGAGAACTCAACTTCTCTCCGGTTATCTCCCCATGTTTTTTCATAAGAATCCGCGGGAGGTCCTGGTCATCGGCCAGGGGAGCGGTATTACCCTGGGAGCGGTGGAGCAGTTTCCCGTGGAGCATGTGGATCTCGTGGAAATTTCCGAAGCGGTGATCGAGGGCTCGCGATTTTTCTCACCCTTCAATCACCACGCGCTCGACGACCCCCGCGTGCGCCTCCTGCTTGAGGACGGACGCAACCACGTCGCCATGACGGATAAGACCTATGACGTGATCATTTCAGAGCCGTCCAACCCCTGGATTTCCGGAGTCGGGGTCCTCTTTACCCGCGATTTTTACGAATTGGTGCGGAAGCGGTTGAATCCGGGCGGACTGGTCTGCGTATGGGTCCATACCAATATGTCCCCGGAAAGTTTCAAGTCGATCCTCCGGTCCTTCACCGAAGTGTTCCCCCAGGTGACGATGTGGGAATCCATTATCGGGGACGATTATTTACTGATTGGCTCGGAGGAACCTTATGCGCTCCCCTACGAGAAGGTGACCGAATGGCTCCAGAACGAGGAAAAAGGCAAGGATCTGCGCGGTATCGGCGTGCGCTCGGTCGGCGACCTGATGAGCATGTTTATCATGGATACCGGGAAACTGATTCAGTTCAGCTCCCTGGCCCCGGTGCATACGGACGACAACGCCCTTCTCGAGTTCAGCGCGCCCGAGTATATCTACAAGGACGAACGGGCGGTCATCGTGCGGCAGTTGACGCCTTACTTCGGATTCAATCCGGGGCTGGTCCGGTTTGAGTTTCTGGAAAACGGAAACCGGCAAGAGGCGATCCGTGAGCTGGCCGAGGTCAAACGGAGTGAAAGCCAGATGAAGGAAATCAAGCGCCGCGCCCGGATCGACCAATGGCTGGACCGTGCACAGGACGCGGTTCAAGTCGGTAATTTAAATTTAGCTATAGCAAGTTATGATGAAATACTTAAATTAAATCCTGAGCATGTGATGACGTATCTGAACCTCGGCAATGTGTACAGCGCGCTGGGAAATTATGAGAAGGCGGAGGCGGAATTCCTCCGCTCCATCGAACTGAATCCCCACTACCTGTTCGGAGAAGTGGCCCTGGCAAAATTGTATCTGGCCCAGCACAAAGCCGATCGGGTCGTCCAGAGACTGGAGAATGTGGCGGCCCGGTATCCCGGGGACGCTGAGGTGAGGTTCTATCTGGGGTTGGGTTACGCATTTCAGAAAAATTCCGCCCAAGCGATCGAGGAACTGGAACGGGCCATTCATATGGATCCCCGCCTGATGGTTGCGCATTATTACCTTGGGGTGGAGTACCAGACGAAAAACGCCGCGCAAGCCCGGAGACACCTGCAAATTTTTCTGGATGCGGCGGAAGTGGAAATAAATCATAAGGGCCTTGCCACCCGCGCTCGTAACCTGTTAAACAAACTTTGATTCAACTGGAGGTTGACGGTATACTCCATCCCTCCAGTCCATCGAGAGAAATGAGGATCATGAATAAATTTCCAGGTGATGCATGCCCACCA
>PCWF01000266.1 GCA_002796165.1 Nitrospinae bacterium CG11_big_fil_rev_8_21_14_0_20_56_8
GCAGACAGTGTCGCCGCCAAAGCTCCGGCGTGGACTTGAATTTTACATCACCCAGTCCATGCAATGTTTCCCTGTTCAGCACCGAATCCCCATTCCCCTTATCCAATGATTCCAGCAGGGTTTCAATCGATTCATCCCGCTTCACGTCATTCTCCGCCTCACCCAGCCTCAGTAAATCCTTCAAGTGGCCCATATCGCGTTTGAGGGAATGAAGTTCATCCCGAACGGCTCTTCGCGCAAGCTTCTCCTTTTGAGTCGTCGTTTCACCGGGCAAGGCAAGCTTGAAGCTACGGAGATGTTTCGCCCAGAGCTTGCTGGGGCCATCTTCAGGTCGACCGTCAGCCGCTGGAAAGAAGAGGCCTTTTTCCGGCTTGCCTTCAACCAGCTCGAACACCGAGCAGGAGGCGAAGGTTCGCTGGCCCAGATCGACCGAAAGCACCCGCAATCCGGGCTTCAGCTTGTCGATGTGTTTGCTTTTGTTGGAGAGCGCTGTTCTGAAATGATGCGCTTCCGGTGGCGTGGCGACCCGGCCATTCCCATCGAGCCATTCCCCGGGAGCCTTGCTTTGCACATCCAGGGTCAGCTTGAGCCAGACGGGGCCGGGCCTTTCGCTCAACGACTCTGCCGTGCGCCGCCCGTTCTCAATATATGATCGATCGAACAACAGTTCCGCCCCCCCGGCGATTCCTTCGAAATCCTGGTAGCCGGAGCGGAATTTGAAGCGTTTTTTTCCCTTTTCTGCTGGTTCGATGGAGAGGTTCGACAATTGCGCGTTCCCGGCAAGCGAAATGGAGAAATCTTTTTCCTGCAAGGAGCCCGTTTCTGCAATTAGACAGATTAGCGGGATTTTCACCTGTAGGCCCGTAGCATTACAAGTGATGGAGTACTTCCGCAGATTCGAGCCTCCCGGGCCCTCGTACATGGTCCAGCGTGGATGCCAACGGGAGTCCGCAAAGGTCATCAACGAATATTCTTTTCGTTTTTCCAGCAACCGCCTGGCGACGTTGAGCTTCACAAGCGGCGTCAGGCTGTCTCTCTCCCGCCAGAGGTGTTCCCGGCTATCTTCCGCAAGCCATTGAAACAGATCAGGATCGCCAAACCCCCCCCGCAGTTTGGTTTGCAGATCTTTTATAATTTGCTTCCGTTTTTCTTCGGCGCCGTCAACCTTCAACCACTCTTCGCGCACCCTGGGCCAGGCGCGAATGATGCGTGGGAAGATTTTAAAAGGCCGGTCGTCACCGGCGAAGGTGGTTCTTTTCAGTTTCTCGTGACGTTCTCTTTCGTATTCGCGCAAGTTGTCAAAGTCGCCTGCCAGATGCTTGTAATTTCTCTCAAGACTATCCAATTTAGCTCTCGCCTCGTTATGCTCTTTTTGGGTACGGTGGTTCCAGCTTTCCCAGGAAAGCAGATGGGCCACGGCGAGGCGAAAGGCAAGACGGTTCCAGAGATTTGCAACCGTATTCTTATCAAAAAAAGGGGACCCGAGCGGTAAAAGTCTCAATTCCTCCCAAAGTATTTTCCGTATGCGTACCCTTGGATCTTCGGACAGCTCCAATTGCTTTTTGACAAAATCAACCGCCCACGTAGCCTCTCCCTTGTCTTTTTCTTTTTTCCATTTATCCTTGTTAAACGCTTTATTCTTAAATAGCATTTCTTGAGCAGGCTTGGTAGACCAGTCATCGGCTTCGCTCCGATCAATGCAATAATATTGATCCTTGCCAGTTGCGCTCTTGTGTTTGAAGTGGGCCGGGTTGTTTTGTTTGAATTGGACTTTCTCAAGGGGCTTTAACCATGGCGGATTCTTCGCCATGCATTTGCTGGCCGTCTCCGCAAAGGGTCCGTCCTTACCCTCCTTGACGGCACAAGTATCCGGATCAAATAACGGTCCGGCATACCCGGAGCCGATACTTTGCGCGTCTCCCTTCAACGGGTTTCCTTCCTTATCCTGCTTGCAGGATGGGACGATCTGTTCGTACAAAAGCCGCAAAGCGTTCAGAATTTCCTCGTCACTTCCTGTCTCATTCCCGCCATTTTTCATTTGCGCTTCCCGGGCCATTTTTAGAGCCTCAGTGATGACGGAAGACTCAGGAACTTGTGTCTCGTTGCCATTATCGTCGAGGGTCCAATAGGCTTTCCCCCGGCAGAGCAACAATGTGCGTTCAATTTTTGCCACGGCCTTGTTGATTTCTTCATGCGTCGTCCACATCGCACGCCGCAAAGTGGAGCTGTCCGGTTTTTTCCCAAGCACCATTTTCAGATTAATGGTTCGCGTTGGCATGTTCGATTAACTCCCTTTGAGATTCGGTCTGGTTCCCTGGACAATTATCATACATATATTCGGAATACCATTAAAAAATGCTATGGCAAAAAGGCCGCTTTGGGGGGAAAGCCTATTTTTTTAAATCGGCGGCACAGCGGAACCCGAAATTCTTGAACCGGCTGGTGGGATAGTCCCAGTTCCGGCGCGTGACGCGGAGGTCCTCGGGCCGGTCCATGAAGGATCCGCCCCGGAGCACCCGGCGGTCGCCCTGCCACGGCCCCGGTGGATTGGCGGAGGGCCGGGTGGCGTAATACGTCTCTTCATACCAGTCGGCGGTCCATTCCCACACGTTACCGATCATGTCGTACAGGCCCAGGGGATTGGGGGGCCGCTCGCCGGCCGGGTGAGTCTCCCTGCCGGAGTTGTCCCAATGCCACGCGCGGGCATCTTCCATTGCTTCGCCCCAGTCGAACCGGGTGACCGTTCCGGCGCGCGCCGCCTTTTCCCACTCGGCCTCGGTGGGGAGCCGCTTCCCGGTTTTCAGGCAAAAATCGCGGGCTTCGTACCAGGTGACCCGCTCCACGGGCCGCGTTTCCCCCTTGTATTCGGAGGGGTTCGTCCCCATGAGTTCCGTAAACTGGCGTTGGATGACTTCGCGCGCGTCGATGTAAAATCCGTCGATTTGAATCGGGCGCACGGGGCTTTCATCGTTGAACTCCGGGGCGCCGGAAACATACTCTCCTGCGGGCACCAGGACCATGCCCTCCGGCGCGCCTTCTGCCGGGCCGGAAGGACTCAATACCCCCCAAAGCCCACCCACGAGGAATAAAAATCGGGTTCTACCGCCCGGCGTGATCATTGCCCCCTCCCGGTCCAGGAAAATCCTGCAAAACCTTTCCTTATTATTTTATTCAATTTTCGCACGATATTTGCCGATCAGAATGGGTGCGATCTCTATCAGGATGCTGAAAAAGTCAAATGGGACCCCACCGTCGTCACCCTGAGGCCGTCCTCCTGAGCTTGTCGAAGGACGAAGGGTGATGGGGCGGTTGAAAGATCGGGGTCATGCTTCGACAAGCTCAGCATGACATTTAAATTTCGGTTCGCAATCCGACTTTTTCAGCATCCTGAAATAATTCTCACTTTCAATTCTCATGTGAAACCGGCATGGCACTCATTCCCCCTCTTTACTTCAATTGCGTGGTGACCCTGGGCACTCGAAAACCGGGATGCGAGGTCTCCTGGTGCGGAACGGGAACCCTGGTCGGGCGCCATTTCCGGAGACAGGCCGACCGCTCCAGCCAATACCACGTCTTTATCGTCACCAACAAGCACGTGCTGGAAAACCAGCGGGAAATGGTCGTGCGTTTCAATCCGCTCGATTCCCAACCCGCCCAGAATTTCGACATCCCCTTATACAATCACGAGGGGGATGCGCTGTGGAAGGGACATCCCAACCGGAACATCGACCTGGCCGCGATCGGCATCAACTCCGACTTTCTTCGCCAGGAGGGAATCCAATACGATTTCTTCCAATCGGATAACCACCTCATGCCGCTGGACGAGATGGCACGGTCGGGAATTTCCGAAGGGGATTTCATTTACGTGCTGGGATTTCCGATGGGCATCGGCGCTCCCAACCGGCAATATGTGATCGCGCGCTCGGGCATCATCGCCCGCTTGCGGGATACTCTGGAAAACAACAGCAAGGATTTCCTGGTGGACGCGATGGTGTTTCCCGGCAACAGCGGCGGGCCGGTGATCTATAAACCGGAGATCATCAGTATCGAGGGCACGCGGTCGGTGACCAAACCGGGACTGATCGGTATCGTGACCAGTTATCTCACGTATTCGGAAGCGGCCCTCAGCCAGCAGACCGGCCAGCCGCGAATCGTTTTCGAGGAAAATTCCGGCCTTGCGGTGGTGATACCCGTGGATTACGTGATCGAGACCCTCGACGTCGCCTTCACCGCATGCCGGATCAAGGAGCGGGACCTGGTGGATGGCACCGTGCCCGAGTTTGCCTGACCGGGTCTCACCGTTTACGCAAAAACAGTTCCACCTGCGCCCCCACAAACCCGGAAATCGCCGCGCCGGACCCGGCGGAAATAAT
>PCWF01000268.1:0-1387 GCA_002796165.1 Nitrospinae bacterium CG11_big_fil_rev_8_21_14_0_20_56_8
ACATCCGGCAAGATAAAGGTGATTATCGCCTATCCAATGTTATCCGAGGTATCGAAACGCGCCGCCGGATCGTATTACACACCCAAGCTTTTTTCTGACAAAACCCGTAAATTTGTTCGTGTTTTATGGCGTTTATTCAGGTAAATACCCGTCCATTTCGTTCTTTTCTAATGCGTATATAAATGCTAGAAAATAAGGGTATCCGGCACATAACCGTAAAGGGGACCAGACAGGAAATGTTCGACAATTACACATGGCATCCGGTAACCGGTCCGGACATGATGGGTTTTATCCAGAAGATCAACCCGATCGATGACCGCCATTCATTATCGCCCAGCACGACAAAAATCGCGTGGTGCGCCCTGCCCTTCTATGAAAACATCGCCCTGATCCGGGTTGAGGACAGGACATGGACGCAACCCGAACTAAAGATCTATTATCTGGCGCAGCAGGGGGAGCTATTCCGCCTGAACGGCACCAGCCCGCCTATCCATGAGGTCAATATTGTGGCACCGATCGTTTTAAACGATGATAATGTTCTGGGTTACTTACGCTTTTTCTGCTTTTTTGTGCGCGCGGAAGGCGGCCCCTTCCTGATCGTCGAGGATATCAACAACCCCTATATCCCGGACTCATTGGATGCCACCAACCGCTCAATTCTGGAACAAAGCGTCCGTCCCGCCGGCCTCACCGGCAAGGATGAAGAAGGGCAATGGCTGGCCGATGCCGTTGTCTATTACGGCAATAACGTCTTTTTAGCCAGTTTTTCCATCAATCAAAACGGCATCATCGACATGCTGGATGAAAATGAGATTATATCCAACCTGCCCGTCATGGTGAATGCCCCGATAATATAGAAAGCAGGCCGTCATGCCAAAAAACAAATCCGGTTATTATGATGTTGCGATTGTCGGCGGCGGATTGGCGGGTCTGACCTTTGCCTGCGTTCTGGGACATTACGGATTTTCTGTTATATGCGTGGACCGCGACCGTGTCGATTTACAAATACTGGAATCCTTTGACGGCCGAACCACTGCGGTATCCTATGGATCACAAAAAATGCTGGATGCGGCGGGTATTTGGGACGCACTCGCGCCCGATGCATGCCCGATTGCCGATATCGATATTCAGGATGGCGGCGCACCCTTTACATTGCAATTCCTATCACGTGATGTCGATGGCCATCCGTTCGGTTGGATCCTTGAAAACCGTTTGATCCGTCTGGCCCTTTTGAAAAAGATAAAGACATTGAAATCGGTGACCCATATTGACGGGGCCTCGGTGGCGGATCTTGATATAACGCCCGACATTGTCACAGTGCATCTAGAAAATGGCACGCATCACACCGCATCGTTGCTGGTCGGGGCCGACGGGCGCGGATCGTTTG
>PCWF01000268.1:1456-5574 GCA_002796165.1 Nitrospinae bacterium CG11_big_fil_rev_8_21_14_0_20_56_8
CCCACGGGGCGCATAAGGCCACCGCCGCCCTCGCCAACCTCAAGCTCGACATCGCGCACCCTCTGTACCGGGCGATCAAGAATTACCGGAACGAGGTGGCCAACGCCCTGGCCCGCCAGGGGGCGGTGGACGTCAACCGCGGCGATTTCCGCATCGGGGATCTGTATAAGAAAAAATAGAGAGACGGGGCGGGTCGTCAAGTCGCAAAGACTCTAAACCGCGCCCCGATTCAAGGAAAAGCGCAGGAAAGGGTTCTTCAGGATTTCTCGGAGTTGATGAATTTCTTGAGGAAGGGGAACATCGCGCCCCGCTTTTCGATCATTTCCTCGCGGGATTTTTTGACCACCGCCTCGTCGATCAGCGCGATACCCCGCTCCTGGGCAAATTTCTCGATGCCCTTCACCACCATGCCCCGCGCGAAAGACGGGATTCGCTCCAGCCTCTGCTGGGCTTCCGGGGTCCACCGGATGTTGTATTCCACCTCGAGACCGAGGGTGTCCTCGGCTTTCAAGGTCAGGGGCCGGTTGCCGTATTTTCCCGGTTGGTAATCGCAGGACGGGTCTTCGGCCATGTAGTTTCCCGTTTCGGCAAAGGCCCGCGCGCGGCACCCGGAACACATGGCGGAGAACTCGCAGGTCCCGCATCTCCCTTCGAGCTTTTCGCGGTCGCGAAGTTCGCGCATCAGTTTGGCTCCGGACCACAACTCCTGGAAGGACGCGGTTTTGAGACTGCCCACCGCCTCGTCGATGAACGGGCAGGGGGTGAGGTTGCCCTCGGGGGTAATCCGGCAATAGTGCGTCGCCGCCGGGCACCCGCCCGAATAAGTGCGGGTGTACACCGAGTCGGGATCGTTTTCGTACACCACCCGTTTGTACTGGGGGGCGCACTTCGAGTTGATCATCAGCCGTCCCTTGTACTCCATCTGCAATTTGTAGAGAGTTTGCAAGGCTTCTTCGTAGGCCGCGTTGGAAATGTCGGTGTTGCCCTGTCCCCGCCCCGTACACACCAGGAAATACAGGTTGAACGCCACCGCCCCCACCTTTTCGGCGAAGGCCACCACATCGGGGATTTCCTTGTAGTTCATATCCGACACCGACATCTGGACCAGGAAATCGACTCCCACTTCGTTGAGGACGTTGAAAGCGTTCATCGAGTTTTCCCAAGCCTGGTGCACCCCGCGGAACGTGTTGTGCTTTCCCGGCTCCATGGAGTCGATGCTGATGCCCACCCCGTGCGCCCCCGCCGCCTTGATCTTTTCCGCGTTGGTGCGGTTGATGAGGGTTCCGTTCGTGCCCAGCACCACCATGAATTTCTTGTCCGCGGCGTAGCGGATGATCTGATAGATGTCGGGCCGCAGAAGCGGTTCGCCTCCGGTGAGGATGAGGAACGCGCTGGGGTTGACCTCCGCGATCTGGTCGATCACCTGGAAACATTGTTCCGTGTTCAATTCGTCGGTGCGAAACCCGCCCCGGAAGTCTGCGTCCAGGTAGCAATGCGCGCAATTGAGGTTGCACCTTTTGGTGAGGTTCCAGGAGATGGAATAGGTCCGAAAATCCATCTTGCCCGGTTGCAGTTCCAGTCCGGCTGTGGGTATTTCCATGATAGGTTCCGATGCCCGCGAATAAAGCCCCTCGGCCCGGCCTGCGGGCGAAGGGGAGGGTTTTAAATATGGGGACCGGGTCCACGGACCCGGTAGCAATCAATATTCCATCATAAAACGATTCGCCGGCGGAAACAAACGGATTGCGCCGGTTCTTCCCCCCACAAGGAAATATCAATTTGTCCGAAGCGTGGCAAGACCTTCAAGCCGGTCCCCGGATCCGGGGAATCGGGGTGCAATCGCAACCGTTTAGCCCATCAATTTTTCTAGCGTTCCAGAGCGGACCGGATTTTATCCGACAATTCGTTCAACTCGATAGGTTTCAAAATATAATCCAACGCTCCCATTTCAAGGCACTCCCGGGCTGTTTCCAGATTCCCGGAGGCGGTAATGACCAGAGTCTTGACGCTTGAGTGATAAGTTTGCAGGAATTTCAAAACTTCTTTTCCATTTAATTCCGGCATGCGGAGGTCGAGCAGAAGGCAATCCGGCTTGAATTCCTGGATTTGGCGCAAGGCTTCCTTGCCGTTATAGGCGACTTTAACAGTGTACTGGTCCCGTAAAAATTCTTCGGTCAGGGAGCAAAATTCAACTTCGTCATCCATGATCGGGATTTTTGCGGGAGTGTCAGGTCCGGTCCTTTTTTTCGCTTTGCATTATGGGCAGGTCGATAATAAAGGTGGTTCCCGCGCCTTCCCGGCTCTCCACCGCGACCGATCCCCCATGCTTTTCAATAATGGAATGAGCGACTGAAAGCCCCATCCCCGTTCCCTCTCCCTGGGGTTTGGTCGTAAAAAAGGGATCGAAAATTTTATCGAGATGCTCCTTCTTGATTCCCGGCCCGGTGTCTTTGAACTTCAGTTGTACAACCGGGATATTTTTACGGGTCTCCAGTTTGGCGGAAAGGGTTAAAACCCCTCCGTTATTCATGGCGTATTTGGCATTGTTGATAATGTTGAGGATCACTTGCCGCAATTCATCGGCGTCGGCCCATAAATACGGCAACCCGGAATCGATGTCCTTCACCAATATTATGTTGTCCGTCTTGAATTCATTTTCGATCATGGATATGACAGAGTCCAGTTCCGTGCCGATTTGGATCTTTTTTAACTCGAAATCATCTTTTCGGGCAAACCTCATGAGGTTTCTGACGATTTTATCGATGCGATGCACCTCTGCGCGCATTTTTTCGAGGACGGCAACATATTCAGAGTCCTGCGCTTTTTTCTTCAACTGCATCTGAATATGAAGGGAAAGAATATTGAGGGGGTTCAATATTTCGTGACAGACGCCTGCGGACAATTGCCCGATCCCAGCCAGTTTTTCCGATATGATGAGTTGGGATTGTGCCTCCCGGAGTTTTTCCTCTGCCTGCTTCCGCTCAAGAATCTCCTCGTGCAACAGCGTGGTCTGTTCGATAACCGTTTTTTCCTGAACTTCCAATAACCGGTTTAAAGCATCGATCTTGAACTGGAGGCACCTCAACTCATCGTTTGGGTTTTGATTGCCATGGCGTGGGGAATTTTTGTCCATGGCTAGTATGAGAACACTTTTCTTTCGAAAGGCAGGGTTGCAACTTCAATGTTCAGAGCCAATGTTTTAAATAAATTTGCCGTTTTATCCGCAATGGAAACTTTTGAAAACAGGACCACCGCGAACATGTCCCCATCGGGAAACAATCCTCCGAAACCGATCACCGATTTTATCTTGTGGGGTTGGACAAAGGTTTCCTGCGCGGGAATTATGGGATTCCCCAAAGCCTCGGAAACGTGAAACACCCCATAATCGGTATCCCTCCTGTCCAGGATCAGGCCCGTATCGGGTTCGATGATTTTCCTGATGTCAATGCCCAGTTGTTTGACGAGACTGGAAATCATCGGAAATTCCTCCACCACTTTTTCGCTGGGCAACGGAATCGCTTTATGTCCGAGTGAATTTCTTCGTGAATTCCATTCCGGTTTTTCCCCTGCTGTGGCCAGGAGAACCAGGCATTTCATTTTGGACGGATCCATGTCCACGGTCAGAAATTGCCGGGCGAAATTTTTAAGATCCTCGTCCAGGTCCCGGTAATCGTGGGTTATGAAAAATCGGGCCAGCGCACAGGCGCGTTCGCCCGTTTCCCCGTCCTGCAGGGATTCAAACAGGTACTGAATGACAGATTGGGCGGCTTCTTCCAGGCATTCGGCATGATCCGCTATTCGGCGCAAATCGCCCGAGCACCGGGTCATGGCCACCATGTCGAATTTGTTCAAATCGTATTTCGGGCCCATTTCCCCTGTAGAGGTAAAGTTTGTTTCGAAGCATACGGGAAATCGACAAGCCTTAAAGTACTAATATAAGTCCCTATCTTCGATTCGTCCAACACGGAATAGGAAATCGTTGAATTAATACCCGACATTGGGCGGGGTCTCCCCCCCCCTTTGAGGGTGAGAGCTTTGCATAAGTCGGAGAAAGGCGCCGAAAGTGTCGTGCTGAGCCCGTCGAAGCACAACCGGAGATCGCCCTTCGACAAGCTCAG
>PCWF01000268.1:5722-5864 GCA_002796165.1 Nitrospinae bacterium CG11_big_fil_rev_8_21_14_0_20_56_8
GCGTCGAATCTATCTGGAGTGCATTTTTAGAAAGTCCGAGACCAGCTTTATGTAATCTTACGAGCCGGGTTTTCTGTGCAGGCTGTCGTCCGTGGTCCCGATGAGTTCAACGCGGAAATTTTCTTTGCCAAATCCCAGAATG
>PCWF01000268.1:5902-7002 GCA_002796165.1 Nitrospinae bacterium CG11_big_fil_rev_8_21_14_0_20_56_8
TTTCCCTTTCAGGATGGTCGGAAGGGAACGTTCCGTTTTCAGGTTTATGGATTTCAAATCCATATCGATATCCCCAAATACGATATTGGCCACTTCGCTGATCAGGTCTCCGATCTCATCGCTCTGCGAATCCATTTCCACGCCGACGAATTTGGTTGAGATCTTTCTGACCTGCGAATCGGTGAGCATGATGAGAAGGATGAAGCTTACGTCGCCTATGAAGGAAACGATCCCCACGAGGTCGTTTTCAAAATCCTTGCAGACCCGCTCAAATTTGATCTCTTCCTGGCAAATGCTGGAAAGTTTCCTGGATACGGAAATTTTTATTTGCTCGATGATCCTGGTTAACGTTTGTGCATCAATTTTCATAAAATATCGGGTCTTGAGGTTGACGATAGTTTCGGGCAGGACTTGGAGGCCCCGGTTGAAAAATTCACCCTTGTTTGTGAAGAATATACCCGAAAAATTCATGGAATTTGTGAAAAAAATAAAAAAATGCTCTGACGGGATTTATCCTGAAAAAGGTAAGACCCGGGTCCATTCGGCGCGAGGGAGCGAAGCAATCCAGTGCTTGCAGAACGGGCGCAAGGCCAAACTCCCGATGCTGTCGTTACCCATCCATGGCCATCGCCCGTTTCGGCCCAGCGCCCCCCCACGGCGAGTGGTGCTTGCAGAACGGGCGCAAGGCCAAACTCCCGGGGCTATCGTTACCCATCCATGGCCATCGCCCGTTTCGGCCCAGCGCCCCCCACGGCGAGTGGTGCTAGCAGAACGGGCGCAAGGCCAAACTCCCGAGGCTGTCGTTACCCATCCATGGCCATCGCCCGTTTCGGCCCAGCGCCCCCCACGGCGAGTGGTGCTAGCAGAACGGGCTTAAGGCCAAACTCCCGGGGCTATCGTTCGTCATGTGGAGTTTGTCTTTCCACGGTCATCCTGTTTCCCCTCGATTCGGAACCGTTTTATGGCTTGAGTTTATTCATTGGTGGCCGCAAAATCCCGAGAGGTTGGTTGTCTCCTGTACTGTAAGCTTTCAATTCACCTTTCTTATTGCAGTTTTCTAACTTGGGGTGGGCCATGAATTGGATTCGAGATTTGGCAGT
>PCWF01000117.1 GCA_002796165.1 Nitrospinae bacterium CG11_big_fil_rev_8_21_14_0_20_56_8
CTGGGCAAGCGGGAAGCGACCGAGAAGGTGAAACAGATCTGCCTCCAGTTGATGGAGGAAACCCGGTCTTCCCGGTTGCAAGGGCAATCGGAGACGAAACACCTGATGTCATGTTTCTAGGAAAAACCAGGCGGATTCACTTCATCGGCATTGGAGGCGCCGGAATGAGCGGAATTGCGGAAGTTCTCATCAATGAGGGATACGAGGTGACAGGGTCGGACAAGGGCCGTAGCGCGGTCACGTCCCGGTTGGAAAAACTGGGCGCCGGGATACGCTATGAGCACCATCCCGATGCCGTCGAAGGGGCCCAGGTCGTCGTCGTGTCCAGCGCCATTCGGCCCGACAACGTGGAGGTCCTTTCGGCCAAGCGGAATATGATTCCCGTCATTCCCCGCGCGGAAATGCTCGCAGAACTCATGCGGATGAAATACGGAATCGCCATCGCCGGGACCCACGGGAAAACCACGACCACCTCGCTGGTGGCCACCGTTCTCGCCGGGGGACGCCTGGATCCCACCGTCGTGATCGGCGGCAAGCTCAAGCACACGGGGGGCCATGCGAAACTCGGACAAAGCCAGTTCCTGGTCGCCGAAGCGGATGAGAGCGATGGCTCCTTCCTGCATCTGACGCCGACGATCGCCGTGGTCACCACGCTCGACAAGGAGCACATGGATTTTTATAAAACCCTGGGACGAATGAAAAAGACCTTTCTCAACTTCATCAACAATGTTCCCTTCTACGGTTGCGCGGTGCTTTGCCTGGACGATAGCAACATCCAGTCGCTGATCCCCAAGGTGGAAAAACGTTACATCACCTATGGGCTCACCAGCCAGGCGGATTACACGGCGCGCAATATCATGGTCGATGGGTTGAAAACCTATTTCACCGTTTACCACAAGGGAAAAGAACTGGGGGAGATTCGCTCGGGCGCCGCGGGCCGCCACAACGCCTGTAACACACTCGCGGCGGTAGCGGTGGGAATGGAACTGGAGTTGGACTTCCAGACCATCGCGGATTCGCTCAAGGATTTCACCGGGGTGGGACGCCGCTTCGAGATCCTGCACCAATCGGATTCGCTGGTGGTCATGGATGACTACGGCCATCACCCCGCAGAGATCCGCGCGACCCTCCAGGCCATCAAGGATGTCTGGCCGCGCCGGGAGTTGACGGTCATCTTCCAGCCGCACCGGTACTCGCGGACGCAACATCTGCTGAAGGATTTTTTCCCTGCCTTTAACGAGGCGGATCATTTGATCGTCATGGATATCTACCCCGCCGGAGAAAACCCCATTCCCGGCGTTAACTCGCGTCTGCTGGCAGACGGCATCCGTCAATACGGGCACAAGAGCGTGGAGTACGTTGAGAATCGGGACGACGTTCTTCCCCAGCTGAAACGATTTCTTTCTCCGGGAGCGGTCGTGGCCACCCTGGGGGCGGGAGACGTTTGGGAGCTGGGACCGCAGATCCTCAATACCCTGTCCCTGAAGGGAACATCCAACCTTGAATAAGGAATAACCTGATATGTTGAGCGAACCCTTGAAGCGGAGATTGATCAGCTTGGCCCGGCATGGTGCCGCGCTCAATACCTCCCATTTCGTCAGACCGGGGGTCCAGAAAACCGTTTTAGGACGCAAAATCTACCCGAGAGCGACCATGAAACCCTCTTACCATTGGCTGAAAAATATTAAAGGCGAGGTGCGGCTGGATGAATTGATGAGCCGGCACACCTCCCTCCGCATCGGCGGTCCCGCGGATGTATTTATTCTCCCGAAGGACATCGAGGACCTGCAAACCATCCAGAAGCATCGGGGCGATTCCCCGGTTTTCATATTGGGCGAAGGGACCAACCTTCTGGTGCGCGACCGGGGAATTCGCGGGATCGTGGTTTCTCTCAAGGACGCATTCAAGGAAATCAAGCGGCCGCTCTTCTTCAAGACGATCGACGGAACGGAAAAAGCCGTGATCAAAGCACAGGCGGGAGCAAAGATGTCCTACCTCGCCAAATTCGCCGCCAGGTATTCGCTGACCGGCATCGAGCACCTGGTGGGCATTCCCGGATCCCTGGGCGGAGCGTTGATCATGAACGCCGGGGCGGAGGGGACGGAGATCGGCCAGGTCACCCGGAGTATCAGCCGGATCAATCAACGGGGCGAGGTGGAATCCATTCCCCGCGAGAAACTCACTTTCGAGTATCGCAAAACGGTGTTTCCCGCTGGAGAAGGAATCGTGTTCGAGGCGGAACTGGAACTTGAAAAGGGAGACTCCTTCGCCATCCGGTCGAAGATGGACGACCACCTGTCGCGGCGGAGCGCCAAGCAACCGTTGACGATTCCCAACGCGGGGTCCATCTTCAAAAACCCGGAGGGGGATGCCGCCGGACGCCTGATTGAGGCGGCGGGACTCAAGGGAGCCAGTTTCGGAGACGCCACCGTATCGCTCCGGCATGCGAACTTCATCGTCAACAAGGGACAAGCCCGGGCGCAGGACGTTTTGATGTTGATGGAGCATATCGAGGCGGGAGTCAAGGAAAAATTCGGAATCGACCTGCAACGGGAGTTGGTGATCATCGGTGATTGAAGGACGTAAAATGCGGCCCGGCAGGGCCGATGTGCGTGACTGTGATGAATCGAATAAAAGGTCCGTCTGCAAAGGTTACCCCCCTCTCCTTTGTCTCCGGCCTTTCGGCCGAAGGCCGGAGGCGGACCTCTCTTAATTGTACGTGGAGTGTTTGTTTTGAACCGCTTGAAGGGCAAAAAGATCGGGGTACTGATGGGGGGACTGTCCCCGGAACGGGAGGTGTCGCTGACCACCGGGCGGGCGGTCGTCGATGCGCTGTTGAGAAAAGATCTCGACTGCATTCCCATCGACGTAACACGAAACGTGGCCCGGCAGGTGGTGGAAAGCGGAATCTCCCTTGCTTTCGTCGCGTTGCACGGAACGTTCGGGGAAGATGGAACCATTCAGGGCATTCTTGAATATGCCAGGATTCCCTATACGGGATCGGGCGTGCTCGGAAGCGCCATCGCTTATGACAAGGTGATCTCGAAGGAGATTTTCAAGGTGAACGGTATCCCCACGGCAGACTATGTGGTGTATTACAAAAAAAATCCCTCCGGGACACGCAAGCCGGATCTGCCGGTGGTGGTCAAACCGTCCAACCAGGGTTCGAGCATCGGGGTGACCATCGTCCGGGAAGAAAAGGACTGGGCCGGTGCGCTTGAGCTGGCGTTCACCTATTCGGATGAGGTGCTGGTGGAAAAGTTCATCGAGGGCAAACTTCTTGCGATCGGAATGAAGGGGGAAGAACCGATGCCGATCGTGAACATCCGGCCCAAGTCCGGATTCTACGACTACGAGGCCAAATACACGAAGGGGAAAACGGATTATTTTTGCCCCGCGGATTTAACGGATAAAGAGGTTTCGCGGTGCCACGAAACCGCCGTCGAGGTTTTCCGGGTTTTAAAGGGACGCGGCGTTCCGCGCGTGGACGTGATCCTGGGCACGGACGGCGTTCCCTACGTTCTGGAAATGAATACGATTCCGGGCATGACGGCCACCAGCCTGCTTCCCATGGCGGCACGGCAGATGGGGATGGAATTCGATGATCTCGTCATCGAAATTTTGAATAGTGCCAGGCTCGATTATGAGGCGTGAGTCAACATCATGAATTTTGCGGTTGGAGGAGCCACCCGAAGCCCAACGGTCGCATGGGAGGAACTGCAATCGAAACGGCGGCAAAAGCAGAAGCAGGGGCGAACGGTCCGCCTGGCCAAGGGTAAGCGCCGGCTCAATATCAATCCGGCGGAGGTGATGGAAGTCTTTTGGGGATGCCTTGCCCGCGCCCTGATCGTCTTTGCAATCGCCAGCGGAGCGTATTTTGGCTATCTGTACCTGACCCAATCGCCGCGTTTCGATATTGCGCGCGTCGTCCTTTACGGCAATGGGAAGCTGAGCCGGGAACAACTGATGGCCCGGGCGGGTCCAATGATGGGAGAAAATATTTTTATGCTCAATCTGGACGGGATTTCGAAAAACCTGGCCGCGCATCCCTGGATCCGGTCGGTGTGG
>PCWF01000210.1 GCA_002796165.1 Nitrospinae bacterium CG11_big_fil_rev_8_21_14_0_20_56_8
TTTGGGTTCTGTTTTTGTTTGGCCAAAACAAATTATACAGACCCGAGGGAGGACTTTCCTTTTTCAAATGTGCGAAAAATAGCGTACGTTATCGGAAATCGCCGGGTTGATCGAGACTGAACCGGTATTGGCCGGAAAATTGATCCGGCTGGCAAACAGCGTCCTTTTCGGAGGGGGCAGGGAGAGAGCCGATGAGGCATACTCCGCCGTGCTCCGGCTCGGCGTCAAAATGGTTCTCGATCTGGTTTATGCGGTCGAGATTCCCAAGGCTTTTAAAAAGCTTCGCGGATTCGACCATATGAGCTTCTGGAAGCACTCTTTCGCGGTGGGTTTTTTGTCTCGAACCCTGAGCATGAAATTTCTCAAGGATAAGGAGGATCGGGAAATCAGTTACCTCGCGGGGCTCCTCCACGACATGGGGATCCTCGTCTTCCACCATCTGTTGGAAAAGGAATATCGGGACTTTCTCGAACGGATCGAAACGGATCCCCGTCCTCTCCAGGAACTGGAAGAGAAGCAATTCGGCATCGGGCATGCCGAGCTGGGAGCGTGTTTCATCGAAAGGTGGTGGCCGGTATCGGACCTTTTGGTCCGGGGAGTCAGAGGACACCACGCGGGTCTCCCGTCTTCGGGATTTCCCGAGGACCTTGTGCAACTGGTGGCCATTGCCAATGCCCTTGCCAACTCCAACGGCATCCTCAATGGGGTGGTGCATCCCCTCCCACCCGCGGTTTCCAGCGAAACCTGGATGAGGCGCCTCGAATTCTCTCCTGACGATTATGAAATCCTGACCGGCAAAATTGAAGAATTGGTCCAGACCGCGGAAATGCTTCTGGATTGAATTTCTCCTTCACGATGGTCCAAGGGGGAGGTTCGCCGATGAGCGGGATTTTTAAAGGGCGACTTTAAAAACGCCTTATGAGAGGGGTGGAGGCCCGGAATCCCTTAAAGGATGAGTCGGGTTCCAAGTCCTTGTCATTTTCTAAAGAACCGAGCACAATAGACTGGCCAATTTCGCCCCGCATTTGGGGAGGAAGCGTCCCATTAAAACAGGAGGGAGCATCTTGAATACCAAGAGACGAATTCATGATGGAATCGCCGGTGCTGTGATCTGTCTGGGAGTGGGGCTGGGGTACTGGGTGGACCCGCTCTGGCTACTGATTCCGGCGGTGTTGGGGCTCACGCTGGTGCAGAGCGCATTTACAGGGTTTTGTCCGGTGTATTATATTCTGGAGCGAACCTGCTCCACCGAGTAAGCGCAACCGGCCCCCGCGGAAGGGAAGCAGATAGAAAGGGAATGGGGGCGACAGGGATCGAACCTGTGACATCTGCCGTGTGAGGACAGCGCTCTTCCGCTGAGCTACACCCCCGGTAATGAAATTTCCGTCAATGCCGACCCATCCTATCTGCGGGATCACCCTTTCTTAAACCAAACCCGGTGTTTCTGCAACTGAATTCGAGGGGTGTTTTGCCATGAAGCGGGGCGCCGATATTTTCAGGGTTCCGGACCCAGGTAGGATTTAACCAGGGCCGAGTTCAGAATCTTCTCATCTCCTTTGGCGTACTTCACGGCCTCCCTTAAATGTTCACGCGCTCGGTCGTGTTCCCCTCTCATATGCAGGGCCAGTCCCATGTTGAAATGAATCTCCCCGGTGGTGCGGTCCGCCGTCAGCGCCTGATTAAAATGCAGGGAAGCCTCCAGGTAATTCCCTTTTTTGAATTCGGCGATTCCCCGTTCATTGTGCAAAGTTGCGGAGGGTTCGGAAGCTACCGGAAGGATCAGGGGAAATTCTTCAAGTTTGGCGCACGCGGAGGTTATCAGGGCGAGGGCCAGGATCAGCATGCACTTGAACCGGAGGGACAAGGGGGGATTGTTGCGGGTGGGGAAACTCATCGGGATCAAGCGAGGGGAAATTCCTCCATACATCGGGTTCAAAGTTGGAACGGCACCGGATTACTGCCACCATTCGGGAATCAGGCGTCCGAATTGTTTTTGCTTGATCAGTAAAATGCGGCGTTCTTCATAGATGGCGTTTATTTTGGCGCGCAATTCCTCCGTTTCACCGTAAGTCAGTTTTCCATTTCGTCTTCCGTGCGACAAGCTTTCCGAGATCCCTTCCATCTCCCGTCCGAGTCGGTGAATCTGGACGGTGAGATCCTGCATGGCCGTCTGGATCAATCCGGATTTCTTCATGGGAGCACCGGGGAAAAGTAAGGGGCGCCTCATTTTATTCCTGATGGATCGTTTTGCCCCAACCACCCTGCTGGGTTTTAAGCAGGCAAGCTCCAGGTTACCGGGTGTTTTGCGAAGCCTCCCGCGTGTGAAAGGATCCCCGATTCCTGGAGGAAAAAGCGCGTTCTTTCCATTGTAATACCATTTGCCTTGGGTAATCAACCGTCCGGTCCGAAGAGGAGATGCTTTAATTTTGCTTCGCAAAAAAATTGTCTTATCCTGAGTATTAGGGATCATTGGATCGTTCACGTTTCAGGATTTCAGCATGCCTCACCGGATTCGAAGATTGCTATGCGCAGGTTGTGTGGTTGTTATCCTGTCCGGTTCCGGAAGGGCGGGGTTTGGCGAAGCGGGGAAGGGGGTTTCATCCCGTACGGCGGCGGACTACGTCCACGCCGTTATCGAGGCCAACCGGACCATCTACGCGGGGTATATCGTGGACCGGCTGGAAAAAACCACGTCCCTGCGGGCCACGGAGCGATGGGAGGAAGAGGATGCCCTGCTTCTTCCGGCCCAGTTCCTGAAAAAGTCATCTGAAATTTCCGCCCGGGCTCCGACGGGAATGCAGTACCGTCTGCTGAGCCTCTGGCCCATCAACCCGGAAAACGGCCCCCGCTCGGAGGAGGAACGCGCGGCCCTGGAATCGGTCTCGGCCAATCCCGCCCAGCCCTTCACCCGGGTGACGCGGATTTCCGGCAAGTCTTATTTCAGGGCGGTGTATCCCGATGTGGCCAACAATGACACCTGCGTGTCCTGCCATAACCACCACCCCAAAAGTCCCAGGACCGATTTTAAAAAAGGGGAAGTGATGGGCGCCATTTTGATTGATCTGCCCCTTCCGGCGGCGAGCGGAGACCGGGAATCCGCCGAACCCCTGTTTCCTCCGGACGTCATTGCGGATTATATCCGGAACATATTGCAGGCCGACCGAACTTTATATGCGAAACAAATTGTCGAGCGTCTCCAGACCAGGGGGAAAATCCGTGCTTCCCAGTATTGGTGGGCGGAGAACGGGCTTCCCCTGCCGGCCCAGTACCTGTTGAGCGTGGCGCGCCGGGTGGATCAGCAGAATCTGGGGATGGGTTTTCGCCTGATCAGTCTCTGGCCGATCAATCCGCAGAACGGTCCCGCCGATGAATTCGAGGTAAAAGGTCTGGATGCTTTATCCACTCACCCCCAGGCGCCCTATACGGAACGGACCGATTCCGCCGGAGTCGCCTATTTCAGGGCGGTCTATCCCGATGTGGCGGTGACCTCTTCCTGTGTCGAGTGCCATAATGGGCATGCCGAGAGTCCGCGGACGGATTTCAAATTAAATGATGTGATGGGAGGGATTTCCATCACTCTGCAGATTCGCTGAGCGATAAGAGAGGGATCCCGGTGTGACCCCGAGGAGTGTTGGCCGCACGGGCGCAAAGCCAGGCGTTCCAATGCTATTGTGGCCCATGAATTGCCACCGAAGCATTCCGGCCCAGTGCCTCCCCGGCGAGGGGTGTTGGCCGCACGGGCGCAAAGCCAGGCGGTCCAATGCTATTGTGGCCGATGAATCGCCACCGAAGCATTCCGGCCCAGTGCCTCCCCGGCGAGGGGTGTTCTTTCCCCCCGCGCCCGAGGGCGCGGGGGGAAAGAGCGATTCTAGCACTTGAATCGGATCACCAGTTCGCGCAACCCGGAGGACATGAGTTCGAGCTCCTTGGCGGCGCTCATGGAGTCGCTGGCGCCGGTGGTGGTGCTCCTCGCGGCCTGGGCCACGCCGGTGATGTTGCGGGTGATTTCTTCGCTTCCCTGGGCCGCCTCGGTGATATTGCGCCCGATTTCGGCCACCGTGGCCGTCTGTTCCTCCACGGCGCTCGCAATCGTGCTGGAGATATCGTTGATCTCGTTGATGATATGGGTGATCTCCTCGATGGCCGTGACCGAGCTGTCCGTATCCAGCTGGATGGCTTCGATTTTCTTGCTGATGTCCTCGGTGGCCTTGGCGGTCTGGTTGGCCAACTCCTTCACCTCGTTGGCCACCACGGCGAATCCCTTCCCGGCTTCTCCGGCGCGGGCCGCCTCGATGGTGGCGTTGAGGGCGAGGAGATTGGTCTGCTCCGCAATCGAAGTGATGACCTTGATGACCTT
>PCWF01000246.1 GCA_002796165.1 Nitrospinae bacterium CG11_big_fil_rev_8_21_14_0_20_56_8
ACCTCATCGCGCATTTCCACGTCAACTGGTTGTCTCCGGTCAAGATTCGCAAGACCCTGGTGGGGGGAAGCCGGAAGATGCTCGTCTGGAACGATCTCGAACAGGAGGAGACGCTGAAGATTTACGACAAGGGCGTCGACATCAAAACGCAGAAGGGTGTTTACGATCTTCTGGCCGAGTACCGGATGGGGGATATGATTTCTCCCAATATCCCCCATGTGGAAGCTCTGAAGATGGAAGTGGACTATTTTGCCGAATGCATTAAAAATTCGCAGAACCCCCATAATGATGCCCGGGCCGGATTCGAGGTCGTGCGCTTGCTGGAAGCCTCCGACCGGTCGCTCGAAAGCAATGGGGCGCAGATTCGTCTTGATTGAGGAAACCGCCAAATGAACCCGGTGTATCGATGCATCGCGGACGATGTTGTCCTGGGTGAGGATGTTTTTCTTTCCCAATTCATCAACCTGTATGGGTGCAGGATCGGCTCCCGAACGCGGATCGGGGCGTTCGTGGAAATTCAGAAGGGTGTGACCGTCGGGAACGACTGCAAAATTCAGAGCCACTCCTTCCTGTGCGAGGGGGTGTCGCTGGGAGAACGGGTTTTCATCGGCCACGGTGTTATCTTCATCAACGACCGGGTT
This sequence comes from Nitrospinae bacterium CG11_big_fil_rev_8_21_14_0_20_56_8, assembly GCA_002796165.1. GTDB lineage: Bacteria > Nitrospinota > Nitrospinia > Nitrospinales > VA-1 > 21-14-0-20-56-8. The sequence continues at coordinate 642 of PCWF01000246.1, forward strand.
CCGCGAACCGTCAATCCGGGCGGGGCGACCATGCGCGACGGGGATTGGGCCGTGGTGCCCACGCGGATCGATGACGAAGCTTCCATCGGTTCCGGCGCTACGATCCTGTGCGGGATCCACATCGGCAAGGGAGCGGTGATCGGTGCGGGAAGCGTGGTCACTAAAGACGTTCCGCCGGGAGAAGTGTGGGCCGGGAACCCCGCGAAGTTTATCAACCTGCGCGGCGACCGATAAATTTTTTCCCGGAGAAAAATCAACCGCAAGGGAATATTCGCAAGTCCAGTTATGACGATCGACAAAAAAATTTGTTTGGTGACGGGCGGGGCGGGTTTTATCGGTTCCCACCTTGTGGATATGCTGATGGATCGGGGCTGTGAGGTGCGGGTTCTGGACAACCTGGCCAACGGCAAGGCCGAAAACATTTGCCAGCATGAAGGCTCGGAACGGTTCCGGTTTCAAAAAGGCGATATTTTGAATTCCGGAGATGTCCGGCCGATTCTGCAGGACGTGGAGGTGGTGTTCCACCTGGCGTGCCTCGGCGTCCGCCACTCGATCGCCAAGCCTTTCGAAAATCACCGGGTCAATGCCGAGGGATCTCTCAATCTTCTGCTTCATGCGCGCGAGGCGAAAGTGAAGCGGTTCGTCTACTGTTCTTCGTCGGAGATCTACGGGACCGCCCAGTATGTTCCGATGCCCGAAAGTCATCCCGCACGCCCCGAGACGGTTTACGGGGCGAGCAAGCTGGCGGGAGAGGCATATGCGCGCGCGTTTCACCGGTCCTATGGCATGGAGACCGTCGTCATTCGCCCTTTTAACACCTTCGGTCCTCGTTCGCATTACGAGGGGGATGCGGGGGAGGTCATCCCCAAATCGATCGTGCGGGTGCTCAACGGCAAGGCCATACTGGTGTTTGGCGATGGATCCCATGCGCGCGATTTCACTTTTGTGAGAGATGTCGCACGGGGGCTGATCCTCGCCGGGGAGCATCCCGAAGCGGTCGGGCAGACTCTGAATATCGGCACCGGTTTCGAAATCTCCATCCGGGAGCTGGCGGAGAAAATCTCCGCTCTCGCCGCGCCGGAACAACCGGTGCACGTCGACTTTCAAAATCCGCGTCCCGGCGATGTGGGCCGCCTCTTTGCCGACAGCGGAAAATTTCGCGCTCTCTGCGGGTGGAAACCGGAAGTGGATTTCAATGCCGGTCTTCGTGAAACCGTCGAGTATTTCCGCAATCATCCGCTCGGCGTCGCCGCCCTCATCACCGGCGAGACGGGAAGAAACTGGTAACTTTCACCTTCAACGGATTTCATGATCCCCTTTGCAAAACCCAGCCTGGGTGAGGAAGAAGCGCGTGCCGCGGCGGAAGCGGTCTTGTCCGGATGGGTCACCCAGGGCCCCCGCGTGGCGCAATTCGAGGCGGATTTCGCGCGGACCACCGGCGCCGCCCACGCCTGCGCGGTTTCCAACTGCACCGCCGCCCTGAGCATGGGGCTTCGAATTGCAGGGGTGCGGCCGGGCGACGCGGTCCTCACCGTCAGTCATAGTTTCATCGCCACCGCTAACTCCGTCCGTTTTTGCGGGGCGGAACCGGTGTTCGTCGATATCCAGCCCGAGACCTTCAACCTGGACCCGGATGAAGTGGAACGGGTCCTCCGGGAAGATTGCGAGCGGCGGGAGGGAGAATGGTTTTACAAGGATACCGATCGGTTGGCGGTGGGGGAATCCCCCTGGACGTTTGTCGAGCCGGCGCGGCGCGGACGAATCGCCGCGCTCATGCCCGTCCACCAGTTGGGCATGCCCTGCGACATGCCACGCCTGCTCGATATCGCCCGCCGCTATCACCTGCCGGTTGTGGAGGATGCCGCCTGCGCCCTGGGAAGCGAAATCAGCTTTGACGGCGGGACGGCCTGGGAGCCCATCGGCAAACCGCACGGGGATTTCGCGTGTTTCAGTTTTCATCCGCGTAAAGTCATTACCACCGGCGATGGAGGCATGCTGACTTCCGCCTGGCCGGAAGGGGACCGGAACGCCCGGCTTCTCAGGCACCACGGCATGGGTGTTTCGGACCTGGAGCGCCATGAGTCCCGCAAGGTGGTGTTTGAAAATTATGTTTCGACCGGATTCAACTTCCGCCTGACGGACATCCAGGCCGCGGTGGGAATCGAGCAGTTGAAACGGCTGGATGCCATGATCGAGTCGCGGCGCCGGGGCGCGCGCTTGTACCATGATCTTTTGGCGGACTTGCCGTGGCTGAGGCCGCAGAGAGAAATTCCCGGCGTTCGCACCAATTGGCAGACGTTTGCGGCGGGATGGACCGCCGAAGCTCCGGTCACGGCGAAAGAGTTGATGCAAAAACTGCTTGACCGGGGAATCGCCACGCGCCGGTCCAATATGAATGCTCACCAGGAAGCCCCTTACCGACCGCAGAACTGGAGCCTTCCCGTCAGCGAACACGTGATCGAACACGGAATCGCCCTGCCCATGTACTCGGACATTGCCGAGGAACAGATCCGCGAGTGTGCCCATGCCATCAAAGAAATCTGCGGGAAATAAAAACGGGGTCAAGGCCCTGGTCGTTTTGGGAGCCGGAGCCTCGGCCCGGGAAGTGCTGGGCCTGATTGAGGACATCAACCGCGCGGGTGAAACTTACGAGGTCCTGGGCCTGTTCGACGACGACCCCGGCAAGTGGAACACGGAGGTTTTCGGATACCCGGTGCTGGGCCCGCTCGACAAGGCGCGGGAGATGCAAGGCGCGCGTCTGGTGCCGGCCATGCGCGGCATCCGCAATTTCTGGCGGGCGAAGGACATCCTGAATCGGATCGAGCCGGATCCGCAAGGGTACGAAACCCTCGTGCATCCCACCGCCAGTATTTCCCCGCGAAGCCAGGTCGGGCGCGGAGTCGTGATTTTTCCCCACGTGACGATCGGCGTCGACGTCAGGATCGGCAACCACGTGGACATTCTTCCGGGCACGGTGGTCAACCACGATTCCCGGGTGGGGGATTATTCCATTCTTGCCAGCGGGGTGTGTGTTTCCGGGCGCGTAGTGATCGGGGAGAGTTGTTATCTGGGTTCGGGAAGCCGCATCCTCCAGGACACGCTCATTGAAGGTCCCTGTATCGTGGGACTGGGAAGCGTGGTGTTGAAAAACGTTCCGCCCAACAGCGTGGTGGCCGGCAATCCGGCGCGGATTCTCGGAACCCTGGATACGGGGAATCCGGACGCATAATCCGGCCTGCCTCTTCGGAGGCGAAAGGGCTCGAAAGTCCTCAGTTCAATGTGGTGACGGTGGGGCGGGAAGTGGAGGATCGGGAAGGACGCGACGCTTTTTTCTTCTTGGACCCGGATTTCTTTTTTCCAAGCCTGAATTTTCCGTCAAAGGCGAGATCGATCACCTCGTCCATATTCTTGACGGGAATGAACTCCATCTCCTTGCGGATGGTTGCGGGGATATCGGGGAGATCCTTTTCGTTGTCTTTGGGAATGATGACCTGAAAAATATCTCCCCGGTGCGCGGCGAGGGATTTTTCCTTGAGGCCGCCGATGGCCAGGACTTTTCCGCTCAAAGTCAACTCCCCGGTCATGGCGAGGCTGTTGCGCACGGGGACTCCGGTCAATGCGGAAACCATGGCGACAGCCATCGTGATGCCCGCC
>PCWF01000138.1 GCA_002796165.1 Nitrospinae bacterium CG11_big_fil_rev_8_21_14_0_20_56_8
AAGCGCCGGGGAACCGTGCCTCAAAAGCGTGCGGTGTATAAAGGCCAAGCGAGCCCCGGGCTGTTTTGACTTTAAGGACGCCGGTGCCGCTGTCCTCAACCACGCCATCGGCGAAGGCCGCCAGAAACGCAGCGCCTTGTGATGGCTCGGGGGTAATGACAAAAACCTCATCAATGCTGAGCGCGCCGTTGGCGTGTTGTTGATAATCGGGTTTCCAGAACAGATCCGGGCGCCACTGCTTGCAGGTGAAGAAGCCGAGGTCCGCAAGGCTCGGATCGCTAATAAAGGTCAGGGAAAAACCGACGGTGTGTTCGCTGCCGTCCGGTTGTTTCGCCAGTCGCTGAAATTCAAACGGCGCATAGACATGCAGGCCTTTGTCGAGAAACTCGGACCGGTCAGCAACCTCGTCGGTGCTGTCGAGCACCAGCATCGACATCCCTTCTCGGGATTTCAGGAAATCCCGGTTGAAGGCGGCAAAGCTGAAATGCGCGCCATCGGCTTCGGTAATGTCGCCGGGCTGTGTGACCGCCAGGACTTCGAGGAAACAACCATCCATTTGCACAAGGGTATTGCCGGTGCCGAACGGATGCTGGGCAATCGGCGTCATGGTAAAGCCGAGGGCTTCATAGACGCTGCGTGCTTTTTTCAGATCATTAACGCATAAAACGAGATGATCTATTCCTCTGAGCATGACCTGACCTTTCGTATTCATTATGGTTACGATGTTAGGCAGCAGTACTGGCAATGGCAACGGTCGTCGGAGAGGGTATCGAATGAGCAAACGGATCGCCGAGGTGCGGCTTGAACGGTTGTCGCTGCCGCTAACGGTTCCCTATAAACTGTCGTTCGGGCCGGTCACTGCATTCGATACGGTGATTGCCGAAGTAATTGATCGAGATGGGCGTTCCGGTTTTGGTGAAGCGACAATCCTGACCGGCTATACCGCCGAGACCATCGAGAGTTGCTGGCAGGCGATGCGGCGGCTGGCCCTCACGATGGTTGGGGAAACGTTCGCGGCCGCCAAAGACCTGACATTGCGCCATCATCATGATGTTCCGTTCAGCGTTACCGCATTGGTCAGCGCGGTGGAAATGCTTGAAGGGCACCCGATGCTTTCGCCGGAGGCTGATGTGCAGGTGCCGTTGCTGGCCATTCTCAATGCGACCGACGAAGCCGGGATAGACGCGGAAATCGCCGGGCATGCGGCCAACGGTTACAAGACCATCAAGGTCAAGGTGGGCTGGGAGCTGGAGAGCGATCTGAAGCGGACGGCCTTTATTCAATCCAGATTGCCCGATGATGTGATGATCCGCATCGATGGCAATCAGGGCTATTCAAAAGAAGATGGCCTTGCCTTTGCAACGCGCGTCGATCCGCAAAAAATTGAATTGCTCGAACAGCCCTGTCACATGGATGACTGGGATGCCGCCGGGGCTATCGCCAGGGTTTCCAATGTGCCGTTCATGCTGGATGAAAGTATTTACGGAGCCGCGGAAATCGAACGCGCCGCGGCACTCGGCGGGGTCAGCTTCATCAAGTTGAAACTGATGAAAGCCGGCAGTATCGACGCATTGGTGAAACAGTTAAAGCTGATCCGTGATCTTGGTATGACGCCGGTGCTTGGGAACGGGGTCGCCGCTGACCTTGGTTGCTGGATGGAATGTTGTGTTGCGCACAGAATGATTGATAATGCCGGTGAAATGAACGGCTTCCTGAAACCCCGCCAGATGCTTTTTGCCGAACCGATGGTCGTTGAAAACGGTGCGGTACAACTGCCGGCGTCGCGGCCTGATTTTTCCGATCATGCATCCTTCATCAAGGATACCGTTCGCATCGGTATGGCCTGAGCATGTTCGGCTTTCCCCCTGACATTGTCTTTTGGCTGACGTTGTCGATTTTCCTGGGCGGTCTGGCCAAAGGGGTCAGCGGCGTTGCTATGCCGATTGTCACGCTGGCGATTGCCCTGAATTTTGTCGACGGTCAGACCGGATTGGCACTGGTGATTTTGCCAATCGTGCTGAGCAACATCTGGCAGGTGTCCGGCAACGGCAGCTTCATGCAGCCCATAAAACGGTTCTGGGCTCTGGGGGTGGTTTTCCTGTGCGCGCTCTATGCCGGGTCGCAATTCGTTACGCTGGTGGCGCCATGGGTTCTGATTGCCATGACCGGTGCCAGCGCGGTGATATTCTCCGGATCACAGCTTTATCGACCCAACGCAAAGCCGCTAAGCCCGCGCGCTGAGAAAATAATAGGCCCTGTGGCTGGATTGATCGCCGGTATCATGGGCGGCATGACCAGTATCTGGGGGCCGCCGATCATGATGTTTCTATTTATGCTGAAGCTCGACAAGGATTTGTGGGTGCGCTCCGTTACCAGCATTTATCTGCTGGGTGCGGTGCCATTGGCGGCGTTTTATTTTTACAACGGCGTGTTGAGCGGTTCGCGCCTGGATTTGTCGCTGGCAGCTTGCGTGCCAGCCATGGCAGGTGTTCTGATCGGTGAACGGTCGCGGCGCTATATCAACGAGGTTGTGTTCAGGAAACTGTTGTTGATCGCGATTTTTATTGTTGGATTGAATATGCTCCGGCGGGCCTTGTTCGGGCTTTAAGCTGTCATTCGGCGGCCCACAGGAACGGGATCAGGGTTTCCAGACTTTCCGACATTTCGTAAACACTGGCCACGGCCAGTTCATGATCAAAGGCAACATGATCGCGTTCCGCCCGCTTGCGGAGCTTTTCGTGATGATAATCCATGACGTCCTTGTCCATCGGCATCAAGCCGCAGTCATAGAAGCGCAGATAACCATCGATATCGCGGGCCGGCATGACGCGGCTTTTCATAAAGTTGTTGGGCGACCACGGGATATCCATAACCCCGGCTTCACAGGCGCGGATGGTGCCGATGGCGACGTCGCCGTCACCCATTTCAAGGATTTTGTCCATCACCGGACGGACTTCCTTGGCGATCATTTCGCATTCGACTTTGAATTCCGGCATTTCATCAAGGCGGATGTGGCGCGCCAGATAGATCGCCATGCGGGTGCTGCGCAGACCGGCTGCGTTGGCTTGCGGCGTTGGAATGCCGAACGCTTCGTGTGATGATTTCGTCGTCACGCTGACGGCACCGCCAATCGCCGCCAGTGTCCCGCCATAAGCGACCAGGGCTTCGCATTGCGCATCGTCATAAGGCCATGCGCCCATCCAGTGCAATGACGTCACCGGTGTGAACATATCGGTGTAGCCGAGCTTGACCAGATACTCCTGGGTCAGTTCGCGGGCCATTCTGATGGCCGCCGCATCCTGCACCAGATGCAGGGTCTGGCCCAGTTCCAGACCGTAATTGCGAACCCCCTGTGCGGCGGCCAGCAACGCATCGACGATGCAGGTCAGAATCGCAATCGATGGCGGGATGTTGGTGCCGGTCAGGAACCCCGGCTGACGGCGATGCAAGTCGACACCAAGCTCGGCGTAACGGGCCGCCAGTCGGTCCAGATACTGGTAATTGCGGATGCCTTGTTCAATCGACAGTTCCTTGGTGTAAGACGTGGTATAGGCGAGCCCCGATCCCAGATACCCGGAATAACCGGCAGCAAACCCGACCTCGCAGGTCAGCTTCGGCATCGACGTGCCGGACAGCACAATCGCTGGCTTGTCGATGGCCTCGATCAGCTGGCGGGTGGTCTTCGGACCATAGTTGACCATCGGATAACCGTTCAGCATCGAGCGTCCGGCTTTTTTCGATTCCTCGATCCCGCGTCCGGCATTTTCCCACTGCTCGTTGCGGGTATAGCTGTCCGTCGTCGTCGGCACGATGTCCGCCTGTCCTTCCTTGTCGAGACAGATCATCAGTTCCTTTTGCAGCTCCAAAGTACCGAAGCCGCCTCGCGGTTGCGTCAGGCACCGGCCCTCGGCATCGGCCTGCCGCATGACCCAACCGAGCTGTTTGTGCCTGGGCAGTGCGCGGTGATAGGCGGATGCTTCGTCGAGATCGATTTCCTGCCCGGTCGGCCAGCGCGCCAGATTCTTTTTGCGCATGGCATCGAACACATCGTCATCAATACGTGCCGCCGAAAACGGCGTTGCATCGCTATCAAGCTGCGGGAGAGCGACCATTCTTGCGTTCCTTTGTGTTGCTGGAAAGTTCGCCG
>PCWF01000231.1 GCA_002796165.1 Nitrospinae bacterium CG11_big_fil_rev_8_21_14_0_20_56_8
CCCCGCCCTGGTGGCCTTCGCGGTATGGGATGGAGAGAAAGAGGACCGGAACGGACGAAAGGTCATCACCGTCTGGCAACGGTTGAATATCGTTCAGCCCAAATAGCGGCCATGAAACCCGGGTCCGGGGGCCTTGCCCATGTCTGAGCGGCCGAATCTGGAGCGCAAGAAAACTTTCCGGGGCCTCCGGGCTTTCGGCCTGTTCCTTATCGGAACTGCGGCGTTTGGGTTTCCCTCAAGCGTCCTATCCGGTCCGCCCATGATCGGGGGAACCGGGGAGTTGGAGCGTCTGCTGGACGCGCACCCCCCTCTGAAACTCGCCCTCCCCGTTGCCGCCCTCGATGAGGTCGCGCAAACGGTGCAACTGGCCGGGCAGGCGGAGTCGACGGTGTTCCGCATTCCCGGATTCAAAACCTTCGGGTGCGATGCCTGCCACGACCCCGCCGACCTGACGGGCAAGGCCGCGCGCCGCATGGAAACGGTCCTCGCCCGGCTGGGCGCAAGCCAGCCCGGCGCGCCAGGGCGACGCCGTGGCAAACCCGGCCTCCCCGCCGTTCCGCTCCGCCAGTATCTCATCCAATCGTGGGCGGGGCCTCTGCTCTCGGCGGATCAGTTCGCGCATGCCACCTTCGACACCATCCGCGTCTCCCCGCGAACCATTATCGTGGACAACCGCGTTTACGGCCTGAACACTCACTTGCACGAAACGCTTCACCTGGCCCAGGCGTTTCTGGGGCATCCCAACGAGCTGGAAGCCTACGCGCTGAACGCGCGTCTCGATGCCCGGTTCCTGCTTCTCAACTATCCCTATTTCGCCAACGTGGTGACGGCCTTTTTCATGCCCGACTTTCCCCAGGTGATGGACCGGTTTTTCAGCCATCCGGTGGCCGAAGGAAGCGCCGTGCCCCCCCAGGTGCAATGGTTCATGAATCCCTTCGAACCCGAAGCGTTACAGCGGCTGGAGCGCGCCGTGAGGGAGATGGAGCCCCTGTTCGCCGAGGTGAGCCGCCTGAACCGGGAGCATCCCCTGAAGGCGGCCTACCTGAGCGAGCGGACGGGAATTCCCTCCTACCTTCTCGATCTGGCCGCCGCCAAACAGCTTCCCCCGCCGCCCGTGCAGTCGGGAGAGGCGCTTCGACAACAGGCCTTCGAGATCTTCGGGAGCCAGATGGACCGCGACGACAACACCCGCCTCGGCTACCGCATCGACCGCAAAAACGAATCCCTGCTCCACCTCCAGTACCAGTTGAAAATGAGCGATCCGGGAGAACGGTTGCGATTGTATTTTCACTACCTCAAACAGCGCGTGCTTTCGCCCGAAGGGGAGATTAAGCTTGAAGCGGGCGATGGCGCGGATTTCTCCGCCTTCGTCCAGCAGAAACTGGCGGGGGTGGAACGCATGCTCGGCTTCGAGGAGATGACCGGGATCGAACGGAAGGGAGCGGAGAAACTTCTGGCGGGGATCCGCGGAAGAAATCCTTGAGCGAACCGCCCGCGAAACGGGAAGGGGACGAAAAAAAAGGCCGCCCTTGCGGGGCGGCCTTTGATTTGGAATCGGTCGATTACAGCCGGGACGCGGGCGTCACCATGGACGGACCCTTCACATGGTCCGCCAGAGTTTCCGCCTGCACCTTGTCCTGCAGTTTGATCAGAGCGTCGATCACCATTTCCGGCCGCGGCGGGCAACCGGGGATGTAAACGTCCACGGGGATGATGGTGTCGATTCCCATCACCGTGGCGTAGTTGTCGTAAAATCCGCCGGACACGGTGCACACCCCGTAAGCCACCACCCATTTGGGCTCGGTCATCTGGTTGTACACCTTGACCAGGATGGGCGCCTGCTTGTGGCTGATGGTTCCCACCACCATCAACAAGTCCGCCTGCCGGGGAGAAAACCGGGGAAAGGCCGCGCCGAACCGGTCCAGGTCGTAACGCGGACCCGCCACGGACATGAACTCCATGCCGCAACAGGCGGTGATGAAGGGGTAGATGAAGAACGAATATTTTCTCGCCCAGTTGATGGCTTGCGTCATCTGGGTGACGATCACGTTGTTTCCCAAGCTGAGTTCCAAATCGGATTGAATGGCTGGGTTGGCCATGAATCTGCTCCTGTGTTCGATTGGAGATAATACCTATATGGCCCCATCATATTAGATTTCCGGAAAAATTCCAACAAATTACCCGGGACGAGAACGCCGAAATCCCATTTTCCCCGCACCCCCGGAGCAGAGCGGAAGAAACCCCTGTTCCCGCCGGGAAAAGCAAGGTATAATCCCTTTCGATCCTCCCACGGGAAATCCCATAGAACATTGATTGAGCAAGGCAACAGAGCCCGCTAATGGAGGCCCCCAAAAATCGTTGCCGGGGGCGCCAGGCTGGACCGGGGGGGATCGGGTATGTGACGCTGAATTGAAAAACAAGCCCCGCAAGCGCGGCAGTACCAGGAGAGAATTGCAATGGATTATGAAGGAAGCAAAGAGGCCAAGGGTTGGAGCAAATCGTTTGAGGAAACCGTGCGGGTGGTGAGGTCCAACCTCAGCAAAGACGGGAAGACCCTGGACCTGACGGCCTGTTACCTCAAGGAGTACGGGGCGAAAGACGTGGCCAACATGGATTTCCTGGAAGAACTGACGACGCTGGAAATGGGGACCAACCTGATCGGCACGCGCGGCGCGAAATACCTCGCCACCTCCCCGTACCTCAAGAACCTCACCTCGCTCAACCTGTTCTACAACGCCCTCGGCAACGACGGAGTGAAGTTCCTCGCCGTTTCCGACAACCTGCTCAGCCTGCAGAACCTGGTGCTCTCCGACAACAACATCACCGACGAGGGGGCCAAGGCCATGGCCAGGTTTCTTCCCCTGTTCACCAACCTCCTGAGGCTCGACATGCGCCTCAACAAGATCAAGGAAGACGGCAAGGAGGCCCTGCGGGAAGCGCAAAAAATAACCGGTATCAAACACCTCCTGCTGGACAAGGAAGAAGGCTTCCAGGTCAAATCCCACTAACCCCCTTGCAGGGGGAGGTTGAACCCGCCACCCGTCCTGCTATCCATCCCGTTTGAGGGGAATCGCATACAAAATTCGACCCCTCCTCCGGGCTTTATTTGGGTGGGAAGAGCGTGGCGATGTCGGCGAGGTCGATTCCCGCCAGGCGGGCCGATCGTTCAACGGCGGGGTTCAGGTAAACGAGGTTCCACAGGAGCGTTCCCATCTCCTGGATATTTTGCAGGAGTTGACTCAGCCCGTCCCGCCTCACGATGGGAAAGAGGTCGAGGTTCAGCGCCGACCATTTCTCGTTTCCCTTCTGCATTGCCCGGTAAAGATCCATCTCTTTCGCCACCTGTTTCGCCGTCTCGCGTAACGGGTGCGCCCTGGGGCAGTCGGGAAACAGGTCCTGAAACTCCTTCTCGATCTTCCCCAGTCGCCCCGCACCGAACAGGGCCTTCAGCTGATTCTTCTGCGCTCCCAGCGTTTCGACGAGGAAGCCGTCGATGCGGTCGAGGTGTGCGATATCGATGTTATTCTTGAGAAGCGGATCGGGAAAGTCCTTCAACATCGCTTCGCGGATCGCCTCCAGCGAACGGTACAATTCGCGGAGCGCGGTGTTCAAATGCCCCACCGCCACGGGGTCGGTGGGACCTCGCGTCTCCTTGAGCGAGACCACCTCGACGTCGAGGTTGCGGGTGGCCGACTCGATGAAATTGATGCGCGAGATTTTGAGGAGCGCGTGGAACACGGGAGGGGAGACGGCAAGGTCCATGCCGGAGTTTTCAAGAATCCACCGGCGCGTGCGGCGCAGTTTTTCCCAGTCCTTGAGCAGTTCCATCACCGTTTCGAGCGGTTCGCCGGTGTCGGCGATTTTTTCGGCTCCTTCGGCGGCCGATCCGTCCGGGAGCAGTTTGGCGATCAGTCGAATCGTGCGGGTGTCGTCCATGGAAACGGGAGAGGAGATTGCTTTCGAGAGACCTTGGGTAAATCGGAAAATTGTGTTCCGGCAATCCGCGTGCGCCGGATTTTCCAGGGCACGCCCGGGTCCGCAGGCAATTTTTGGAGGTGCTCTTTGAAAAGATTCCTGATAATCTTTTGCCCGGAACCGGTAC
>PCWF01000169.1:0-1886 GCA_002796165.1 Nitrospinae bacterium CG11_big_fil_rev_8_21_14_0_20_56_8
CGCCCACCCTTGCGGATACCGCCATCTCCCGGATTCGGGTTTGACTAATCCGCCCCCCTTCTTTAGCATGAATGACACCTTTTAACTCCAACCGGATTGCGTTCGAGCATGCCGTCCCAGATCCCGTCCCCGAAGTCCGGCGCACCCAACCCGGCCCCGCAATCGCCCCCGATGGAGTACCGCCGGTTCGGTAAAACCGAAGCGATGATTTCGGTCATCACCCTCGGCGGCATGCGGTACGCGCAGGGCTGGAACCCTCCGCGCCACCACCTGCCCAAAGCCTCCATCGCCAACTGTATCGGCGTCACCCGCCGTGCCTTCGACGCGGGGATCAACCACATCGAAACCGCTTTCGGATATATGAAGAGCGAACATCTGTACGGGGTCGCGCTGAAGGAACTCGGCGTTCCGCGCAACCGTTACCGGATGATGACCAAGGGGAATCCCAAGAACCGGGACGAAACCCTCCGCCTGGTGGAAGCGCAGTTGAAAGCGCTCCGGTTGGACTATCTGGATTTTTACGGCTGGCACGGGATCAACAACCGCGAGCTTCTGGAAACGGCCGTCAAACGGGGTGGCCCGGTGGAAACCCTGTACCGGCTTCGCGAACAGGGCGTGATCCGGCATATCGGGTTTTCCACCCATGGTCCGCTGGACGTCATCCTCTCCGCCATCGACACGGACCTGTTCCATTTCGTGAACCTCCATTACTATTTTTTTTTCCAGAAGAATTTACCGGCCGTGGAGCGGGCGGGACAGAAGGACATGGGGGTGTTCATCATCTCCCCCAACGAGAAAGGCGGCCTGCTATGGAAACCATCGGAAAAAGTCCGCCGCCTCAGCCACCCCCTCACCGCGATGCAGTACAACGGGCGCTTCTGCCTGAGCCACCCGCAGATCACCACCCTCAGTATGGGGTTCCACGAGCCGGAGCATTTCGCCCCGGCGCTGGCCATCCTCAATGGAGGAAACTACTTCTCGCCGCAAGACCGGCAGGTGGACGAACGCATGCGCGCGCCCCTGCAGACGATTCCCGGATTCTGCACTTACTGCAACGACTGCCTGCCCTGCCCGGAGGACATCAACATCCCCGAAATTCTACGATTCCGCAACCTGCTCCTGGGTTACGACATGAAAGACTACGGGAGGTTTCGATATAACATGCTGGAGGGCAAGGGACATTGGTTTCCGGGACATTTCGCTTCGGCCTGCACGCAATGTGGCGACTGCCTCCCCAAATGCCCGGAGAAACTGGACATCCCCAGACTTTTGATGGAAACCCACCGCACCCTGTTCGACCGCCGGGCTTATATCCAAAGGAAAATCCGGTCCACGGGAGCCAAAATCCTGAAGACGGTAAAAGATTGTTTTTCTAGCGATAAAAGGTAACCCTCCCGCTTCTCTCCCGACTTGAAAATTTAAGCTTAAATTAAGTTGACTTGAGGAGAAATTGGGCCTAATTTATATATATCAATTGCTGTAAATGTAATTTATACGGCACGCATCCAGATGGGGGGGTTCAAAACAAATGATGAATTTATCCGCGAGGGGTTGAAACCATGAACTCTCTGCCGTTACAACCCTGCCCCGAGGCGACGCATGAGAATGCCCGGATTCTCATCATCGACGATGAGGAGGGGAACATCCGGGTTCTGGACCGCGTATTGAAAAAAGGGGGGTTCAAGAATATCCGATCCGTGACGGACTCCCGCAACGCCATTGGGACCTACGCGGAATTCAATCCCGATATTTTGATCCTCGACCTGAAGATGCCGCATGTGGACGGGTTCGAGATCATGGATCAACTCAAGTCCCTTCAGCCGGATGACTACCTGTCGATCCTTGTTCTTACGGCGCAACGCGACCACGCCACCCGGATCCGCGCG
>PCWF01000169.1:1934-4228 GCA_002796165.1 Nitrospinae bacterium CG11_big_fil_rev_8_21_14_0_20_56_8
GAGGCCCTCACCCGCATCCGCAACATGGTGGATGTGCGTCTGCTACACAACCGGATCAAAATTCAGAACCAGAATCTGGAGAAGATGGTTCGGGAACGCACCCGGGAACTGGAAAAAACCCGGATGGAGGTGATCCATCGCCTGGGCCGCGCGGCGGAATATCGCGACAACGAAACGGGCATGCACGTCATCCGCATGAGCCACCTGTGCGCGCGGCTCGCGGCGGAAATCGGAATGAGTGAAGAAGACTGCCAGAGCATCCTGGTGGCCAGCCCCATGCACGATGTGGGAAAGATCGGGATCCCCGACGAGATCCTCCTCAAACCGGGTCCTCTTTCGGAATCGGAATGGAAGATCATGAAGCTTCACCCCATCATCGGCGCGGAGATTCTCTCCGGGAGCAGTTCGAACATCATGCAGATGGCGGAAACCATCGCCCTCACCCACCAGGAACGGTGGAACGGATCGGGCTACCCTTACGGATTGCATGGGGAGCAGATTCCGCCTGTGGGACGAGTCGTGGCCCTGTGCGATGTTTTCGACGCGCTGACCAGCGAGCGTCCCTATAAGGAAGCGTTTACCGTTGAAAAATCCATGCAGATCATCGAGCAGAACAGCGGGATCGACTTCGAACCGCACCTGGTCGAGGTCTTCAAACGCGTTCTTCCGCACATGGTCGAGATCGCCCAACAGTTTGCCGACAGGGAAATATCCAACACGCTGAAAATTTTCAGGTCCGGGGCGGAGAGTTGATCGGGGTCCCCTGAGACGCAACGGTCTCCCCCACTCGTTTCTGGCATTTTTCAAGGAGAGCCTGCGCGTTGGGGTAGGTGTCGTCCTTCTCGAGAACGTGCTTGAGGTGCGGAATGGCTTGTTCGCACCGCAGAGTTTTCGCGTACATCTCCCCCAGGACGAACTGAAGGTGAATTTCATCCGGGTCCAGGCTCTCGAACCGCTGGCCATAGATCAGGACCTCCTTCACGTCCCCCAGGTTCCGGTAGCTGAAAACGACGCTTTGCAGGGCGGGCACGCTCAAGGGGTTCCGCTCCAGTATTTTCAGGGAGTATTCGAGCGCCTTATCATACTCCTTCTTCAGGTTGTAAAACTGGGCGACGGAAAGGGTCAATCCCTTGTCGCCGGGATTCTTTTCGTACTCGTTCAACAGATCGATGAAAGCGATCTCTTGCACCACGGCGCGCATATTCGACGGGCTCTTCTCTCCCGCGCGCTTCAAGAAAGCTTTGGCCTCCTCCCGCCGCCCCAGCTCCATCAGGGCGTATCCCATGTAGAGATTGGCCGATCCATGGTCCGGTTCCCGCTCCAGAACCTGCTGGAGTATGGCGACGCTGTTTTCGTACTGGCCCGATTGGTAGTACACCTGCCCCAGGATGAACAAGGGCTCGACGGAGCGGGGTTCCCGGCTGGCGATTTCCTGTAACCGCCCGATTTGTCCCCGTCCCGCCTGGAGATGGTAGCGGAACAAATCGTCGTCTTCCACGAGGTCCGCCGCCTTCAGCAGTTGTTCCCGATTGCCATACATGACGCCGCGCTGGTAAAGGCCCATGGCTTCGTAGTGTTTCTCGAACTCCTTCCGGTCTTCATAGGAAAGGTTGGAAACCGCCTTGGCGATGTCCTCGAACGATGACCGGCTGAAAACATATTTTTCCTGATCGGAAAGATCGATCACGCCGCCCAGATCGAGATAAAACTCGATGTACGGGTGGTTGTCCGAGATGACGGGCTCCCCCCGCCCCAGTTCGCGGACCCGGTCGTCCAGAAACCAGAGGTTACTGAGAAATGAAACGGGGCTGGGGATCTCGATATCGTCGAGCAGGCGCTTTACTACCGGCTCTTCCATGCGTTCCTTGAGTTTTGCAAAATCCAGGACGAAGGGGTCATTGGATCCGATGATGAGGATTTCGTTGGCAACGGAGAGCCACGCCAGGGTGTGGGGAAACACCTCCGAAAAAGTGCGGAAATGCATATCCACTTCGCGCTCCCCCTGGCTGTGAAGGGGAATCCATTGGGCGACGATCCCTCCCGGCTTTAACCGGCTTTTTGCCAGTTCGTAATATTCCCGGGTATAGAGGTTGACGGTGGCCGCCGTCCTGGGCGGGGGGGGCTCCGAGGTGATCACGTCATATTTTTCCCCGGTGGTCAGCAGGTGGTTCCGGCCATCCTGGAGAATGATGTTGACCTTGGGATTGTTGAGAACGTCATGATTTTCCCTGCGGAACACCGTTCCCGCGCGCACCACGCCGGCCGAGAGGTCCAGACTGTCCACGCGCTGAACC
>PCWF01000169.1:4240-8367 GCA_002796165.1 Nitrospinae bacterium CG11_big_fil_rev_8_21_14_0_20_56_8
GGAGGATGGGAACGTGCGCGAACAGCTTCATGTACCGTGTGGCGATCACGTTCGATGCGGACATGGACACCCCGTTGGTGATCAACCGCTTCGCGGTGGGATCGAGCGGACCGTAGTTGTCCTCGAACACGGCGACGGTGGTGGTGAGCCCCTCTTCAAAATAGAGCAATTTCCGGACGTCCCGGGGCCCCACGCTGTCGCGCATGAAAAACCGCTGTAGCAGATCGCCCGGCATCTGCATGTTGACATACAGGATGAGCGCCGCGAAGACCGCCGTGAGCCCCTTGCGTACCGCGAGGGTCAAATACTCGCTGGTGCGAAACAACAGCATGGCGGCGAGCAGGTTGATCGTGGCGATCAACATCAGGCTCCTCTGCGTTCCCAGGCCGGGAAGCAGGAAAAATCCGGCCGCCAGCGAACCCAGAATGGCTCCCAGCGTGTTGGATGAATAAATCAGGCCCGTGGCCCGGCCCACCTCTTCGTGTCCCCCCGCGACGATCCGGATCAGGAGGGGAAAGCTCATTCCCAGAAAGAGCGTGGGAAGAAGCATCAGCGCCGCCGAGTCCCGGAAATACTGGGCGAAGGCTTTCAACGGCTCCTTCAGGTTGTAACTGTTCCAGGGCGGTGACAGAACCGTGTCCATCCCAAACAGGCAGAACATGACGTACATCCCCACCCCGACCTGAAGGAACGCCACCCCCTTTCTCAAATCACCGCCGCGATTGATGACCGGGACCACGAGGAAACTGCCGAGCATGATGCCCAGGAGGAACACCGCGAGCATCATGCTGAAGGAATACACCGTGCTGGAAATGCTGAACACCAGAAGACGGGTCCACAGCACTTCATAGGCCAGCGCGGTGAACCCGCAGACGAAGCTGAGAAAAATCCACAGCCGCTCTTCTTTTTTCCAATGGAAATCGGGTAACTCGAAAGAGGGAAACCGGAATCCCGGCCCGGCCCCGCCCGCGTCCTGATACAGGCGAATCGCGGAAACGCCGATGAACAGGTTGATACAGGCGGCACCCAGCACCGTGGGCAGGACCCCAACCGCACCGATCAGGACAAATCCGGTCATCAGGCACCCCATCGCCGCGCCCAGGGTGTTGATCCCGTATAAAAGTCCTACCTGGGTGCCCAGATTTGTGTTGTCCGTGACGTAATACTTGCTGATGATGGGTAGCGTGGCCCCCATGAGGGTGGTGGGGATAAACATCAGGATAAACGCCAGGAGTCCCTTCAGCAGACCCTCGGCGGGAACCGATTCGGGATACCAGGTGTGGATCCACCCGTACACCGCCCCGAAATGCGCAAACAGGAGTGACAACAGGGAACAGGTGATAAAGACCAGAATTTCGATCCAGCCATAGATCAACAGCGGCCGGGGCGCGCCCCCGCCGGACACGGGCGGCGCCTCCTCCCCTTCCGCCGGATCCGTGTTGGGTTCGGTGCCGGGGAAAGGTCCCCACGCCAGCGAAGGACGGTCGATCGCATGGCCGAAAAAATAACAACCGAATCCCAATCCGGCCATAAACGCGGAAAGAACGATCGACACCGAAAACACCGTGTGACCGAACACCAGGGTCAGCATTCGCGTCCAGATGATTTCGTAAACCAGAGCGGTGACGCCGGAAAAAAAGAACAGGAAATAAACGATGGGAGAACGGTTCATTGTCATATAATAACCAAAGAGGGTGCCGATTTGGAGCCTTTCAAAGTAATTGACATGCTTCCGTTCTTCAAGTACTTATTAAGAGTCCCTCTAACAGGTTGCTGAGAAACTGCGGAAATGTCATCCTGAGTCCTTCGGCAAGCTCGGGATAAACTCCGCGAAGGATCTGGCCTGATTTGCAAAATCAAGCTGGACAAGGGCTTCGGGCAAGATTCTTCGCCGCAAAGCGGCTCAGAATGACACCCAAAATTTTGTTTTTCAGCATCCTGCTATTAGGAAAAATTCAGTAGCGTTCACCGGGCGTCTTTTTGCAAAATGGGCCTCGGAATGGGTTAACAAAATCAATCATAAAACCATGAGCGAACCGAACAATCCCGCCATCGAAGATATCATCGATCATCCCTATGCCCGGGAGAATGGCATCACGTGGACCCCCGAGGCCTGGGAACGCGTGAAACACGCGCCGGAATTCGTGCGCCCCGGCATCCGCAAACTGATGGTCCAGCGCGCCATGCGGCGAGGGTACAAACTGATCACCTCCGAGTTTCTCACGGACATCCGCAACGAATCGATGATGCTCGTCTCCAAGCGCGTCAAGCAGTTTGGGTTCGAGGAACTCTCGATGGGCGCCTTCGATGAAGCCAAGAAAAAGATGAAGAGCAGTCCGAGGAAGCTCGAAGTGATCGACGAGATCACCGATTTTCTCGATCAGCGGACGGAGAAAAAAGACGACATCATCGAGAAATTCAAGAATTACATGGAAGTGGCTCCCACCCAGGGCATGCCCTGGAGCAAGGAAGCCATCGCGAAAATGGAAAAGGTGCCCCCCTTCGTGCTGGGCATGGCCAAGCAGACCATCGAACACCGGGCGAAACAGCGCGGCGACAAGATGGTGATGCCCGACATCATCGAAGAGGTATTCACCAACATCATGCCCGCCTCCGCCAAGAAGGCCATGGGCATGGAGGTCACCGAAGAGGATCTCAAGCGGGAAGAGGCCGATGAAAACCGCGTCGAAGAACCGGTCAACACCTCCCTGCGGTGGGAACCCGATGCCCTCGAAAAGGTGAAACGCATCCCCATTTCTTTCATTCGCGACATGGCCATCCAGCGGATCGAGCAGGAGGTGCGCAAGGAAGGAACCGACGTGGTGACCCTGGACCTGTTCCAGAAATACCGGTTTACGTTTTAACTCATCAATACGCGAGGACTTTTTTTATGGATATGAATGCGGATTGGGCGCTTCCCTGCGGACTGGGACTGTTTGGGGCAATGCTGTTTTTCGGTCTGTTGCGGAAATGTGCCGAATGGGTTCCGGTCAGACACAAGAATCCGGGTTCCCGCCGGGGCAGAAAGTTCTAACCGGATGTAAATCCCCGAAAGGGGATTGCGCCCTCAGGAATTGACCTCTCCCTCAATTTACTTTCCTGCCCTCACATCCCCGTGGGGTAATCGAGAAACTCCGTCTGGATCTGGAATTTCTGCTCAAGGTGACGTCCGACGGCTTTCACCCCGCCGGTCTCGGTGGCATAGTGCCCGGCGAGGAAGAGGACGCAGTTTCCCTCCACCGCTTCATGAAAATGATGATTGGCGCCTTCGCCGGTGATGTAGCCATCGAGCCCTTCCCGTATGGCCTGACACAGAATATCCCCGGCGCCTCCCGACACCAGCCCTATCGTGGAGATCGGCCTTTCGCCCGCGACCTTGACCGGACTGCCCAGCCCGGCTTCCAGCCGCCGCGCCAGTTCGCCCGCGGGAACGGGATCGAGGGTTCCTTTCAATCCGATCTTCTGGCCGTCGTATTCGCCGAACGGCTCGACCCGTTCCAGCCCGATCAGGTTGGCCAGCGCCCGGTTGTTGCCGAGCAGGGGGTGCATGTCGAGGGGAATGTGGGCGGAATACAACCCCAGGTTGTTGCGGATCATGAAGGCCAGCTTGTCGTAAAACGGGCCCCGAACCGGTTGCACCCCGCTCCAGAAGAGACCGTGGTGGACAAACATCATGTCGCACTTGCGGGCCGCCGCCATTTCGAGCGTGGCCTGGCAGGCATCCACAGCCAGTCCTACCTTGCGGATGGGCCCGGTGTTCTGCACCTGGAGCCCGTTCACGGCGTTTGCCGAGTCCTTGATGGAGGCCAGGTCGAGCAGGTCGTCGAGGTATCTGGAAAGCTCCAGGATGTCCATAACCGGAAGTATAGCGAATCGGCAAGACAGTTAAAAATTTTTTATGGAGTATCCCCACGGAATGCAAATAGGGTTTAACCATGCCATCCCTGAGCCCCTTATTGTCATCCAGAGCTTTTTTTATTGTCATCCCGGGCCTTTTTTAAATGTCATCCTGAGCCTTTGGCGAAGGATCTGGCTGGAACCGTAAGGAGGCATGCCCCCCTGATGGGGCGGGCAAGATTCTTCGGCGCTGATGCGCCTCAGAATGACAAGTTGGCGCTTTTCATGAT
>PCWF01000097.1:0-16171 GCA_002796165.1 Nitrospinae bacterium CG11_big_fil_rev_8_21_14_0_20_56_8
CCTTCACGGTGACCGTGCATTGTTCTTCCTTGCCATTGAGGTTTACCGTGCAATCCGCCGAAAATCCCTTGAATCCGGCAGGCCAGCGGGCGGTATTCTGAAATACCTCCTGGAGTGTCTGCCGTGCCTGGGGATCGTCAACTACGTCGGTCGTTATATCCTGTTCCTTGGCATACGTTGCCATTACTTAACTCCTTATAAGTCAATTGGTTAAAATCTCGATCCCGTCCTTGTGCATAACCCGCCACTTGGGTTTTAGACGGGAATGCGTCCAAAAAGTTTCAGGAAAGCCAAAATTCGCCGGATGGGTGTTCAAAAATAGACTTTTATTTTCGCGTTGGCTCGTAGCCCATCCATGAATTTCTGCGCCTCCTGGTGGGCTTTTTCGGTAAAAATCTGTTTCTGAATTGCGTCCTTCATCTCGTCGAACGTTGTTTCCTCCGGTGGGCGGGTTTCGATCAATTGCGCGATGTGGTGCCCGTAGGGGGTGGTGAAGGGTTCGCTGACGTCTCCCGGCTTCAACCCTTCCACCGCGGCGTCGAAGGAGGGATCGAACACCCCCTTGTACATGAAACCGAGATCGCCCCCGTTGGGAGCGCTTTCACTATCCTCGGAGTATTTTTTCGCCATCTCCTCGAAATTGGCGCCCTTCCGGATCTCCGCGAGAATGGAGCGGATCTTTTCCTCCGTCTCGCGGCTTTTTTGCAACTTGATCATATCGCGGTCCTTTTCCGGAAATTGGTTCAGGTAGCCGGGAGGAAACGGAGCAACGAAAATGTGGCGCACGCGGTAGGACATGGGCCGCATGAATTTCTGCTTGTTCTCATCGTAATATTTTTTGATCTCTTCCCCGGTAATGTCGATCTTGCCCTTGATGCGGTCTTCGAGCAGGAACCCGGCGAGGGCGTCGATTTCAATGGCCCGGGTTAAATCCGCTTCCGTGATATTGCGCTCCTTGAGCGCTTTTTGAAATTCCTGCTCGCTGGGATATGAGGTCTTTATGGCCCCCAGTTCTTCCCGAATGGTCTCGGGCGGCACGCGTTTGTTCGCCGCCTTGGCTTCCTGGAATACCAGTTCGCGGACCACCTCGTGGTCGATGATCTCGCGCACGATCCCCGCCTGTTGTTTCACCGTGAGAGGGCTCCGGATATCGCGCATGAGGCGATCGAACTCGAACTTGACGTAATTGGAGCCGATCTTGACTCCATTGACCTCGGCCACCACATCGGGGATGCTGACCGTCTGGGAAAGACCGTCCCCCGGTTCCGCCTGGACGGGAACCGCCATACCGGTGATTCCGAGCAGGGCGGCCAAAACCAAATGCACAACCGTTTTCTTGAATGACATTGCTTCCTCAAAAATTGAATCGCGGGAATAAGGCGCAGATTACCATTCCCCCGGGCCGGATTCAACGGCTGTCATCACTTCAATTTTCTTTTTTGGGAATTCCCTTCGTTTCTGGCAAACCCGGGCGGGGCGTTGTAAGATATCCCCTTTAATTGAAAACCGGGGCCGGTCGGACCCCCAAAACACAAGCATGAAACCTACGCCATCCCTCCCGTCCCTTTTGATTCCGGGGATCTGCCTTTTTCTTTCGGGCGCCGCCAGCCTGGTTTACGAGTTGATCTGGCTCAAGCAACTGTCCCTGGTATTCGGAGGAACGCTGTATGCCATCAGCGCGGTCTTGTGCGCTTTCATGGTCGGTCTCGCTCTGGGAGCCTGGGGCATCTCCCGCTACCTGACCACGCGCCGGGAACCGGGGCTGAACATTCACCCGGTCCGGCTGTACGGCATCCTGGAAGGGATGATCGGGGTTTACGCCCTGCTGTTTCCGCTCGGGCTGGAAGGGTTGTCCCGCCTATACCCCCTGGCTCTGGAAACCGCGGGATCCGGTTTGCTTCTCCACCTGCTGGAATTTTTTGCGGCGGCGGTCCTCATGCTACCCGCCACCTGCCTGATGGGAGCCACGCTTCCCCTGGTGGGAAGCTGGCGCGTGGGCGACCGCGCGCAGGGCATCTTTTCGGAAATTTCGCTCCTGTACAGCATCAACACCTTTGGGGCCGTGGCCGGTTGTCTTTACACCCAGATGGCGGGGATCCGGTGGCTGGGAATCCGGGGCACCACCTTAACGGCGGTCGGGCTGAACGCGGCGGTTTTCCTGGTTTGCCTCCGCTACCGCGCCGGGTCGACCGGCTCCGAATCCCAGGCCCCTCCCCCGTTTGCCCGGCCGATCCGGATCAAACCGGATGAGGGGGGCGAACGGGTTCCCACCCCGTTTTTGAGCGGACTTCTGTTATTTGTTTTTTTCTTCTCCGGCCTGGCCTCCCTGTCCAGCGAAATCCTCTGGACCCGCATCCTGGTTTTCCCGATGGGCAGTTCGCTCTACTCATTCGCGCTGATTCTTGCCACGTTCCTGTTCGGCATCGCCGCCGGGAGTCTGGCCGCGGAGAAGGTGCTGGGAAATTCACGCTGGATCTATAAGTTCCTGTGGATCGAGATCCTGATCGGCGCCGCCTGTATCGCCATTCTCCCCCTGTTCAATCGGCTCCCGGAATGGACGCTCGCCGCGGACCGGATGTTTTATGGACTCGATAGTTCCCCGGCCCGCACGCTGGGCATCCGGTCCCTGTTCGCCTTCGGGCTCATGCTTCCCCCCACGCTGGGATTCGGAATGATTTTCCCCCTGGCCAACCGCATCCATCTCGCCCTGTTCTCGACGGTGAGCCGCACGCTGGGCAACTCCTATTCGGTCAACACGATGGGGGCCGTTCTGGGCACGGTATTGACCCCCTTCGTGCTGATCCCGTTGTGGGGCATCCGTTTATCCATCTTTCTCCTTTACGCGGTGCTGATTTTACTTTCGATGTGGGGGCTGGGCCTGCATCGCCGGGAGCCGGGCGCAAAAATCTGCGCGTTCCTGGCGGGCACGGCCGGATTGATTGTGGGGGGATATTTCTACGCTTCGCCCGCCATTGAGACCGGGCACCTCGGCCGCAACAACCTCGCCCGGACCGAGATCGACGTTTCACCGCAAGAGATGCGCCTCCTCGATTACCTGGAAGGCGAGTTCGCGACTCTCAGCGTGGTGGAAGACACGGGAACCGGGGCGCGAACGATCTACATGGACGGATTCAGCACGGCCACGGTCTCCGGCTCCATCGGGGGAAGCGCCTACATGCAGGCGATGGGTTTTGTGCCTGCCCTCCTTCATCCCGACCCCAAAGAGGCCCTCGTCATCTGTTTCGGAACGGGAAACACAATGGGAACGGTATCGCTGTTTCCCGGTCTCCATGTGGACGGGGTGGAAATCGACCGAAACGTTCTGGGAATGGCCCGCTGGTTCGTGCCATGGAATCACGACGT
This sequence comes from Nitrospinae bacterium CG11_big_fil_rev_8_21_14_0_20_56_8, assembly GCA_002796165.1. Classification (GTDB taxonomy): domain Bacteria; phylum Nitrospinota; class Nitrospinia; order Nitrospinales; family VA-1; genus 21-14-0-20-56-8. Next base: position 3,364 of record PCWF01000097.1, read on the forward strand.
ACTGGCTCGACCCAATGCGGAACTTTTCGTTCAGGACGGGAGATCCTTTCTCCGCTGGACGCGCAACCGCTACGACCTGATCACGCTGGAACCCATGTCCCCGGTGCAGGCGGGAGTCGTCAATCTCTATTCCAGGGAATTTTACGAACTGGCGCGGGACCGGCTGAACGAGGATGGAGTGATGATGCAATGGCTCCCGCTTCATCTGGTGGGGCCGGAAGATGCGCGTGCCATCATCCACACGTTTCAGGAGGTGTTCCCTTACACCTCCGCGTGGAACAGTTTTCTCACCCGCATCGTCCTTCTGGTGGGAAGCAAGACCCCCCACACCCTTGACCGGAAACGGTTTGAACGCCTCATGCAGGTCCCGGAACTGGAGACCGCCGCCCGGCAGATCGGAGTTTTCTCCTTTCTCGACCTGGCCGACTTCTTTCTGACCGGCGGAGAAGCCCTGAAATCCTATCTCCGGAATGCCCCGGTCATCACCGATGACCGGCCGATTCTCGAACACTCCCCCGTCACCCTCGTCCCGCCTTTGATCTGGCAGACGGACGAATCGTTCCTGAATCTTCTTCGGCACCGGGTCCAATCGTCCCCTCCCCTTACCGGGGTGACGCGGGAAGAGGGAATCAAACTTCAGCAGGATCTGGATCTCCGGACGGCGCAACGGCTGGCGGTCTTTTCGCGGCGTTACCACGGCCCCGGGGAGGCGGCGTTCGCCAACGGAAATTTCCTGGGTGGGCTGGAACAAGTGCGGAATTACCTGGAATCGGCCGGGGAGACCCCCGTTTCGCTGGCGGGAGCCCGGTGGAACGGGATCAGGTGAAATTTTGCTGGCGGTAGCGTTTCTGTAGCGACAGGGCCTTGTCCACTTCTTCCGGGCTCACCGACCCCAACTCCACGAGCACGTTCCCGAACAGAGGCCGCGGATTCCGCTCCTTTTGCCGGGTCAAAGCTTCATCGATATTTTCCCGGGTGATCGAGGGATTGACGAAATTGCAGATCACGTCTCCCAGCAGGAATTTTTTCTTTGCCGCCGCCACGCGCGTTACCCGGCGAGGGGGATCCTGTTCTTTTCGCGATGCGGACTCCAGCGGCGAGCCGGAATGGCTTTGAACGCGGGCGGTGTCTTTTCCCTGGAGCTTGAGACCCATTTCGTACATCGCGATCGTGGAATCCCGGAGAACGTTATAAACAAATTTGGTGACAAACAGAACCACCAGAAGAGAAAAGATCCCCGCAACGGTCCCGAAGAACACGTTGGTCTGAAACAGCTTGATGTGCAGGATATTTTCGAGTTGTTCAATGCGATCCGCTTTTTGATGATTGAACCAGTCGAGCGCTTCCCGGTGGAGATTTTCGAGCCCCTCCAGAAAGTTTTTTCCCCTTGCGGGGTTGGGCTCCCGCAATTCTTCCCCCGCCCCAAAAACGATCTCCGGTCCATGCAAAACGAGAACCAGAATGAACGCGAAACAAATGAACCGTTTTCCTCGCAAGTGAAATCACTCCAGAATGAGGTTGGCGATGTTCCGGAAATTCTCCGATTCCCTTATGGCCTGTTTCCCTTCCTCGGTCAATTCATTGTCGAACAGGTCGAGATACTCCAGATGTGACAGCACCGGGCTCTGCGCCAGAGCCAGGGCCCCCTCGTCGCCGATTTGGTTCTGAGCCAGGTCGAGCCGCGTCAGGTTCACCAACTGGATGGATTCGGCCAGGGCTTTCGCACCGGCGGGTCCTACCTTGTTCTTCCACAGGTCCAGGTGCTTGAGCCGGGACGCATTGGGGGAACGGGCCAGACGACCGACCCCTTCGTCGCCGATATCGTTTCGTTGCAGAATCAACACCTTCAGCCGGGCAATGACCCGGGAGTCGGCCAGCAGGCGAATTCCTTTATCGGTGATGTTGTTCCGTTCCAGGTTCAATTCTTCGAGGTCCGCCAATTCCTCCGCCTGGGTAAGGTACTCCAGCCCCGCATCCCCAATGTATTTGAGGCGTACGTCCAGAACGGTTCCGTTATGGGTCAGTCGTTTTTTGACAAGCATTTCGACGGGATCGTCGTTGAATGGTTTATTCATCGGAATTCCTTTTTATTTCGATGTGTTCTTTTTTTTCCTGGCTTTGTCCGTTTTTTCGATGACATCCACCCGTTCGCGGAGCGCCTTGTTCTCCTTGACCAGATCGTCCAAGTCAGACCGGATGGCCTTCATCTCCTTGGGTTTTCTGGCGGACTCGAACAGGGCTTCCACGGCATCTTCGGCACGCCGCTTGATCCGTCCGTCGGTCTCATTGTCAGCCAGGTTTTTCAAAACGGGAACCACGGAAAGTTCGTCCATCAATTGCATGGCCATGATGGCTCCCAGCTTACCCCGAAACACCGCCGCGGGGGTCCCTCGCGATTCCCGGGCAAACCGTTGCAGGTGCTCAATGGCTTCGCTCTTGCGGTGGGGGTACCGCAGGGCCAGTTTGACGAGAGACCGCATGGCCGCGGCACGGCTGTTTTTCCGGGCTCCATACTCGGCCCCCTTCACCAAATGGTCCCAGGAGGCTTCTTCCTCCAGGTTGCCCAGCGCATTGTAAATCGCCATCTGAGCCATATCGTTGTGCGAGGGACGTACAATGGACTCTTCCAGAAAGATTCTTGAAGACCGGTCCTTGACGCGGCCCAGCGCGTCCAGAGCCACCGCTTCCACCCGGTAGGAGGAATCCTTCTGGGCGACCGACTTGAGAGCCCCGGCGGCTTTGGCATCATCGGGAAACGCGCCGAGAGCCCGAACCACACCGGCGCGGGTTTTGGGATCCTTCAACTTCAAGGCTTTGAGAAGCCCGTCGCGCGCGTGGTCGCCGCCGATCTTTCCCAACTGGGCGGCGATGCGCACGGCAACGCCCCAGAACGGCTCCATCAACAACCGCTCGCGCAGAACCATGACGTCGCTTAAGGAGGGCTTGTTCGCCAGCGCTTCCGCCGCCTCGATCCGGCCGATGGGATCGGTATCTTTCTTTAATTGCGCATAAATGTGAGGCCGTGACATCTGCAGGCTGACTTTTTTGCAGGGAATCTCATAATCGGGATCGAGCCGGAAAAAGACCGGCTTGCTCCGGAGTTTGAAACAAAACCGCTCTTCCTTCTCGCGGATCTCGACCGGGAACCGCTCCTCCCCGCGCGCAAAATAAAACGCAATCGTCAGGGGCAGTTTGAACAACAACTCTTCATCCTTCTTGTCCGCTTTCTGCGTTTGCTTGACGGTAACGGTGGCAATGCGGTTCTTATCATCCCATTCGTATCCCACTTCGAGAACCGGGTAACCGCCGCGGTATATCCATTGGTCCAGCCACTCATCGAAATTCCGTCCGGTGACTTCTTCGAGACAACGGACAAAATCCACGGTCTCCACCAGGCCATACTGGTGGCGGTTCAGGTAGCGTTTGAGACCTTCGCGAAACAACGATTCACCGGCCAGGCACTTGAGATGATGAAGCCGAACCGCGCCGCCGGGATACAGATGGGCGTCGAACAGGTCGATCGGTTCTTTATAAATATTCGTCACCAGAGGGCGGCGGTACTGGCTATCTTCGCCGAAATAAACTTCCGCATCTCCCAGCACCTGGATGCGAAACTCGTTCTCGCCCTTGGACTCGCGGGTGAACAGCGCGTCGAAGTAGGTGGCGAAGGATTCATGGAGCCAGGCATGGGACCAGTTCTTGGCGGTCACAATGTTTCCGAACCAGGTGTGCGCCGCCTCGTGCGCCACCAGTCCGTTGGAATCGCCATCCAGCGCGGCGCGGTCGTCGTACAGGGTGAGATCGGTCTGGGTCGTCACGGTGAAGTTTTCCATGCCGCCGAAGATAAACTCGGGCACCGCGATCTGAGTGTAATGCTTGTAGGGATAGGAGAACCCGGTGTAATCGGAAAAAAACCGGATCATGCGGGGGGTATCCTTGAACGCGTTCTTACCCTCCCGTTCCCGTCCCCGCTGGACGTACCATTTAATCTCCACCCCGTTCCACCGGTCCTTCTGCTCCACAAAATCTCCCGCGACGATCGACAGGAGGTAAGTCGAGTAGGGAAGCTCCATTTTGTAATGGTACAGCGATTCGGATCCGCCGGTTTTCTTTTTAACGAGCCGCCCGTTGGACAAGCCGAACATGCCGGGGGGCAGATGGAGCAGGACCTCGGTGGTTTGCTTGAAGTTGGGTTTGTCGAAGCAGGGAAAATAATACCGGGAATCCTCGTCCTGACCCTGGGTCCAAACCGTGCGAAACCGGTCGGGGTAATGGGGATCGGGATTGGTGAAATAAATCCCCGCCGCCGGTTGGGTGACGGAATGGAACAATTTCACTTTCAACCGGTCGCCAAAAGCAAAGGGTTTCTTCGGGTAAAGAACCACCTCTTCGCCCGTATTATCGAAGTCGACGGGCCGGTTGCCCAATACCACACGGGACACTTCAAGGCGCACCGCATCAAAGGACAGGCGGTCCACGTTGTGCCCTTTGACTTCCAAATCATAGGTGGTGGTTCCCCATACCTTTTCCTGCTCCCAGTCGAAATGGAGATCCAGGAGAAGATGTTTCGGAACCACCCGCGTATCGGGAGTAAAATGGGGTTTGGCCCCCTTATGGGCAAACGGCTTTCGTCCCAATATGCCCCAATGCTCGGACTCGCCGGCCGAAAAATGGCATTTGCAGTAACGGGTCAAAATAAAACTCCTTAACCTTCAGGTCTGAAAATGAAGCGGAATGTCTTTATTGTATGGACCGGCTCCGTGTTGTCAATCGCCAACCCGCGCGCCAGGGATTTTCCATACCGATTTTGCCATTGCCAAAGGAAAAATGGAAAACTAATATTATAAATGGATTTCCCTTTATTGAATTCATAATAAATTTATCGGCCGCCCCGCCTTGATTATCGGGTGGCTCCGGGTGACGCGGCCTATTCCGGGACGTTCCACCCCAAATACCCTTGTTCCCCTCGTCTTCATGAACCCACAGGACACCTTTGAATACGATCCGCAAATTCTGGCGCGAATTTCTTCGCTGAAACTCCAGGCCATGGGATTGGTCGAGGGCATTCTGACCGGGCACCATCGCTCCCACCACAAGGGTTCGAGCGTCGAATTCGCGGAATATAAGGATTATACGCCGGGGGACGAAATCCGGCACATTGACTGGAAAGTGGTGGGGAAAACCGACAAGTACCACGTCAAGCAATTCGAGCAGACCACCAACCTGAAATGCACCATTCTGTTCGATGCCAGCGGGTCCATGGGTTACGTTTCCTCTCACGACCGGGGTCTGAGCAAAATCGATTATGCCCGCACCCTGGTGGCGGCCCTGTCGTTTCTTTTACTCAAACAGTTCGATGCGGTTGGGCTCACGCTGTTCAACGACAAGGTGGTCAGCCACATCCCTCCCCGGTCGAAGCCCTCTCATTTTCAACATCTTCTGCACGGCCTGGCCTCGGTTGAACCCGGCGGAGTCACCCGGATCCAGGATGTGATCGGGGGTCTCGTGGAACGCCTTCCGGGACGGAGCATGCTCATCCTGGTATCGGATCTCCTGACCCGCGAGAAAACCCTGGAACATACCCTGCGCCTCCTCCGTTCCCGGGAACTGGAGGTGATCTTGTTTCAGGTGCTTCACCCCGATGAGGTTTCGCTTCCTTTTGCAGGAGACATCGTATTCGAATCCCTGGAAGACGACCCCTCGGTGGGCCTGGATCCTCTCGACGTGCGAGAAGAATACCGGGGTGAAATCCAACGCCAGATCGCCCATTACCGGATCATCTGCGAAAGCCTGGGGATCAATTACGTGTTCCTCGAAACGTCCACCCCGCTGGAACAGGGGCTGAGTTATTTTCTGCTGAAGCGGAAAAGCCAGGTGAAGCAATGAGCCTGCAATTTTTATCCCCGATCTACCTGCTGGGCCTCCTGGCCGCCGGAATTCCGGTCCTGATTCACCTGCTGACCCGAAGACAGCAGAAACACATCCGTTTTTCAGCGGTCTACCTTCTGTCTCAATCCCGGCAGAGATCCATTCGGCGATCGACCCCGAACCGGCTATTGCTTCTCCTGCTTCGCTGTCTGGCCATCCTTTGTTTCAGTCTGGCGTTGGCGCATCCCATTTTTTCCTTCACCGGCCCGCAAAGCCTGCTCCCGGAATCCCCCTCGGCCACGGTTTTTATCCTGGACGACTCGTTCAGCATGAGCGCGGCGACAAAAACCGGAGGGTCTCTTTTCCACTCCGCGGCTGAAAAATTCGGGACGTTGGCAAAATCGATCCGGAAGGAAACCTCTTACGCCGTCGTTTCCGGATCGGCGGAGGCCCGTGTGTGGAAAGGCTGGGCGGATAGCGGTGAATCGGTCGGCAAATTAATAAGCGGTTCGGTGGCCTCCTTCCAAACCACGAGCATGGGCCGGGCGATCGCGGAAGCGGTCCATCTTCTCGATGAAACTTCGCAACCTGAAAAGCGGATCGTCATTTTCACCGATCTGCAGAAGAACGGATGGACACAGGGTGACCTGCCCGAATTTTCTTCGGGAGACTCCTATAAAATCCAGATCGTCGATTTCTCCGCTCTTCAGGCGCAACCGAACCGGGCCGCCATCGAAAGCGTTTCGGTCGATCAGGAGTTTTTGACCAACACGCGGATCGTCCGGGTGCGGGCTGAAACCCGGAACCTTTCCAAAACCCAACCCCTCGCGCAACTGGCCGTTTCGCTTTGGACCCATGATAAAAAATTGTCGGAAGGGATGATCGACCTTCCGTCGCAAACCCTGGTGGCAAGGGATTTTTCGTTTCCCCAGCCGGGCGGGGAACCGGTGGAAGGGTATGTCGAAATTCAGGAGGATGGCCTGATGCCGGACAACCGGCGGTATTTTACGTTTCAACCAGACCAGACTATCAAGGTTCTCGTGGTGGACGGGGATCCCAAGACCGTGGAACACCAAAGCGAATCCTTCTATGTGGAGCGGGCGCTTAACCCTTTTTCGGTCGCCCTCTCCAATATCGAGCCCACGGTATCCACTTTGAATGAACTGCCGCAAAGGACCATCATGGACTATTCCGTGGTGATCCTTTGCAATGTCCGGGAGCTTCCCTTGGGTTTTGAAATCGAGTTGGAGCGTTACGTTCTGCACGGGGGGGCGTTGCTGGTCGCCCTGGGCGATCAGGTCGATCCCAAATATTACAATGAAAAGCTGGGAAGCCTTCTCCCCGTCACCCTTGAAACGATCCTCACGGTTCCTCCGGATCAGGACGCGTTTCATTTCGCGCTGGAAGAAAGCGGTCATCGCGCATTGAACGTGTTCACCGGTCAACCCCTCCTTGAAATGCGGGACATTCAGTTCCACAGCATCTATGACGTCAAACCTCGAGAGGATGCCGCTTCGTCGATTCCCATGCGATTTTCCAACGGGTCTCCGGCTCTCGTGGAGTCCGACCTGGGAAAGGGCAAAATTCTGCTATTCACATCCAGCCTGGACCGGGACTGGAACAATTTCCCCATTCAGCCAACCTTTCTCCCCTGGCTCCAGCGCTGGGTGAAGTACTCCGCACATAGTCTGGAGAGCCTCTCCCACCAGGATCTTCTGGTCTCGCAACCTCTGAAACGATGGCAGGAAGGCCTGCCGGGGACAACCCTTTTCGTCCAGATGCCAGGCGGAAAAATCGTGCGCCCTCCACAAAGCACGGATGAAATCCTGTTCCGTGACACCACCCATCCGGGGGTATACCGCGTGTATCAAATGGCGAAGGAGGAAAATCCGGGAGCCCAGGAACCGGTGGAAACCGTCGTGCCTGCATTGCCGGAAGGAACCGAACTGGCGGGCACGTTCACGGTTAATGTGGACACGGGCGAATCGGATCCTGAAAAAATCCCCCTGGCCGAAATTCAGAAATTGCTGGGGAATCTGGACGTAGAATTGATCCCGGTGGATGAGCTGGACAAATCCACCGCACCGCAGGAAGGATTCCCCTTCACCACCCCCCTCCTGCTCCTGGTGTCCGGCTTCCTGTTTTGGGAAGGGTTTCTGGTTCGAAGGGAATGAACCCGCGTTCGGGACCCATCCCAAATCCAGGGGAACCAGCCCCCCGGATTCGAAATTTTTCCGGATACCCCAGGCTCCCCATTGTTGTTATAATGAAAAACACGTTCAGCATTTCCCGGAGTTCCACCATTACGACCTTCCGTATTTCCTCTATTCCAGTTCGAGGGATTCTCGCCGCTCTTCTGCCCTGGCTCCTCTGGACCTCCGCCTGGGCGCAGGGTCCATCTTCGGAGTCGGTCGATTTCCTTCTGAAGAATACGGTGACCGCCCCCCTGCAGGAAATTGATCTGGGAGAAACCGCCCTGGCCATTTCGCGGCGTTGGAACGCGGAAATGGGAATCGCGAAATTCCGCAATGACCTGACCCGGTTGGTGGACTCGGTCCGCGCGAAAATCGGGAAGGGAGCTTCGCCACAAGCCACGGTGGAAGCCATGCGCCAGGCCATCCATCAGGAGGGGCAATACGGTTATACCGACCAGGTCGATGCCCAGGGGTTCCCGCTCGACACGGAGGAACTGTTTCTCCACGGGCTTCTGGGAAGCAAGCGGGGCTACTGCATGAGCTTGAGCCTGCTTTACCTGATTGTGGCCGACCGGCTCAATCTGCCGCTCTACGGCGTGGCCTTGCCCAACCATTTCTTCGTCCGATACGATGACGGGAAAACGCGGATCAATATCGAGTCCACAGAGTCGGGCGCAACTTACCCGGATGATTTTTATTATCAACGCTTCGCCATCCGCTCGGAATCGCCTCCCCTCTTCTTCATGAAGAACCTGGACAAGAGGCAGACGCTCGGAGCGTATTATTCCAACGTCGGGACGGTTTATTTCCGCCACTCGCGCCGCGATGACGCGATCTTTTTCCTGGAACTGGCCACCGGAATCAACCCCGATTCCATGGAGTCACAAAACAATCTGGCCAACATGTATTCGGAAACGGGAAAACTCGATCGGGCGATCGAGCACTACAGGCGGGCTCTGGAGGCCGACCCCAACAGCGCCGCCACTCTGTTCAACCTGGGAATCGCATACAATGAGGCCAAGCAACCGGACAAAGCCATCGAAGCTTTTTTGCAGACGGTGCAGATGGACCCGGAATTCGAGCGGGGACACCAGGCTCTCGCGCAAATTTATTTCGAGCGGAAAAACTTATACGGCGCCTTGCTTCATCTGAAAAAGCTGGTTTCCATAAACCGACAGAACCTGGGAGCGCGTCTCACCATGGCCGATGTGTATCTTGACCTCGGACAGGCCGACCTGGCCCTGCAGGTGCTGACGACCGCCGAAAGTGAATTTCCCGGGCGGTACGAAATCGCCGATAAAATGGCGAAGACCTATTACCGCACGAACCGCTTCGAACAGGCCGTGGCCCGTTACCGGGCGCTCATCGATCAAAAACCCGATCTTCTCAGCGCCTATATCCAGTTGGGTTGGACCTATTACCGGATGGACGACCTGCCCATGGCCAAAGGCTGGACCCTGCGGGGACTCAAACAGGCGAATGGACCCGAAAAACTGAAAACCCTGGCGCAGATGAACCTGGGATTGTATGCGGTTTTGAGTCAGAAATTCGACGAGGCCCGGGAATGGTATTCCAAAACCCTGGCGGACAAGGACCCCAACACCGCGGCGGCAATCCTTGCCGATCTGGACGAAGCCGGGAAGGGGAAATATGCCCATCGAACGGAGATGGATTACTTCGCGGGCTGGGTTGCCGAACAGGCGGGCCAGGCGGAAACGGCGCGAGGATTTTACCAGCGCTACTTGAGTCGGGATCCCGGAGGAGTTTTTTCCGTAGATGCGAAAAAGGCCCTCCAGGGACTGGGGGTAACGGCCCCCTCCCCCCGCCAACCGGGATCCAAAGCGGATAAAATCCCCGAGGGCATGATTTCAATTTCCGCCGGATTTTTCATCATGGGGTCCAACGACCACGGGGACGACGAGGCACCGGAACACCAGGTTTATCTCGATGCGTACTTAATCGACCGCTACGAAGTGAGCGCGCGGGATTTCGCTGGATTTTTAAATGCCGTCAACAACGTCCAGGGCTACTACCTGGACAACAAATTCGGAGTTCTCGCTTTCGAGGACCGGTTTTTCCCCAAGACGGGGTTGGATAACTTTCCCATCAACAATGTGAAATGGGAAGGAGCCCGGGCCTTTTGCGAATGGAAAGGCAAACGCCTCCCCACAGAGGCGGAATGGGAAAAAGCCGCGCGGGGGAGCGAGGGGAATATTTATCCCTGGGGCAAGGAAGCGCCGGATCCCCAACGCGCCCGCTTTGGACAGGAATGGACCGAAGAAAAGGGTCCTCAGGTTATGGCGGCCGTGGACGCCATGCCAGAGGGGCAAAGCCCTTTCGGCGCCTACCACATGGCAGGGAACGTCAAAGAATGGGTTTACGATTGGTTTGATCGGGAGTATTATAAAGACCAATCCCAATACGTAAACCCTCAAGGCCAGATCGGAGGGGAATTCAAAGTCCTGAAAGGGGGATCCTGGAGAGACCTGAAAGGTTTTCTATATTCTTCCTTCCGCAACAACAGCTACCCCGAAACCCGGATGGACGATTACGGGTTCCGGTGCGCCAAAAGCGTGGAAAAAGCAAGCGCCGGGTCTAAAAAACTTACCCTCGGCCCGGCAAAATATTTTGATTTACAATCCCAAACCGCACAATTGAAAGTCGAGGAACACCTTCCATGATCGGGGCCATTGAACTCCTGATGATCGCCATTATATTCGGCATCATTTACAGCAAGGACGCCATCGACAAGACATTTAAAAAACGTCCGGACGAAGGGGTCGTGGAAAGTTTCACCGACGATCTGAAGGATTATTACGAGGAAGATCCCAAGCGCCTCTTCAAACTGATCGTATTCGCGATGAGTGTCCTCGGCTTTCTGGGCATGCTGGTTTATTGGGCCGTGACCAAGACCCGAGCCGTCAAAATGTTCAAGAACCTCTTCAATAATTGAATCCGTTCTTCCTCACATGGAGGTGGGGTTCCCCCCCTTTCAGCAGGTTTCCTCCGACCACTTCCCCCACATAGAGAATGTGGTCGCCCACGTCGGACATTTGGGTCAGTTCGCACTCCAGATAAGCGATTGCATCCTCCAGAATCTTGATGCCGTGGAATCCTTTTCCCACCTTCAACCCCTCGAACACCGATCCCTTGGGAGCGCCGAAAAAGTGCTTCATCAGGTCATTGGAATCCTCACCCAGCACGTTGACCACAAACTGTCCGGAGGCTTCCAGAAGGAGGCGGGCCGGACGGACCTTCGACAGGACGATCGTTAGCCCGGGCGGGTCGAAAGAGCATTGATTGACCCAACTCGCCAACACCGCATCCTCACTCTTGTCATGTTTCACGGTGACCACAAACAATCCGCTGGCAACCTTGCCGAGGGCTTTCCCCACTTCATTCTTATGTTTCAATTTTTTCTCCTTCTTCTATTAGATCGATACCGGGATCGGAACGATGATCATTATACCGGTTTCACGAGGTTTGACCCACTACTTGCTTGTCATGACATAAACTCCATCCCAGTCGGGAGCCGGAGGAGAGACAATAAAGCTCCGGCACCGTTCGAGGTAAACCTGCGAGGGCCCATCGGAGGGATGGACCTTCAGCGCCTGTTCGAATAAATCTGTGGCCGACTGCCATCGACGGGCTTTGTACGCCTCCAGTCCCCGGTAATACGCCGGCAATGCCCCGCGGAGAAGATCATCGATTTCCCCCTTACGGCCCAATAGCTCATAAACGATGATCCGCTCCTTTTTTCCCACCACGCGAATCATGTCGAGTTCGCGGGTCTCCACATCATCCTTGACATGCTCATACGTGAACTGGCTGATCATCGTATAGGTCTTGTATTGCTTGTTGACCCCTTCCAGCCGCGCCGCCAGGTTCACCGCATCCCCCATCATGGTGTAGTCCATCCTGGATTTGGAACCCATGTTTCCCACGACCATGGGTCCGGTATTGATCCCGATGCGCATGAACAGTTCATGCTTCCCCTGATTTTTCAAGTCTTCTCGTAACACCCGGAGCCGGTTTTGCATGTCCAGGGAGGCAAAACAGGTCCGCCGGGCGTGGTCTTCAAACGGAACCGGGGCGCCAAAGAAAGCAATGATGGCATCGCCCTCGAACTTGTCCACCGTTCCCTCATATTTGTGGATGATGTCGGTCATCTCCGTCAGGTAATCGTTCAGCAACTCGACGAGTTGTTCGGGGGTGAGTTTTTCCGAAATGGTGGAGAACCCGGCCACATCGGAAAAAAACGCGGTCAGGACTTTCTTTTCCCCTCCCAGTTTCAGCAACGAGGGATTCTCCGTCAACTGATCGACCACCGACGGGGCCAGATACTGACCAAAGGCGCCCCGGATGAATCGCTTTTCCCGTTCTTCGAAAACAAAACGGTAAATGATGATCCCGGTGAACACAAACACCTGGGTGAAAATGGGATACACGCTGTCGATCCACAAACCTTTCTGGGTGAACAAAAAATGATCGAGAGCAAGATAGCCCCCCACTCCCGCGAATAACAGCAGGCTCACCCCGATCGCCTTGAGCCGCCGGGAGGCCAGCCCCAGCAGAATACCGGAAACCAGAATCATGGAAACATCCAGGACTCTCAGCCATTGGGGCCGCAAAAGGAAATCTCCCTGAAGCACATTTTCCATAACATTGGCATGCACTTCCACGCCCGGATATAAAGTCCCATAAGGAGTGGTATGAATATCATAAGTCCCCGCCGCCGTTCCCCC
>PCWF01000097.1:16191-18776 GCA_002796165.1 Nitrospinae bacterium CG11_big_fil_rev_8_21_14_0_20_56_8
GAAGCTCCTTCGGCCCCACCTTTCCCGACAACACATCGCTGGCCGAATAATGGGTGAAGGTGTGGGGGGGGCCATAGTAGTTGACGAGGAAGTCCCCGTTTTCCGAAGTGGGAATGACACGATCGCCCAACCTCACCTGGTCCACGCCGTAGGAAGCAATACGCAATCCCAGGGGAACCTTCAGGGTCTCATGAAGTATCTGCAGGCTCAGCGGAGGAAACAGAAATTCTCCATGCTTCATGACCAGGGGTACCCAACGGACCACTCCATCGATGGCGGGAATGAACGAAACAAAACCCGCGCTGTTGGCGGCAATCATCAGTTCCTGCAAACTCATCCCCGCCGACTGAATAGGACGAAGGTCAACGGGATGTTCAGGGGAATCGTTGCGTTGCACGATCGAGTACTGGGAAAATTCCAGAAGCGCCAGATGCTCAGGATCCAACGGGACCGCGTCCCGGTTTTCTTTTTCATCGCTGGAATAAACAAAGTAACCCAGAACCGATCGTTCCGAGCGATCCAGGGCGGCGGCAAAATTCCGGTCGGAGTCTCCCACATTTTTCAACCAGGCGATCATCGCTTCCGAATCCATTCCCCTCAGATCGCTGTGGCGCATTGCCTCCTCCACCGTGGCGAGGGGAACATAAACATCCTTTTCGGGGAAGAAGATATCGAACCCGATCACGGCGGCTCCCGCCTCAGACGCACGATCCACAAGATGGGCAAGGATCGTCCGCGGCCAGGGCCAGCGTCCCTGTTGTTTCAAACTGGCTTCATCGATCGCAATGATAACCACCTGCCCCCCGATCGGGCGCACTCCTCGCGAGCGAACCTTGAAATCATAACTTTTTAATTCAAACGTATGAAACAGAGTGAGGTCGATGGAATAAATATACAGCGACACCAGGGTCAGCAGAAAGGACAGGGTTAACGTGTTGAGCCATTTGAACTTCATATAATGCTTTCAAATTCACCGGGAAATTGATTCCGGGATCGGGTCCCGCTCCAGATCCCGATCAAGGTTACCTGCGAAGAAAAACCATCAGCAACCGGTCTGGGAACTTTCCAGAAATTCCGTAAGGAAGGTGCTCTCGATGGCTTGCTTGATTACGGCCTCCTGCCCTGCTGAAAGGGGTTGATCCGTAATATTGATCGATCCATTGGGCGCGCTTCGATTTCCGCTCAGGAAAATCTGGCTCCCGTTGATGAAAATACTCCCGTTGGTCGAGGTCAGGGTCGTCCCCGAGGCCTGGCTGAAAATCCCGTTCCCGTCCCGGTCGCTGTCCGCCCGGGCGATGAAATCGCCGGTGGTCGTCACGTTGGCATTCAAACTCACCCCTCCGGAAGCATCCATGGTCAACGTTTTGAATGCGACCGCGTGATCGAAGGTGATGGATCCATTGGCCCTCATGAACATCTGGTTGATTCCCGCGCTCTGACCCGAACTGATCGTTGCATCCGTGGCAATCGTTCCGCCGGATGAAATCCCCAGGGAATCAGCGGTCACGAAACTCAATGCGGTTCCGTTGATATTATGAATCGCTTCGCGGACCGCAAAAGCGATGCTGGATCCCGATGCTGTGACCGAAGCGTTCAGATCAACATCGTATCCTGCCCCATTGATACTGTGTCCGGTGGAATTGACCGCCGCGTTGACCGTCAGTCCGCTCGTGCTGGTCGACACCGTATCCGTCACGATATTGATCGGGTCGTTGGTGGTGATCGTTCCTCCCACGGTGGTCCCGGCGCCGGACGCCGAATGCATGCTTCCATCCATCGCCAGAGGAGCATTGGTGGTGATCGAGCCGGTTCGGGATTCAAGGGTCAGGGAGTTGGTTGTTATATCATACAGCGTCATATTTCCCGCCGACGTGAGCGCCGTGTTGCCGGTCAAGGTCGTGGTGTTGTGGAACACGGTACCGCTCACCATGGTCAGCGTTCCGGCGCCGCTGTTATCATTATCCGCAGAGACATCGATATCTCCCGTAGTTGTGGTCAGATCGCCCGCGGCGGAGAAACTGATGTTTCCATCCGCTTTAAGAATGATATCCCCGGCACCCGTGGTGATCGCCGCATTCACCGCCAGATCGTTCCCCCCGGTGACGTTCACCGTCACATTGGAACCGGCGCTCGCAAGCTGGATGGCGTTGGACAGGATCAGGGAGTTCGAGGAGTTGATAAACAACTTGCCCCCCAGGCTGGACGAGCTACTGATGTTAATTCCTCCCGTGCCGTTGTTGTAATTGACATCCGCCAAAGATCCGGTGGTGGTGAATGTCACCTGGCCGCTGATTCCCGAAGTCCCGGTCGAAAGGGTGATCGTCTTGTTAGAGGTTGAGTTGGCAAACGCCGCGGTTCCCCCGATGGTAAATCCCGATCCGGAAATATTTCCCGCGGAGCTGTTGAGGGACACGTTTCCGGTCGTGGTCAGGGTTGAAAAGAGAAGATTGTTGTTAACTTCGTCGATCTGGACATTTCCAGCCCCGCCGGTGATGAGGGAATAGGAGGAGTCTCCCGCCGAGGAGTTGTTGCTGAGATGGATACTGTTACCCCCGGTCCCCGTAACAGTGACCGCAGACGTGTTG
>PCWF01000097.1:18836-19629 GCA_002796165.1 Nitrospinae bacterium CG11_big_fil_rev_8_21_14_0_20_56_8
CAGGTTATCTGGCCCCACGTCCGCATCGTCGATGGTTCCCGCAGTTTCCAGGGAGAGGCTGAGGGACCCCGCGTTGAAATCGTCCGTGGTGATGGCGCTCGCAAGAGCCGAGTCGCCAATGGTCACCCCTCCCGTCGAGGTAATCTTACCGATCTCACTGCTGGATATACTGAATGTGCCCGTTCCATTTCCCAGGCCGATGGATGCCGCGGTCGATGGCTTGAGAGCCAGGCTTCCCGTCCCCACGTTGATCGTGGTGGTCGCACCGGAAATAACAAGGTCGCTGGCGGTGATGGAGAGGCTGTTGTTGCCGGTGCTGATGCTGATCGAGTTGGTGGAATTGGTGAAGGATCCCGATCCGTTGTCATCAGAGTCGGCGTCAAAGGTCGAGGCCCCCTCCGCGGTCACATTGTTTTCAAGGGTAATTCCTGCCGTCGCGCTGAGACTGAGGGCGCCTGCCGAACTGATGGTTCCTCCTGTCCCGCTGTTGACGAGGCTCCCGGCGGCGGTAAGAACGATGCTTCCCGAGGTGGTCGTCTTCAATCCGGTGGTGGACCCGATCAGGTTGGATCCCCCGAGGGTCAGGCCCTGGGTGGGAGATTCGATGAAAATGCCGCCCGACCCTTCCAGGGAAACCGCGTCGAGATTGGAGACGGTCACCCGCATGGGATTGGAGGAGGTACCGATGGTCCCGTCTCCAATATCATTGGCCAGTATGAAGGCCACGGAGCTGGCGGTGATGAGTGAATCGCTGGAGGATCGGGTAATGGAAGCCCCGCTCGTATCGCCCTCA
>PCWF01000098.1 GCA_002796165.1 Nitrospinae bacterium CG11_big_fil_rev_8_21_14_0_20_56_8
CGGAAAGAAACTGGGTGTTGAACGCTACGTCAAGGCGGCCCGGCGAGGCATGGATTATTTCCGCAAGAAGCCGGACCTGATCAAATTCAAGCCTGAACTCGCCGAACTTTCCCATTACTTCGGCTATATGATGGAGGCCCTGGTTGATCTGGGCGAAGTTGAACTGGCCAAGAAGGGACTTCAGCAGGCCTTGTCCCTGCAGAAGGATGACGGATCCATCCCCGCTTATCCGGGTGTTGACTGGGTCTGTGCGACCGGTGTCGCCCAGCTGGCGATCGCCTGGTACAAGCTCGGGATTAACAAACCGGCGGATCGCGCTATGGCGTATCTGGAAAAGATCCAGAATCCCAGCGGCGGTTTCTATGGCGGTTACGGCAAGAACGTCCAGTATTTTGACAAAAAGGAAATCTGCTGGGCGGTGAAGTTTTTCATCGACGCGTCCCTGTTGAAAGAGCAGGCACGAAGGTAGGATGTGATTTTTTATAGAAAATTCCCTAGTTTCGCAATGAGTTAGACGCCGATCGCGTCAGGATTTGCATTGAACATAATTGTCATGCTAAGAGAAAATCGGGTATAAAAAATGGTTGAGACAAAATTGTTATGGGAAATTATTTTTTTCTGTTCACTTATGCTGAACATCGCGGTTGCTGTCCGGTACGTTCCCCGATTGCCCTTTATTCGGGCTGCATTGGGACCGAAATATTTTATCCCGTATTGTCCACTGGAAGCGTTGGATGCCATTTTTACTCCGGGTGAATTCGGCCCCACATTGGACGCTCAGGTTGATTTTATCGGCAGAGCGACGGTTCCGGTAGCCGGCGCCGTTAAAGATTCCGAGGCCTGGGTCCTGGCTGTTATGGCAAAGAAATCCAGACGCATTTTTGAGTTTGGTACCTGTACCGGAAGGACAACCTATCATCTGGCCAGAAATAGTCCGGCGGACGCGATCGTCACAACCATGACGTTACCTCCGAAAGGCCGGGATCAATACACGGTGGAGGCCGGTGACGGAAAAGTTGATGTTGATCATGCGCTGAGTGAATCCGCCTTTACGAGATTTTTTTATTCCGGAACACCGGTGGAGTCCAAAATCAAGCAGCTCTTTGCCGACAGCAAACAGTTTGACGAAGCGCCGTATCTCAATTCCTGTGATCTGATTTTTGTCGACGGTTCTCATGCCTATTCGTATGTCAAAAGTGATTCCAAGAAGGCCTTGCAGATGATTAAGCCGGGGGGCGTTATATTGTGGCATGACTATCATTATAATCCCAAAGCGGTGCCGGGAGTCTTTCAGGCCCTCAATGAATTATCAATGACATATCCGATGAAACTCGTTTCCGGAACATCGTTAGTCATGTATAGAAAGATAAAGTAATTGATTCAAGCGCGACTGACAGAATGAAGGCTTTACTATCCTGATATCAATGTAACCGTACAGAAGGTTTAAAAGCCATGCTTAAAATTCTTTGTGTATTCGGCACCCGGCCGGAAGTGATCAAGATGGCGCCGGTGGTCAAACATCTGCGTATGCACCCGGAGCATATCGACTGCAAGGTCTGCGTGACCGGCCAGCACCGCCAGATGATTGATCCTTTGATCAAATTGTTCGGTCTGCAGGTGGATTATGACCTCAACATTATGCAGCCCAATCAGGGTCTGGAGCATATCACGACGCGGGTCCTCAAAGAGATCGGCGAATTGATCGACCGGGAGAAGCCTGATTATCTGGTAGTCCAGGGCGATACTACGACGGCGATGGCCGGGGGTCTGGCCGCGTTTTACCGCAAGGTCAAGGTGGCCCACGTTGAAGCGGGGCTGCGCACCTGGGACAAGCAGCATCCGTTCCCTGAGGAAGTCAACCGCCGGATCATTGACAGCTTCGCTGATCTGTATTTTCCGCACACGGACGCCGCGCGGCAAAACCTTCTTAAAGAAGGCGTGGATGACAAACTGATCGAAGTGACTGGAAACACCGTCATTGACGCCCTTTTGGAAACCAGCGAGCGCCCGTTTGACGTCGGGACGATTGTGCCGGAAAGTTTTCTGGACGGCCGGCGGCTGATCGTCGTCACCGCGCACCGCAGGGAAAACTTTGATGAGCCGATCAGAAATATCTGCAAGGCGCTCAAATCCATCGCGGACCGTTTCCCCAAAGATGTGGCGATCATTTACCCGGTTCATCTGAATCCGAACATCCGCGGACCGGTGCAGGAAATCCTGGCCGGCAGCACCAATATCCGGCTGGCTGAGCCGCTCGATTATCTGCCGTTTGTGCACCTGATGAAGCGTTCTTACTTGATCCTTACGGATTCCGGCGGATTGCAGGAAGAAGCGCCGAGTCTCGGCAAACCCGTTCTGGTTATGCGCCAGACCACGGAGCGTCCGGAAGGCGTGAAAGCCGGATGCGTGAAAGTCATCGGCACAGAAATTGAGAATATTGTGGAAAACGTTTCGGAATTGCTCAACACCCCGTCCAGTTATGATCGGATGGCCCAAGCGGCCAATCCGTACGGAGACGGAAAAGCCGGTGATCGGATCGCCCGGCGCTTTATCAAGGAAAGCGGGAAGGGACGCGCATGACAGCCGAAAATCAGCCGCTGATCAGCATCGTCTTACCGACATACAAAGGGGCTTCCAAATATCTGAGAGAATCGATCGACAGCATTCTTTGCCAGACCTATACCAATTGGGAACTGATTATTGTTGACGACTGTTCCCCGGACAATACTCCGGAGGTCATCAAATCCTATGCCGATTCGCGCATCCGCAGTGTGCGTAACGAACCCAACAAGCGGCTGCCGGCTTCCCTTAATGTCGGATTCCGCCTGGCCAAAGGAGAGTATTTGACCTGGACGTCGGATGACAACTTGTTCGTGCCGACAGCGCTGGAAGAAATGCTTCAGTGTCTGATCGATAACAAACAGGATTTCGTGTATTGTGACATGTTCACCTTCCGCAACAACAATGTGGATGATTGCCGGCTGGCCCGTCTGCATGAACCGGAGACGATTACCCGGTACAACTGTGTGCGCGCCTGTTTTATGTATACCCGCCGGGTCATGGAAAAAACCGGCGAATACGATCCGGACACCGAGCTGATCGAAGATTATGATTACTGGGTCCGGGTCTGGCGCAATTTCCCGCTGTATCATCTCAAGCGGCCGCTGTACCATTACCGTTTTCACGGCACCTCGCTGTGGGGATCGCGCCAGTCGGAGATCAAGATTGTTGAGTGGCTGTTCAAGCTCAAGCACGGGTTTGTAAACGCGGAGGAATTAAACTTTTTTTTGCGCGATTTCTTTGTTCGCAAGGAAAAGGGATGGCCGCCGCTCTTGAAATTGAAAATGAAATTTCTGCGCAAAAAGCCAATCGAAGATGTTTTGAAGGATTATCAGGCGGGAACGATATCTTTTACGCAGGCCCGCCAGCGTCTGCACGCGATGTTTCATCCGCCCCAGGATAAAACCGGAAATTCTGTGAATAATCCAGTTTTATCCGGAGTTATATATGTCCAAATTATCATGACAACATCGACGATAAATCTTGCCCGAGACATGAACACGCTGTGTCATTGCGAGGAGCGAAGCGACGAAGCAATCTCAACGAGAAGCGAGATTGCTTCGCCCCGCCGGGGCTCGCAATGACAGCGAATTTGGACAGCAATGATCCGGAGGATAAGGGGAAGAGATATGTCAAAAACCGAAACTAAATTAAAGCACTATCTGGTCTTCCGGCGTCTGGGCGGTCCGGGTGGACGGGGAGGACTGGACGTGCTGTTTTTTGACTGGCTCGCCCGGGGTGATTTCTCGCGCTGCCGGATTACGTTTGTCGTTCCGCCGCAGGCCGTGGCTACATATGTCGAGAAATTCCGTCAAAAGGGCTGGCCGGTGGGTGTTGCAGAATACGCGTATATGGCGGAAAATGTTTCCGGCTGGCAGAAGTTTGGAAATTGTTTCAGTTTTTAAAAAACTTCAAACCGTCAGGTGTTATTTTCCTGCAGGGCGCCTTTACGGATTTTGGGCTGGCCCATGTCCTGGCGGCTTCCTTATTAACAGGCGGTC
>PCWF01000255.1:0-160 GCA_002796165.1 Nitrospinae bacterium CG11_big_fil_rev_8_21_14_0_20_56_8
CCCGCGCCGGATGGAGCGGGTGGACGAGGTGGCGGACCTGCTCCGGCAACACAACCTGCCCTTCCTTCTGCGCTCGGAGTTCAAGCGCACCGGTCCGCGGCCACAGGACGTGGTCCTCATCGATTCGATCGGGGAACTGGCGAAGCTTTACGCCATCGCC
>PCWF01000255.1:189-4068 GCA_002796165.1 Nitrospinae bacterium CG11_big_fil_rev_8_21_14_0_20_56_8
ACGGCCGGGGGGAGGCCACAGCCTGATCGAACCCGCGGTGCAGGGGGTGCCGGTCCTGCATGGTCCGTATATCGAAAACGTTGCCGACACCGCCCAGCTTCTCGGCAAGAACCGGCTCGCCATCCGCGTGAAGGATGCGGCGGAGATGGAAGAATTCCTGGGCGTCCTCCTGCAGAATTTCGGGCAACTGGCGAAAAACGCACCCTCCATCCTGAAAGAGTTCAAGGGCGCGTCGCACAAGATGGCCGACCAGGTCCTCGCCGAGCTGGACCGGAATGGGGCTGAAAACAAATCCGGCTCCTGACCCCACCCTCCGGCGACGGGATATCCTAAACCGATTCGTCGGCTTTCGTTTCGAGTTCGGTCGAAGGACGGAGATGGGTCTGCCGGCTCACCCCCCACACGGCCAGCGCGGCCAGCAGGAAGGCGGGAACCAGTTCGTAAATTATAGAATCGGACAGGCCGCTGACTTTCCACAGAACGGTGGTGAGGAACCCGGTCACCATTCCGGCGATGGCCCCCTCGCGGGTGACGTTGCGGGAATACAGGGTGAACAGAATCACGGGGCCGAAACTTGCCCCCAGCCCGGACCAGGCAAAGAGCACAAACCAGAAGATGACGCGGGTCCCGGAAAGGGCAATGAGCATGGCCCCAACGCCGAGCACCGCGACGGTGACGCGGGAGACAAGGAGGATCTGCCGGTGGTCGAGGGTCCGGCGCATCATCTGGGTGTAAATGTCGTGGGCCACGGCGGAGGCGGCCACGATGATCTGCGCGGAGACGGTGGACATGATGGCGGCCAGCAGGCCGGTCAGCACCAGCGCGGTGACTCCGGGAACGAGAAGGTTTGCCGCCGCTTTCGGGAACAGGTGTTCGGGATCCTCCAGCCCGGGGAACAGGGCGTTGCCGCACAACCCGAGCAGGATGGCGGACGAGTAAATCAGGAATCCCCAGCCCAGCGCGATCCAGATCCCCTGCTCGATAGCCCGCGTGTCCCGGGCCGCCATGTAGCGGGTGATCACGTGCGGCTGGCCGGGGTAACCGAGCCCGATCCCGAGCAGGCCGACCACGGACCCGATAAATGCCGGCACGGTTTTACCCCCCATCCAATCGAGCGTCTCAGGCCGGACCGCCTGGACTTTCTCCACCATTCCCGCGAATCCGCCCAGCTCGGCCAGGGCAACGAGCGACAGGACCACCAGACCGAACACCATGATGAGCCCCTGAACGAAATCGGTCCACACCACCGCGCGGAATCCGCCCATGATGGTATAGATGACAATGATGGAACCGCCCACCCCGATGCTGACGACGTGAGGCACGCCGAATATCGCCTCAAAGGTCTTGCCCACGGCGGTGAACTGCGCGGCGACGTAGGCCATCATACAGAGAAAAATAATCGCCACGGAAAGGGCCCGGAGCCGGTCTGTCTTGTCGTGGAAATGGGCTTCGAGATAGTCGGGAATGGTGAGCGCGTGTTCTTCCTGGGAATGTTTTCGCAATCGCTCGGCGATGAACAACCAGTTGAGAGCGTATCCGAGCAGGCACCCCGGCAGAAACCACAACGCCGAGAGACCGTCCTTATAGGCGAGCCCCACCGTTCCCAGCACCGCCCACGCGCTTTCGGAACTGGCGGTCGAACTGATGGCGGTCACCCAGGCGGTCAGCGACCGGTCGGCCAGAAAAAAATCGGCGGGCGAGTGGGTGGCCCGGGAAGCGGCCCACCCGATGGCCAGCATCAGAGCGATATAGAGTACGAAAACGGCCGCAATGGTGCCGGTGAGTTCGGTCATAACATTCCATTATACCAAGGACACCCTGCATCTGTCCCCTGCCGGTTTTCACGCCCCTATTCCGTGCCCGGTTTTGTGTTAGTATGGGTCCTCAAAGGGCTCATTCCATGAGTCGGAGTACTTGCAAATGAAACCCGGCCGGCGGTTCTCGCCCATCCAATCACCTTTTTTAACGAACGGTCCATGCGGGATTACGATTTCAAGTCCATTGAAGAAAAGTGGCAACGGATTTGGGAGGAAAAAAAGTCTTTCAAGGTAGAGACCGACCCCTCCCGCAAAAAGTTTTACCTCCTGGAGATGTTCCCCTATCCCTCGGGGCGCATCCACATGGGACACGTGCGCAATTACACGATCGGCGACGCGCTGGCGCGGTTCCAGCGCATGCGCGGCTTCAACGTCCTGCACCCGATCGGTTGGGACTCCTTCGGACTGCCGGCGGAAAACGCGGCCATCAAGAACAAGAACCATCCGGCGGCATGGACGCTGGACAACATCCGCACCATGCGCAAACAGCTGAAGAAGCTCGGCCTCAGCTACGACTGGGACCGGGAAATCGCCACCTGCCACCCCGGCTATTACCGCTGGAACCAATGGTGCTTTCTCAAGTTTTTCGAACGCGGCCTGGTGTACCGGAAAAATTCCACGGTCAACTGGTGCGAGTCGTGCCTCACGGTACTGGCCAACGAGCAGGTCATCGACGGCAACTGCTGGCGCTGTGACGGCCCGGTGGTGGAAAAGGAACAGGAGGGTTGGTTCTTCAAGATCACCGATTACGCCGACCGGCTTCTGGAAAACTGCAAACTCCTCGAAGGCGGCTGGCCGGAACAGGTGCTCACCATGCAGACCAACTGGATCGGCAAAAGCTTCGGCGCCGAGGTGGACTTTTCGGTCGAGGGGCGGGAGGAAAAAATCCGGATCTTCACCACGCGGCCCGACACGCTGTACGGGGCCACGTTCATGGTCCTCGCGCCGGAGCATCCGTTGACCACCGCCTTGTCCCGGGGCACGGGACAGGAGCGGGCGGTGGACGATTTCATCCGCCGGGTGCGGCAACAGGATAAGATCGACCGCACGGCGGAGGGAGGAGAAAAGGACGGGGTCTTCACCGGAGCGCGCGCCATCAACCCGCTGACCGGGGAGCCGATCCCCGTCTGGTCGGCCAACTTCGTGCTGATGGGTTACGGCACGGGAGCGATCATGTCGGTTCCGGCGCACGATCAGCGCGACTTCGAGTTCGCGCGCAAGTACGGGCTCCCGGTGCGGGTGGTGATCCAGTCCGCCGATGGAGACCTCGACGGGGATACGATGGCCGAAGCCTTCACGGGTGAGGGGAACATGGTTCACTCGGGCCGGTTCGACGGGCTCGAAGGGGCGGAGGGCATCCGCGCTGTGTGCGATCACCTTCAGTCCGAGGGCATCGGCAAACCCACGGTCAATTACAAGCTGAGGGACTGGGGCGTATCGCGCCAGCGCTATTGGGGAACGCCGATCCCCATCGTGCATTGCGGGCAATGCGGCATGGTGCCGGTGCCGGAGGATCAGCTTCCCGTCATCCTTCCGCTCGATGCGCAACTGGGAAACCGGGGCCAATCGCCTTTGGGCACGCTCGATGCGTTCCTGAATGCCCCCTGCCCCCGGTGCGGCCAGCCGGGACGGCGGGAAACGGACACGCTGGACACCTTCGTCTGTTCCTCGTGGTACTTCGACCGGTACACCTGCCCGCGCAACGAATCGGCCCCTTTCACCACGGCGGACGTGGATTACTGGATGCCGGTGGACCAGTATGTGGGAGGCATCGAGCATGCCATCCTGCATCTTCTATATTCGCGATTCTTCCACCAGGTGTTCCGCGACCTCGGGCTGGTGCATTGCGAGGAACCGTTCACGCGCCTGCTCACTCAGGGCATGGTGATCAAGGACGGGGCGAAGATGTCCAAGTCGAAGGGAAACGTAGTGGACCCGGACGAGATCATCGCGCGTTACGGGGCGGACACGGCGCGGCTGTTCATCCTCTTCGCCGCGCCCCCGGCCAAGGACCTGGAATGGAGCGCCCAGGGGGTCGAGGGCAGTTTCCGGTTCCTGAAGC
>PCWF01000080.1 GCA_002796165.1 Nitrospinae bacterium CG11_big_fil_rev_8_21_14_0_20_56_8
CTTGATCCATCGAGGCCCGCAAAGGGAACTTTCTCCTGTCATGAAGAATCGGGAGCCCTCTTTAAACGGGTTGATTCACTTGCCGACGATGGACACTTTTTTCATGACCACCTTCTGCAGAGGATTGTCACGGCGGTCCCGGGGGACGTTGACGATCTTGTCCACAACGTCCATCCCCTGTGCCACTTTGCCGAATACGGTATATTGCCCATCCAGAAAGGGAGAGTCCTTGACCACGATGAAAAACTGTGATCCGGCGCTGTTGGGGTCGCTCGACCGGGCCATGGACAGGATGCCCCGTGCATGCGTCGCGTCGTTAAATTCGGCCTGGATGCCATAACCCGGCCCGCCGAACCCGTCGTCGGAGCGGTCCTCGTTTTTCGTGTTGGGGTCCCCGCCCTGGATCATGAAACCGGGAATGACCCGGTGGAAGGTGGTTTCATCATAAAAGCCCTTTTGGGCTAAGTCTACGAAATTTTTCACATGCCCCGGCGCCTTGTCGGGCATAAAGACGATCTCGATGTTTCCCATGCTGGTCTCGATCACCGCCTTCGGGTCCGCGAACGCGGCGCCGCAAAACCAGACCCACAAACAACAGCCCGCCACAACCGCCGCGAACGGCTTTTTCATACACACCTCCCGATCGACAAATTGAAACAACGCACTGGGTTCCGCGCTCCCGGGTCATACAGGGGGCGGGGGACTCACTTTTCCATAACCCGTTGGCCCCCGGTTCCTTTAAAATGGAAGCGCAGGGGAGCGGGTGATTTTTTCAGGTCCTTTAAAGAATCATTTTATGTAACCCCCGGCGGAATGTCAAACCACCGGATCACAATTCCATTCCCGGCACCCTCAACGTGAACCTCATGAACCGGACCGAAGGAAGCGACACCCACCGATCCGTTTGGGACAGGGAGTTCAGCCTGCGCGGGGCGTTCGTTCTGTTCAGTTACCTGCTCGCGGGGATGGGCCTCACCTGCCTGGTGCTGAGCGAAATATTCAGTCCGCAGACCGGCCTGGCGCTCACCTTCAGCCTGCTGGTCTGCTACATCCTCGAGCGGAAAAAAATCATCCCGGTTTCGCCCCCGTCCCGGTACCTGCTGTCCAAATGGAGTCTGCTGGCCCTTCCGGCCATTTACTTTGCCCTGGACGTTCCCCTGCTGGATCTGGTCGTCTGGTTCGTGGCGTTTCTGCTGTTCACCCGATTCGTGTTCAAGAGCGAACTGAACGACTACCTGTTCGGCTACCTGATCGCCATCGTCTGCCTGCTGATCGGGGCGCTGTTCGTCCAGGACATGGTCTTTGGCATCATCTTTCTCGCCTTTTACCTGGTCCTGTGCTGGAGCCTGATCTTTTACAACATGACGGTGGAGCGGGTGGGCCACACCAGCCCCCCGGAGACGTTCAAACACGTGGGCGACCGGGAGCGGCTCGGCGCGCCGCTGTTTGCCCTGTCCACCACCCTGGTGATCCTGAGCCTCATCCTCACCGCGGCAATCTTCATCAGTTTTCCCCGGCTGGGCCTGGGGTTCATGTCCCTCAACACCAACGCCCCGCCCATCAGCGGTTTTTCGGAAACGGTGACCCTGGGCGACGTGGGGCGAATCAAGCTCAACGACTCGGTGGTCATGCGCGTCGAGTACTTTCAGAACGGACGCAAAATCCGCCCCCCCGAGCCGGTGTACTGGCGGGGAGTGGTCCTCGATCGTTATGACGGGAAAAACTGGTCGAACACCCTGCCGGTGGAGTGGAAACTCCGCAAACGGCGGGGGAGCGAAATCAACCTCTTCAGCGTCCAGCCCGGCAGAAACATCGTCACCCAGGAGGTATTCCGGGAATATATCGACTCCGACGTCGTCTTCACGCACGGCATTCCCCTCACGCTGGACGGAAACTTCCGCATCATCCAGATGGACCAGAATTTCGCGCTTAAGACCGAATCGGACTGGGCGGGACCCCGGAGGTTCACCCTGGTCTCCGAGATCGGCCATCCCCAGGTCAGCTACGATCTGGAAATGCCCCGGTTCGATGCATCTCTGTTTCCCGCCCGCTTCCTGCAACTGCCGCCGGTGAGCCTGGCCATCCGTCAACTCGCGGACCGGTTGATCGAGAAGACGTCCACGCCGGAAGCCCGCGCGCAAAACATCCTGCGTCATTTTTCGGGGTTTGGATACAGCCTGGAAATGGTGGGCCAGGAGACCGATGAATCGGCGCTGGACCACTTCCTGTTTCAACGCAAGAAAGGCCATTGCGAATACTTCGCCGCCGCGATGGTCGTCCTCCTGAGGCAGGCAGGCATTCCCGCGCGGATGGTCAACGGATTTGCCGGAGGGGAATGGAATGAATTGGGCGAATACCTGATCCTGCGCCAGAAACACGCCCACTCCTGGGTCGAAGCGTTCCTGCCCCAAAGGGGCTGGGTCCTCTTCGACCCCACTCCGCCCGACCCGTCCGCCCCGAACCGGGTCACCGACAGCGCCCTGCTCCGCGCCATCGATTACATGCGGCTCAACTGGCAACGATACGTGATCCGTTATTCCTTCCGCGACCAGTTACAAATCCTGACGGCCCTGCGTTCGGGCGGGAGCGAAATCATGCACCAGGTGCGCAAACTGGGGGCCTTGAGCCTGGGGGACATCCAGAAGTGGATCCAATCGCATTCCCGGCTCGGGTTGACGTTGCTGTTGGCCGCGGGACTGGGACTTCTCCTCAAGCGGCGGTTTCCGGATTTTCGATTCGGGCGGCCCACCCCGATTCCCTTCGCCACGGTCGTTTACCGGGAAATGCTGAAGCGGCTGGAGCGACAGGGGTTTCCCAAGAAACCGCATTGGACGCATTGGGAATATGTGGACCGTCTGGAATCCCTGGCCCCGGAAAAACTCGGCCCGGTGCGGGAAATCACGCGGTATTACGAATCCCGCCGGTTCGCCCACCTTCCGGCCGATCCCGGCCTGGAAAAAAACCTTTTGCAGGCGGCGCGGAAGCTTTGAACGCCGATTGGCAACACCCCGGTTCCCCCCCGGGTACGCTCCGCTCAGCGAAACCAGCAGGATGCTGAAAAACTCTTCCGGGTGTCATTCTGAGCCGCAATGCGGCGAAGAATCTTGCCCGAAACCCTTGCCCAGCTTGAATTTACTAATCCGGATGGATCCTTCGCGGAGTTTATCCTAAGCCTGCCGAAGGACTCAGGATGACATTTTTGTAGTTTTTCAGCATCCTCCTGGAAATGGCAGGAGAAAATATTAAAAATAGGGGAAATGCCCCCATAATGTTGCAAAAAAATATTTGCAACATATCGCGCCTTGGACTATAAATCGAACATGAAACCGAAGAAACGGGACCCGATCGAATACCTGCACCACGCGTTCAACGTTCTGGACGAGGCGGTCTTCGTCTACGATCAGGACATGCACATCCGCTACTTCAATGCCGCGGCGGAACGGATCACCCAGTTCAAGCGGGAAGAGGTGATCGGAAAGAAATGCGTCAAGCTGTTTCAGGGGAGCATTTGCCTCAACAACTGCGCTCTGTGCATGACGGCGAAAACCGGGGCGTTGAGCGAGCGCATCGACTTTCAATCGCCATTCATCCGCAAGGACGGGATCAAACGTATCGGGAGTTTCCACGCGGGACTGCTAAGCAAGGAACCGGACGGAACCCGGGAGGTGCTGGTGGCCCTGACGGACATCTCGGAAATCCACCAGATGAAGGAGGAGTTGCGGGAAACTCATTCGTTCCGCAACATCATCGGTCAAAGCCAGATGATGCGGGAGCTGTTTCAGACCATCCGCAACATCGCGGTCTTCGATTCGACGGTGCTCCTTCAGGGGGAAAGCGGGACGGGCAAGGAACTGGTGGCGCAGGCCATCCATTACGAAAGCCCCCGGGCTCACCGGCGGCTGATCAAGGTCAACTGCTCCGCGTTCTCGGAGAACCTCCTTGAAAGCGAATTGTTCGGACACGTTCGGGGGGCTTTCACCGGGGCGGTGCGCGACCGGCGCGGGCGGTTCGAGGAAGGCCACGGCGGGACCCTGTTCATCGACGAGGTGGGCGATCTCACGCCCAAGGTCCAGGTGAGCCTGCTGAGGGTGATCCAGGAGAAAGAAATCGAGCGGGTGGGGGAAAACGCGACC
>PCWF01000174.1 GCA_002796165.1 Nitrospinae bacterium CG11_big_fil_rev_8_21_14_0_20_56_8
CGCACCTCCGGCAAACCCGCGTTGGGCATGTAACGGTGCAACCCGGGAGCGACATCCTGCGCCGCCGCAATGAGCGCCCGTTTCAACCCCTCGGGAGGCTCCGCCACCGGGTTGCCCAACGATAGATCAAATACGTTCCTTTCCCCGAGTTTCTTCTTGAGGCGAATGCCCTCCTCGAACATCTTCCGGATCCAGGAAGCGTTCTCCAGCATGCCTCCGATCTTTTTAGAAATCGCCATGACCCCCCCCGAATGAAATGGATTGACCCGGACCGATAATACCGGTTCTGCCTCCCGTTTTAAAAAAAAATTTCAACCCGACCCCCCGATTCGATATCCTGAAAATCCGGCCTTGAGGTTCAGACGTTCAAACTCTAGGTTGACGAGTTTACGGAAAATCCAACACAATGGTCTTCCCCGGCTGTGAGGGGACCCTTTATCAACCCAGGCAAGATCGGTATCCCGCAATGGATCTCCCCGTCATTCAGTTTCAGGAAGTGTACAAGTATTACCGTTCCGGGGCGGACCGCGTCACCGCGCTGAATGGGGTTTCCATGGAGTTGCACCGGGGAGACTTCGTAACCGTCATGGGACCCAGCGGCGGGGGGAAAACCACGCTCCTGAACTGCATTGGCGGACTGGACCACCCTGACCGGGGAGAAATATTTCTCAACGGCCGACCCCTCGCCCGAATGAACGACAGCGAACTGACTCAGATTCGCCGACGGGAGATCGGGTTCGTCTTCCAATTCTTCAACCTCATGCCCACGCTGACCGTCCGGGAAAATGTCGAACTCCCGCTCCTTCTCGCGCATTCAGCGCGCGCCGAGGCCGCCCGCGTTCATCGGCTTCTCGACTATGTCGGCCTTCTTCCCCGGGGTAAATCGTTTCCCGCCGAGCTTTCCGGAGGAGAAATGCAGAGGGTCGCCATCGCCCGGGCGCTCGTTCACCAACCTTCCATCATCCTCGCCGACGAACCGACGGGCAATCTGGACTCGGACAACGGCATCCGCATCATCGAGCTGATGAAAAAGGCGTCCGTCGATTTCCACACCACCGTGGTGCTGGTGACGCACAATCCTCAGGTCGCCCGCTACGGCAACCGCCACTTTGAAATTCGCGACGGAAACCTTTCGCACCCCTGATGCCGTGAGCTTTCTATATTATTTCCGCGACCTGTTCACCGCCCTCATTCTGCGGCCCATGGCCCGCGACCCGTTCCGGATGGCCATCACCATTCTCGGCGTGGCGATTGGCGTCGCCGTTTTCCTTGCCGTTCAACTCGCCAACCGCGAAACCCTGCGCTCGTTCGAAGAGAGCGTGGACATGGTGCTGGGACGCGCCGACGCCGTCGTTCATGCCGATGGCATGCCGTTCGACGAGTCGGTTTACAAATCCCTGCTTTCCCTGCGCGAATGGGTTAAAGCCTACCCGGTGATTGAGGGATTCGGCGTGGAGTTGAAATCCGGAGAAGTGGTTGAGATTCTCGGCGCCGACCTGTTGCAGGATAGTGGCATCCGCGATTTTTCCATCCGGACCACGGAACCGGACCTGAAAGGCCTCCTGCCCCTCATCCTCGATCCCCGGGGCATCATCCTGCCGGAAAAATTCATTCCCGATTCGCGGTTCAAGCCCGGGGACGGCATCGGATTCCTGATCAACGGCAGGGAGATTCAACTGCACGTCAATGCCATCCTCGAAAACAAAGGGGTGGCGCGGGCACTCAACGGAAACTTCGCCCTCATGGATATCGCGGCGGCGCAAGCGGTCTTTGGCCGCGTGGGGAAACTGGACCGCATCGACGTGGAATTTCTGGACGACACGGATTTTAACCGGATGCGGGAAAAAATCTCTGCCGTGCTCCCCCCCTACCTGCGCATCGACCGCCCGGAACGGAAGAGCCAGCAGGTGGGAAAAATGGTGCGGGCTTTTCAATACAACCTCACCGCGTTGAGTTTTGTCGCGTTGCTGGTCGGGTTGTATCTCATTTACAACATGGTGGCCCTGTCGGTGGTACGGCGGCGGGTGGAGATCGGCACCCTGCGCGCCCTGGGTGCAAGCCGCGCCTGGGTCGCGTCGATTTTCTTCCTCGAAGCCGGGATCATCGGCATCGCCGGTTCCTGCCTGGGGGTGGGATTGGGGCAATATCTGGCCCGGTTCGCCCTGGACGCGGTCACCGTGACGGTCAGCAATCTTTACGCGCCCAGCTTCGCGGGCGGGGTGGAATTCCACTGGAGCCAGACGGGACCCTACCTCCTGCTGGGCACGGGGCTGTCGATCCTCTCCGCGCTCATCCCCGCCTTCGACGCGGCGGGAACCTCCCCCACCCAGGTCATGCGCCGGGGCAGTTATGACCTGCGGATCTTTCGCGGAAACCGCGGGTTGAACATCGCGGGCGCGCTGATCTTTTTGCTCGCCGGGGCCTGCTCGCAACTGCCGCCCATCGGAGGCTTTCCCTATTTCGGATTTTTCTCGGTCTTCTGCATCATCCTGGGATTTTCCCTTCTCTCTCCCTCGGCCCTGCTGTTGGCGCGCGACCTCCTTCACGACGTTTGCAAGAACCGGTTCGGCGGTGAAGGACTCCTGGCCTGCATGAACCTGTCCCAGAACGTGGGACGCAATGCCCTCGCCGTCTCCTCGCTGGCCATCGCCTTCATGATGGTGATCAGCATGTTCATTATGGTGCACAGTTTCCGGCAAACGGTCGCGATCTGGATCGGGCAGACCCTGCGGGCCGACCTGTTCGTCCGGGTGGCGGGAGGAACCGACATCAACTATCAGCACACCCTTCCCGCGGACGGAGTGGAACGGCTTCGCTCGATTCCGGGCGTCGCCGCGGTGGACCTGTTCCGCGCTATCGACATCACCTACGAAAATCAGCCCGCGGTGCTGGGATCGGGCGATTTCTCGGCTTTGTCCCGGTTCGGGAACCTGGTCATCAAGACGGGGCCGCCCTCCCGCGAACTGGCCTCCCTTATGGTGGGAAACGACCGCGCCATCGTCTCGGAGGCGTTTGCCCTCAAACACAACGTCACCGTCGGGAACCGGTTGCGATTGGACACCCCCGCGGGACCTCTCGAACTGGAAATCGCCGCGGTGTATTACGATTACTCCCGCGAGCGGGGCTACATTATCGTGGACCGGGAAACCTATCTCAGATATTACCGGGATCCACGCATCAACAGCTTTGTCCTGTACCTCGGCGACCGGGCGAACCTCCCCGGCGTGCGCAAGGAAGTATTGAAGCTATTCGGGGATTACCGTCTCGTGGTTCGCTCCAACCCGGAACTGAAAAAGGACGTCCTCGACATTTTCGACAAAACTTTCGCCATCACCTATTCGCTGGAGATCATCGCCATCGGCGTGGCGATCCTCGGGTTGTTCAATACCCTGATCTCCCTGATCATCGAGCGGAAGCGGGAGATCGGGATCCTTAGGCTCCTGGGCGCATTGAGGCAACAGGTCAAGCGGATGGTGCTGATCGAGGCGGGTATTCTCGGGTTGATCGGCGCCTTCATCGGAATCGTGGCGGGAGGCATCGTCTCCTACCTCCTCATTTTCGTCATCAACCGGCAGTCCTTTGGCTGGACCATCCAGGTGCACATCCCTTATGCGCTGATCGCGGTCACCACGGTGGCGTTTTGGATCGTTTCCCTGGCGGCGGGAATTTATCCCGCGAAGATTGCCGGTAACCTCGCCCCGCGCGAAGCGGTGCGAACGGAGTAACCCGGTCACTCGCCGCATTCATGCACTTCCTCGGAGAACTTCTGGAATACGCCGGTTCAACCGGCTTGGGGGGCGGTCTTTGCCGCCGGGCGCAGGTCCAGAAGGCGCATCTCCACCTTACGTTGTCCGTTCCAGTCGTTCAGCGCAACCTCGCCCGCCAGATCCAGGGCATCCTGAGTTTCCAGGAGGGTAAACAATTCTGCCGCCAGATTGAATCCCACCACGTCCACCGAGCGCGATCCCTGGCGCGCCTGAAATCGCACATGCCCGCCTCCCGCTCCCATGGTCCGGGCTCCGGAGACCGAAACATTTCTTAAAAGAAATACCGGGACCGGATTTTCGGGTCCGCACGGTTCGAATTGCTGAAGCGACCGGTAAAATTTCAGGTCGATCTCCTCCAGGGAAATTTCCGCGTCGATTTTCATTTCG
>PCWF01000015.1:0-1007 GCA_002796165.1 Nitrospinae bacterium CG11_big_fil_rev_8_21_14_0_20_56_8
GATGTATACTCAAGCTCGATGTTTTTATGCGCAATATCCACTCCGCGAACATTCATCCTCAGCCCCTTCCCGATATCCGCAACCTGTCCCCCGATGTGCCCCACCCCGACAACCAGCAGGTTTTTTCCGAAACATTCCTCGCCGGTTATTCCGTTGCGATTAAAGGCGCCAAAGTGGCTGATCTGTTCTTTGAACCGCCTCAAAAGAGACATCATCATAAGGACAACGTGCTCCGCAACCGCCCGGGAACAATAGCGAGGAAGGTAACCGGCCAGGACAGGGGCCTTTATTTTCTCGCGATAAGCAACGATGTGGTCATACCCGGTGCTTCTGGTCAGGACGCCACTCATTTTTGTCGACCACTCAACGGGAATCACCGACTGCGTGCGGATGCTGATCAGCCCCGCCGGTGGATCGCGGTCTTCACTCTCCTGAATTGTTTTTTCTGTAAAGCCGGCATCAACATCTTTGGGAAGGAACAGCTTGAGGGCGGCAACCTCCTCCTGAAAAGCCTCATAAAACATGACATCCATGAAACAACTCCGAAGAGAAAATGATTACATGAAATAAAACTAAAATATTTTGAATTATTGTAGCGCGAATTCCGGGGTTCGACAAGCGAAAGAAGGGAAAGCGGCGCCGCGAGATCGCATTAAAAAAGACCGCCCTTTTAGAGCGGTCTTTTTTAATGGCGACCCCAGCGGGATTTGAACCCGCGCTACAAGAATGAAAATCTTGTGTCCTGACCAGGCTAGACTATGGGGTCGGCAATCTTTTTAAAGCCGTAAAAAAAGACTATTATAATCAAGATCTTTGACGCGTCAAGAGAAGAAATCGGGCCCGCTACGCGTCTTTGGCAACAATGTGCGCAACGGAGCTGACAATGTCTTCCTTGTTATTGATGTTAATCAGGCGGACTCCCTGCGAACTGCGCCCGGTCTCGCGGATATCTTTGACCGAGCACCGCACCATCATGCCCTTCTTGGTAACCGCCATCAATTCGTCTT
>PCWF01000015.1:1092-2717 GCA_002796165.1 Nitrospinae bacterium CG11_big_fil_rev_8_21_14_0_20_56_8
GGAACGAACGTTTACCAGGGATTCAAAGTGGAGAAACCCTTTCTGGGATTGAATAAAAAGGAAATCGAAGTCGGGGACATCTCGCGGAGCCATCGGATCATGTTCATCGCTTCCTTGTTGTCACTCGCAATATTTTTTATAGCGGCAATTTGTTTTAAATCTGTTTGAGGTTTGATTTTCACAAAATCGTAAAGAATTTTTAACCTTTCCGGTTGAGGGAAGCGCGGTGAAAAGCCGCCACTGTCCCGCAACTGTAATGGGAGCGAAAACCGCATTTTGCCACTGTCCATGGGACGGGAAGGCGCGGCGAGTAGGTTGCCCTGAGTCAGGAGACCTGGCCGGAAGGACAGTCCACCACCTTCGAGAGAAAGGAACGTTTGTATGAAGCGCATGTTTTGGAAACAAATTTTTACGGGATTCCTGGTTATGGGATGGATCATGCCTGCGGACCTGCATGCCGAGGATCCGGCAAGTGGAAACATCGAGAACCTGAAGCCGATGGTGATCAACTCCACCCGGTATTTTGAAACCCTGGAGGGATACGCGGGCTCGGCCACGGTGATCACCCGGGAAGAGATCGAAAAATCCGGAAAACCCACCGTGGCTGAATTATTGCGGAACTATACCAGCCTGGAAGTGGTGCAAACCGGACCCAGGGGAGGATCCACCACCGTCTTCATGCGGGGAGCCAACGACGACAACACTCTTGTCCTCATCGATGGGGTGCAGGTGAATTCAAATACCCTTGGCAGTTACAATTTTGCCAACACCACCACCGACAACGTTGAAAGAATCGAAATCCTGCGTGGCCCGCAAAGCACCGTTTGGGGCGCGGATGCCGTTGGCGGGGTGATCAATATCATCACTAAAAAGGGAAAAGGCGGGCCCTCTCACTTCGTTTCGTTCGAGGGAGGAAGCTTTTCCACCTTTACAGAAACCGCAGGAAGCTCCGGATCCAAAGACAACCTGGATTACTCCCTGAGTGTTTCCCGAACCGACAGCGACGGATTTTCCTCCGTAAGCGGTGAACGGTTTGGCGCTACCGAAGATGACGGGTACCAGAACCTCACGCTTTCGGGCCGAATGGGATACCAGCTTCCCGGAGACGGAAAGATCGACCTGATCGGACACTATTTCAAAGCCGATTTGGATATCGATAATTTCCAGGCCGACAATACTCCCCGGCAGGATAGAGATGAATCCTTTAACCTCAGCCTGCCGATCAGCAAGTCGATTTTCCCCTGGTGGAACGTACGTTTTCTCCCCAGTTATTTTTATGATGTCGTCAAAGATGCGCAAGCCACCTCCGAATCGCGGATTTATAACCGCAATGTCACACTCGATCTGCAGAACAGCCTTTACCCCACGGATTACCTGACCGTAGTGTTTGGCATGGAATACCAGAAACTCGGCGGCCAGAACGTGCTCAACGGGTTCGACCATGACACTCACAATAACGGCTATTTTCTTCAGACCCGATTCGATTATAACAATCGGATCATCCTGAATGGCGGATTCCGGCATGACGTCAATTCGGAATACGAAGATTCCACCACCTACAAGTTCGAAGGGGCCTACCGATTCCTGACCACCGGATCGAAAATCCATGCGGCGTATGCCACCGG
>PCWF01000015.1:2737-3114 GCA_002796165.1 Nitrospinae bacterium CG11_big_fil_rev_8_21_14_0_20_56_8
ACCAGCAGTTCTTCCCCAATTTCGGAACCGCCGGTTTGATCCCGGAAAAAAGCAAAGGATGGGAAGCCGGGGTGAACCAGGATTTCCTCGATGGTGCGGTCAAACTGGGCATGACCTACTTTGAAGTGCGTTACACGAACCTGATTGAAACCATAAACACGGGGGGGAATAATTTCCGGGCGCGGAATGTCAGCCGGGCGAAAACCAGCGGAATCGAGACCTCCATCACCGCCACCCTGCCTTATGACTTCAGCCTCGGCATGAATCACACCTGGCTGGAAGCGGTGAATGGCGAAGGGGTCCAGCTCCAAAGAAGGGCGAAACACAATTTTGCCGCAAACCTGACCCATGTCTGGCGGGAAAAATTAACCACCATG
>PCWF01000015.1:3206-4036 GCA_002796165.1 Nitrospinae bacterium CG11_big_fil_rev_8_21_14_0_20_56_8
TCAATTGACGCAGGATCTCAAATTAACCGGACGGATAGAAAATTTGTTCGACGAAGATTACGAAGAGGTTTTTGGTTTTGGAACACCCGGAATTGCGGGATATGGCGGCCTTGTTTACAACTTTAACTGAAAGTATCAACGGTGCAATTTTTAACAAAGGAGAAGTAATGAAAACTCAGGAAAATCAAAAAGAAATCGCTTTGGTCCTTGGACTGCTGTTTTTAATGGCTGTGACGCGCGGTCACCCCCTTGAAGGGATTGTGAGCATTCCCGACGCGACCCTGGCGGTATTTTTTATTGGCGGGGTCTATCTGCGCAGATACGTTCTCACGCCCATCTTCTTTCTTGCGGCAACGCTGATCGACAACCTGGCCTTTTTAAGGGGAATCAGCGACTGGTGCTTTACCCCCGCTTATTTTTTCCTGATCCCGGCCTATCTCACCCTGTGGTTTGCGGGAAGAAAGTTTTCCAGCCTGACCGTGCATTCGGTTAATTCGGGACTGGCCTTAGGGGGCGGGGCTCTCTTATCCACGACGATCGCGTTCACTCTCACAAGTGGAAGCTTTTCGCTTTTGTCAGGTTATTACGACCAATTGACTCTCATGGAGCACGTTTCCCGCTCCACGCCTTTTTACGCGACCTATCTTTTAAATACGATGGTTTATTTCGCGACCTTCATCCTGGCGATCAATTGCAAATCTTTGTTCACCACCGTCGAGAACCGGGGGTGAATGGGGAACACCCATAACGCAACAAGGGGTTTTTTACAGGTACCCTCATGGCAGGAAGAAAACAGGTTGTTTGCGGAATGATCGTTGCGGGAACGCACA
>PCWF01000184.1 GCA_002796165.1 Nitrospinae bacterium CG11_big_fil_rev_8_21_14_0_20_56_8
TGTAAGAATTTGCAAAATGACAGATCGCGCTTCTCGATTCGTCCATAATTTGCTGAGCGCCGAGCGCCCGTCCACATCGTGGTCCGCGGTGGTCGTGTTCATTGGCCGTCCGTCCCCCGGTTGATAATAATATGGGTGCACCCTAATGGGGTTAGCCCTACTAAAACACCTCCCTGCTCCCGTACCGATTTTGCAGCCAGTTATCCGGCCTTCGGTTTAAGAAGCGTGAGCTTTAATGGGCGGACATAGGATTAGTCTTACGCCCGCCCAAAAAGCTCACATCATCTGCCGAAGCAGATGATGTGTTCTAGATCAACGGAATGGAGCCGAATATTGCAGGCCACCATTGGTCCAAAGTGCATTCAGACCACGTTCCAGCCCGATTGGGGTATCCGGGCCGATATGACGGTTGAAGATCTCACCGTAGTTACCGACGGAGGAGATAACTTTAACAACCCAGTCTTTATTCAGACCAAGCATCGCGCCGAGATCGCCTTCGGTACCGAGCATCCGGTTGATTTCCGGATTGTTGGTGCCTTTTTGCAGTTCAGCGACATTGCCTTTGGTAATGCCGAGTTCTTCAGCAGCAACGGTTGCGTTGAAGGTCCAACGAACGATATCTGCCCACGTGTCATCACCCTGACGCACGGCTGGTCCGAGCGGTTCTTTGGAAATGATTTCCGGAAGAATGACGTGATCCTTCGGATTCGGGAACGTTGCACGCGTTGCTGCCAGACCGGAAGCATCCGTCGTGTAAACGTCGCAACGGCCAGCCAGATAGTTGGTGCGCGCTTCGTCGTTGGTTTCAATCGGAACCGGCTCGTACTTGATCTTGTTGGCACGGAAGAAATCAGAAAGGTTCAGCTCGGTGGTCGTACCGGTCTGGATGCAGACGGTTGCGCCGTCCAGTTCCTTGGCAGATTTGACGCCAAGTGATTTCGGAACCATAAAGCCCTGACCATCATAGTAGTTGATACCGACGAAGGTCAGTTTGACGTCAACATCGCGTACGTATGTCATCGTCGTGTTGCGCCAAAGCACATCACCTTCACCAGAGTTCAAAACGGTGAAACGGGTTTTGCCGGTGGCCGGAACCCATTTGACCTTGTTTGCATCGCCAAGGACTGCCGCAGCAGTGGCACGGCAGAAATCGGCGTCAAAGCCTTGATATACGCCAGCCGAGTCCGTGTAAGCGAACCCGGGGATGCCTGTCGAGACAACGCAACGCAGTTCACCGCGTGCCCGTACATCTTCCAGTGTTCCTGCGCTGGCGACGGTAGAACCGATCGCCAATACAGCCGCAGCTGCCGTAATAAATGTTGTTTTCTTCATTGTGATAAAGCTCCCTGAAGACTTCATTTTAGGTTTTTATCCTACCGGAATAACATTTTTGTCGCCCAGCAGACCTGAATCCGTAACACGATTCGCAAACAAGCCTCAAGACGAAACGCAATGTTATGATAACAATCGTTAATGCTAAATTATGGATTTGCGAGTAATTTTTTCTGTTTTTTAAGTTCAGCACTTGCCTAACGACCTATCGCCAAGCTGACTTCGCTCGTATATGTTCACGTCTCAAAGTCAGGAGAAGTCACGAAATGAGCGATAAAAAAACCAACAGCTATCGGCAAAACACCATTCTCGCCCATGCCGGATTAAGCCCGAGAGAAAATCACGGTGTTGTAAATCCACCAGTTTATCATGCATCGACAATTACTTTTCCAACCCTCGATGAATATGAAGCGCGTGATAAGCCGCCTTTCAATGGCGCCTCATATGGCCGGTCGGGGACGCCGACGCAATTTGCTTTCGAGCGTGCCGTAAGCGCCTTGCACGGTGGTCACAAAACAGTCGCTTACCCTTCAGGGCTGGCAGCAATTGCCGGCGCCATCAATACGTTCGTCAAAAACGGCGATCATATTCTTGTTGCTGATACGGTTTACGGCCCGACCCGTTCGCGGGTGTGCGGTAACATTCTGGCGCGCGCCGGTGTTGAAGTTGAATTTTACGATGCCTTGATCGGCGGCGGCATCAAGGATCTTGTCCGGCCGAATACGGTGCTGGTTTATATGGAAAGCCCGGGCTCGCTGACGTTTGAGATTCAGGACATTCCGGCAATGACGAGCGCCCTCAAGGGAACCGGTGTTGTGACGATGATCGATAACACCTGGGCATCCGGTTATTTCTTCAAGCCGCTGGCGCATGGCGTTGATGTCGTTGTTGAAGCCGCAACCAAATACACCGTCGGACATTCCGATGCGATGCTTGGTACGGTTACCGTGGCCACGGAAGAGCATTATCAATTGGTCAAAGGAATGGCCAACAGCTATGGCTATCACGCAGCGCCTGATGACTGCTATCTCGGACAGCGCGGGCTCAGGACGATCGGTGTGCGTCTGGAACGGCATCAGACAAATGCGCTGGAAGTTGCTACGTGGTTGCAGGGACGTGACGAAGTGGCCCGGGTTATGTACCCCGCCCTGCCGTCTGACCCCGGCTATGAACTCTGGAAACGGGATTTTACCGGTGCCAGTGGTTTGATGAGTGTTGAGCTTGTCGATGCGCCGCACGAAGCCGTTGCCGCCATGATTGATAGCTACGATCTGTTTGGTATCGGGGCAAGCTGGGGCGGCTATGAAAGTCTGGTACTGGCCTCTTATCCCGAAAAGACCCGCTCGGCTCGTCCGTGGACAGGGACAGGACCTGTAGTGCGCTATCACATCGGCCTCGAGGACACCGCCGATCTGATCGATAACCTGAGCGTCGGGTTCGAACGATTTAATGCGGCACGAAAATAAAACGAGAAACAGATGAACGAAGAAGTTGCCGAAACCATCATCAAGGATTTGCTGTTCAATGCGGACGGGTTGATCCCGGCGATTGCCCAGCAGGCCGATACCGGCGAGGTGCTGATGATGGCCTGGATGAATGCCGATGCGGTGCGCGAAACCCTCGCCACCGGTCGGGTCTGCTATTGGTCGCGTTCTCGCGGCAAGTTATGGCGCAAAGGCGAAAGCTCCGGGCAAGTTCAGATGCTCAAGGAATTCCGCTGGGATTGCGATAATGACACGGTCCTGCTGCAGGTCGACCAGACGGGCGTTGCCTGCCATACCGGTCGGCGGAACTGTTTCTTCAATGCGGTGCGGGATGGTAAAATTGCAGTGATCGCCGAAGTCGAAACCGATCCGGATAAACTTTATTCCTGAATTTTTGAAGTGCTTTTGAAGATGTTATTCGGAAAATTGATGGCAATCACGCCCAGCAATGCTGCGCCGATCCCGAGGGCGATCATCGGCGTAATATGTTCGCCGAGCACGATGATCCCTAACATGACCCCAACACCGGCACGCAGATAGCTCTGACTGGCGACTCCCATGGACCCCAATGTCTTGACCAGGCGGAAATAAATCAACAGTGCAACACCGGTACAGAACAAGGCCAGCGCCAATGCGGCTTCCAGTGCGGGCAATGATGGCTGTAGTGTCCACGGTCGATCAATTACAAGGCTGAGCGGTATCAGCCAGAACGAGGCCCACATCATCGTGCAGGTGGCTGTGACCGTCGCGCTGATATGGGAGAACTTCTTTCCGTAGATGGCGGCTCCGGCATACATCATCGCACCGGACAGAACGGCCAGTTGGGCAAAAACCTGTTGCCCCAGTCCCTGCAAGGCATCCGTGCCGACGATCAGGATCACGCCAAGAATGCCAAGGCAAGCGCCCACCAGTTTACGAGCCGGCATGGTTTCGTGTTTCGTAAAAAAATAAGTGATGAAGAAAACGAATAAAGGCGACGTCGAATTCAACACGCTGGCTAATCCGCTGTCGACGAATTGCTGCCCCCACGCCAGCACCGTCCACGAACCGATACTGTTCAGGCATGCCTGTACCAGAAGTTGCCGCCATGTTCGCGAATCGCCAGGCAGCG
Organism: Nitrospinae bacterium CG11_big_fil_rev_8_21_14_0_20_56_8; assembly: GCA_002796165.1. Taxonomy (GTDB): domain Bacteria; phylum Nitrospinota; class Nitrospinia; order Nitrospinales; family VA-1; genus 21-14-0-20-56-8. The sequence continues at coordinate 3,928 of PCWF01000184.1, forward strand.
CTTCTCTTTTCCACAAAACGATGGCACCCAGAAAAATTGCAGCAATTGTTACCCTCGACGCGATCAGGGTGATCGGGGGAATGCTCTCGACGGCTATTTTGACAAAGAGATAGGACGAGCCCCATAACAAAGCCAGTAGGCATAACAACGGGATTTCGATGCCAAGATTTACGCGTCTGTCTGTCATGTGACG
>PCWF01000233.1:0-18352 GCA_002796165.1 Nitrospinae bacterium CG11_big_fil_rev_8_21_14_0_20_56_8
GAGCCCGGTCGTCCACCACCTTTCCCCGGGCGGTATGGATGAGGTAGGCGGTGGGTTTCATCGCCGCCAGTTGCCGGTCTCCGATCAGGTACCGGGTTTCCGGTGTCAGGGGCACATGCAGGGTCACGTAGTCGGAGGAATGCAGTAAATCCTCCAGCGAAGCATACTCGGCGCGCAGTTCCCGTTCGAGAGGCTCCGGCAGGCGGCGCCGCTGATGATACAACACGCGCATGCCGAACCCGAGGGCGCGCCGCGCAACGGCGCGGCCGATCTCCCCGCACCCGACGATGCCCAGGGTTTTGCCATATACATCGGATCCGAGAAACAGCCCGGCCTGCCAGCCGGTGAATTTTCCTTCGCGGGTGTAGCGGTCGGCCGGAGCGATCCGGCGCGCCGCCGATAGAATCATCGCCCAGGTCAAATCGGCGGTCGTCTCGTGCAAGACCCCAGGAGTGTTACTGACCCAGATCCCCCTTTCCGCCGCACAGGCCACATCGATATTGTTGAATCCGGCCCCGTAATTGGCGATGATCTTCAAACGGCGGGCCGACCCGATTATGTCCGGCCCGATCTTATCCGATAAGTAAGTCACCAGGGCGTCGCTCTCGGCGGCGAATGTCCGCAATTCCCCGGACGTGGGCGGATTCTCCGTCATATTGGCGCGCAGGTCGCAATGGGCTCTCAGCCGGTCCAGTCCCGCCTCGGGGAAAATATTGGTCACCGTCACCACCGGTTTCATGCCGTCCTCGAAAATCGCTCTCTATTTTGTGTTAGTATAAGGAGTTGAATTTTAAAGGAATTCTTTTGGCATTCCCATGAAAATCTTGTTTCTGGTCCCCCCTGAACTGCTTCCCCTTGAATCGTCGGTCCCCAAGGCCCTCGAAGGGGGCAAGGGATATTATCCCAAGCTCGGTCTTCTCTCGGTAGCCGCGCAATATGAGCGGGCCACGGGAGACCGCCCGGTGTTCATCGATTGCCCGCCGGAAGGGGTGACGCTGGACGACCTGCTTCGCAGGGTGCGGGAGATTCAACCCGGCATGGTGGCGATGAGCATCATGACGTTCAACCTGCTCGACGCCCTGCACACTTCCCGAAAACTCAAAGAGATCGATTCCCGCATCCGGGTCTGCCTCGGTGGACCGCACGTCAACCTTTATCCGCGGGAAACCCTCGCCCAGCCGGAGGTCGATTTTGTCGTATTCGGCGAAGGGGAATATATCTTCACCCGGCTCATCGCCGCCCTGGAAACCGGAAACAGTTCGCCGGAGCATCTGCGATCCATCCGCGGGTTGGGATGGAAATTCGATGGAATCCCGCACATCAATCCCGACGAAACCGAGCTGGTGGACCTCAACCAGTTGACCTATCCCGCCCGGCACCTGGTGGACCTGAGCAAGTATCAGCACATCATCGGGGAGGGACGGCAATTCTTCACCCTGCAGGCCACAAGAGGGTGCCCGGCCGCCTGCACGTTCTGCGATATCCGTCAAACCCCGTTCCGCACCCGGTCCCCGGAGAGCGTGGTCGGCGAAATCGAAGCCATGGTCGGCATGGGCGTCGATGACATGTTTTTCGTGGACGACACCATTACCATCGACAAGAAAAACCTGATGGCCACGCTGGACCTCATGATCCGCCGCGGTCTGAAAATTCATTTCAAAATTTCCGCCCGGGTGGATACGGTCAACGAGGAATTGCTGAAAAAACTCAGGCAGGCGGGTTGTTACCGCATCCATTACGGGATCGAGTCGGCCACCCCGCGCCACCTCAAGTACCTGCAAAAAGGCCAGACTCCCGAAAAAATCGAGCGCGCCTGCCGGATGACGCGCGAGGCGGGGATCGGATTTTTTGCATACATGATGATCGGCATCCCGCACGAAACCCGGGAAGAAATGTTTCAAACCGTGGAGTTCGCCAAGCGGTTGAAACCCGATTATGCCCAGTTTTCCATCTGTACCCCCTACCCCAAAACCGAGCTGTATTTCCAGATGCTCTCCGAAGGCATTCTGGAAGAGGATTATTGGCAGAAATTCGCCGAATCCCCGTCTCCCGGCTTCAAGATCCGGTTCTGGAACAAAGACTTCACGGAAGAGGAACTCCGGCAAATTCAAGACGAGTGCCATGCCCGCTTTTACCGAAGCCCGAGCTACCTTATGAAACAGATCGGAAAAGTCCGCTCCTGGTCCGACTTTACCGCCAAGGCCCGGATGGGAACGCGAATCCTGACCAGCCGCCTCGGCCTGTAATTCCCGCCGGAATTACCGGGTGACCGCCCCGGTGGCCTTGTTGTACAATCAGTCCATGTTGACCGTTTCCGAAATCTACAAAACCATTCAGGGAGAATCCACCTATGCGGGCCTGCCTTGCGTCATGGTGCGGCTCACCGGTTGCAACCTGCGGTGCGTCTGGTGCGATTCGACCCATGCCTTTTATTCCGGGAAGAACATGACGCGGGAGGAAGTCGTGCGCCAGGTCTCGGAATTCAAAATCCCTCTCGTGGAAATTACCGGTGGGGAACCGTTACTGCAAGCCGACGTTTATCCCCTCATGGAGGATCTGATCGGGAAAAATTTTACCGTCCTTCTGGAAACCAGCGGTTCGGTTTCGATCGAAAACGTTCCCCGAAAGGTCGTCAAGATCATGGACCTCAAGTGTCCCGGGAGCGGGGAGAATGAAAAAAATCATTTCGACAACCTGCGCGGGTTGGCGGATTGGGACGAAGTGAAGTTCGTCATCTCCGACCGAACCGACTATGAATGGAGCCGGGACACGGTGCAAAGTTATGCCATTCCCCCCCGTCAGGTCCTGTTCTCGCCGGTCTTCGACCGGATTTCCTTACGATCCCTGGCCGATTGGATCCTTGCGGACAATCTGGGGGTGCGTCTGCAGACCCAGCTTCACAAACATATCTGGGATAAGAACGCGGTGGGCGTATAACCGGCGTTCCCGGCCGCCGCGCGCTTGCGGGGTTCCGGACCTCTTGAATCTTCATGCCCGACAAAACGATCATCCGCAAAGCCCTGCTCACCTGGTATCGCAAGGAAAAACGCGATCTGCCCTGGCGGAACACCGGCGACCCCTATCACATCTGGGTTTCGGAAATGATGTTGCAACAAACGCAGGTTAAAACCGTCATTCCCTATTACCAGCGGTGGCTGGAAACCTTCCCGACGGTCGAAGACCTGGCGGAAGCCCAGTCATCGCGCGTATTGAAACTCTGGGAAGGCCTGGGATATTATTCGCGAGCCCGCAATTTTCACGCGGCGGCGCGTATCGTGGTCCGCGAGTTTGGCGGAAAGGTCCCCGATAGCGCCGAAGCCATTCTGCAACTTCCGGGAATCGGACGGTACACCGCCGGAGCCATTCTGAGCATCGCCTATGACCGGCGGGTTCCCGTGCTCGACGGCAACGTCAAGCGCGTGCTGTCCCGGCTCTTCCTCATTCCCGGCAACAGGCAAATCGCCGGAGTCGAGGCGGTGCTGTGGAACAAAGCCGAGGAGCTTCTTCCCCGGAACCATCCAGGCGATTTCAACCAGGCGTTGATGGAACTGGGCGCGACGGTATGTCTGCCGAAAAACCCGGATTGCCCGCTTTGCCCGCTGTCCCGGGTTTGCCGCGCCCGCAAGGAAAACGCCCAGGCGCAATTTCCCGCTTCGGCTAAAACCACCCCGGCGCAAAAAATCCAGGTCAGCGCCGCGGTGATTCAGAAAGGAGGAAAAACCTTCATTCAACAACGGCCGCACAAGGGGCTGATGGGCGGTCTTTGGGAATTTCCCGGCGGCAAGTTACAGGATTCGGAATCGCCCGAAGAATGTATCCGCCGCGAAATACGGGAAGAGCTGGGCGTCGATATCCGCGTGGGGGAAAAACTCATGACCGTCCGGCACAGTTATACCCAGTTCCGCGTAACGCTCCACGTTTTCCGTTGTACCTTGAACAACGGCCGCCTGCGGCCCACCCAATGCGAACAATGGCGATGGGTGCCGCCGGAAGATCTGGAGGATTATCCCTTTCCCGCGGCCAATGCCCGAATTGTGAAATTTCTGAAGGCGTCTCAAAGCGCCCCTCTTCGCGGGGTCAAGATGAAATCCCGGCAAGAATAATTCATCCGCACCCCAACCCTTTTTCGTTCGGTGTAACCTTTATGCCCCAGCCTCCTGATACAGACGATGGAACGAAAGTCATCCTGGTGGGAGCCCTGGCCAACCTGATTCTCTCGGGAATCAAATTCGCGGCGGGTATCGTCGGGAACAGCGCCGCCATGGTCGCCGACGCCGTTCATTCCCTTTCGGACCTTTTTTCCGACGGAGTGGTGTTCTTCACTTACAAGATCGGGAAGATCCCCCGCGACCGGGAACATCCCTATGGACATGGGCGGGCCGAAAACCTGGGCGCCACCGCCGTCGGGCTCGTCATTATATTGGCCGGACTGGGGCTTCTGAGGGAAGCGTGGGAGATCCTTCAATCGGAGAAGTTCCGAGTTCCAAGCTGGATCGCGGCGGCGACGGCGCTCATCTCCATTTTTTCCAAGGAATGGCTTTACCGGTACACCCGTGACGTGGGGAAGAAAAATTACAGCCCCAGCATCGTCGCCAATGCATGGCATCACCGAACCGATGCCATTTCCTCCATCGCCGCCTTGCTCGGCATCGGCGCGGCAATTTTCGGCTACCCCGTGATGGATCCCGTCGCGGCGGGGGTGGTGGCGCTCATGATCGTCAAGGTGGGATACGACGTCACCCTGGAAGGTTTACGCGATCTCATGGACACCTCGTTGAGCGAGGAAGACCTGGGCAAGATACGCCGGGCCATCGACGGGATCCCGGAGATCCGGGAATTTCATGATCTGCGCACCCGCAAGGCCGGGGGAGACATCCTTATGGACGTTCACATCCTGGTCCACCCCGATCTCACCGTCACCGAGGGCCACAACATCGCCGAAACGCTGAGACGCACGCTCATCAAAGAGTTCAACCAGGTGCAGGACGTCCTCGTGCACGTCGATGCCGAAGACGACAGTTTTGTGGAAGGTCTGTACTCGGTCACCCGCGGCGAATTGATGCGCCGGATCGATCCGATCCTGCAATCGATTCCCGGCGTGGCGGGCAGAACGGGACTCCGCGTCCATTACCTCAAGGGGAAGATGAATCTCGAAATTCATCTCAAAGTGGAGCATGACATCTCCATCGAAGAGACGAGAACCATCGTGCGAACCCTTACTTCGCGGCTCAAAACTTCCGCTGAGATCGGCACCGTGAAAATTTACCTGGACCTCAATGAAAATTGAATCCGGTCAGCCGGGGAAATAGGTATCGTGGTCGGAAAAAACCGGGGGACTGTGAAAGTTCAGCATGTCGAGGGATTCATCGCCGGTGGAAAATTCATGCAGGGTTTTCGGCGGGACCCGGAAGAAACATCCTTCCCGCAAGTCATACTCCGTCTCACCGAGCCGGGCTTTCCCTTTCCCCGAAAGGACAAAGTATAATTCTTCTCCCACCTTGTGCAGGCTGGATTTCTTGACCTGCCCCGGTTCGAGATGGACCCGGTAGGCGGAAAACCGCCGGCAGGCTTCGCGGGGCAGGAGCTGAAAAATACGGACCCCCTGCAACTCAAACGAGGGGGACGATTCGGGATCCAGAAAATACACTTCATCCCTGGGGTCCATGGGCCACCTCCTGCTCCAATCTTATTTTGCGGGCTTGAGACTCTTCAGCACCTCCCCTTCCCATTGGAAGGAAAGAGGAGAACGGTTTTTCGCCAATTCCTTCTGGTGCGCGTACCCATAAATCAGGGGCAGGGAGACGCTGGGTTCCACGAACGCCATGGCGAAATTGGCATCCTTGTTGACCTTGCCCCACGACTGCGCCTCGGCCAGGGTGCTTCCGCTCAACCCACCCCAATGCGGAACGTCGGTGGTCACCTGCAGGGCATACTTGTGCCCGCCGGTATCTTTGCCGAAAATCAGGGCCATGATGATGGAATCGTTGATGTAGTTCTTGGGCACGCCCCCCGCGACATAAAAGGGCGCCGTTCGTGACGACTGCACGACGATCTGGGTCAACTCATAATTGTCGCGGATGGAGTCGATGGAGATGGGCGTGCGCCCCTTCTGCCGGGCATAGCAATAGTGCTCGGTCAGGCCGATGCCGATGCTGGAATCGTTGAGCGCGGGACAAAACACGGGAATCCCCTTCTTGCGCGCCGTCACCAGGATGGATTCGTCGTCGTCCACCGTTTCCGAAAGTTTCCACAGAAATTCCCGGCTGGAATAGTTGCGGGGTTCCAGGGTATCGGCAAACTTGCCGATCAGGGAATCGGTATCGGCGAAGACTTCCTCATCCACATAGGTATCGTAAATCCGGTTGATAAACAACTCCCGGAGTTTCCGGTCATCGGCGTTCGGGTTGCCATAATAATGCCCTCCCCCCTTGGCGGCGTAGTAATCCTGGTAGAGGACGGCCCCGGTGGAAACGATGACGTCCACCATGTTGTTCGCCACCATATCGCGGATCACCTTTCGCAATCCCGCCGCAATCAGGGGGCCGGCAAGACCCAGGAGAATCGTGGGGCGTTCGTCGTCGGTGAGCATCTTCTCGAACACCGTGGCGCAGAGCCCGATGTTCCTCGCCTGGATGGAACAGGACTTGAAACCTTCCACCAGGTCGGCCACATTCCGGACGCTTCCGTAATCGACGGGAGAAATCCGCGTGTTCAAAATATCCTGTTTCTGGGCCTTCTGGTTATCGCTCAGGGGCTCGGGGAGCAGGTTGTCCTTGTAAGCCATCTTTTTCTCCGGGGGTGAAAATAATAAAGGGGAATCTTACCCGGTCTCAGGTCGGAAGGTCAAGATGGGGCCCCGATAAATCGTAAAAAGTTCACCCCTTCCCGGAATTTCCGGGAAAGGGTCGATCCGATTCGGGACGGGGATCAGAGACGCGAACACAGGTCGGACGAATGGGATTTTGTGTCCACTTTTTCGATCGCTTCCAGGATTTTTCCGTCCTCCCCGATGACGTAGGTGATTCGGGAGGCATATCCATCGTCCCGGGACTTCACCGCGTGATAGGTCAATGCCAGATCTTTATTTTCGTCGCACAACAGGGGATAGGGAAACGAAAATTTTTCAGCAAAGGCCCGGTTACCCGACACGCCGTCCAGGCTGACCCCCAGAATGACAACATCTTTCGCCCGGAATTTTTCATAATCGTCGCGAAAACCCTTTCCCTCCATCGTGCAACCCGGGGTGTCGGCTTTTGGATAAAACCAGAGCACCACTTTTTTACCTTTGAAATTCTTCAAACTGACGTCATTCCCGTTGTGGTCCTTCACATTGAAATCGGGAGCCTGAGTCCCCACTGGCAACATAACGTGCTCCTTTCCATGATAATAAATTGGGTTGAAACTCCAACCGCTCGGGGGTGGATGGTATTTCAGGTTTAGATGCCGAACGGGAGAGACGGGCGCAAAAAAAATGAGGCCGTGGGTAGCCTCTAAAATTCATCCCCTCCGCGCGCAGGGCACACAAGGGGAAGGAAAGCGCGCGTGTCCATCGCAACATCATGATTTATTGGAAGCGGTCTTATGAACCCTGGTAGAACCGGAGAATGCTTTCCCCCAAAAACAGGTCTTCCCGGCGGGTGATCTTGATGTTGAATTCCGAGCCGGGAACGATTTGCACTTTCTCTCCGAGCCGTTCCACGAGGGATCCTTCGTCGGTGCCATAAAACGACTCGGAGTAAGCCTTCTCAAACGCCCGTTTCAGAATATCGTAGCGAAACACCTGGGGGGTCTGGACTCTCCACAAGCCTTCCCGCTCCACGGTTTGTTCGATGATTCCCTGTCCGTTGACCCGCTTGACCGTGTCGCTTACGGGGGTGGCGACAATGGCGGCTCCCGTATTCACGGCGGCTTCCACCGAGGCGTGAATCATCTCGCCGGTGATGAACGGGCGCACTCCATCGTGCACGATGACGATTTCGGTGCCGGGACTCAGGGATCGAAACCCGTTGTAAACCGAATCCTGCCGCTTTTCTCCACCGGCGACCACCCGGGACACGAGGGAGGATTTCTCCCACTCCCTGCGAACCGCCTCAAGCTCCCCGGGGGGAACCACGAGGACGAGGTCGGTCACGATCCCGGAACCCGCCAGAGCCTCAAGCGTCAGACGCAGGATGGGTTTGCCGCCCAGATTTAAAAATTGCTTGGGAACGGGGGATTTCATTCGAACCCCCTGCCCAGCGGCGGGAATGATGGCGGCAACTTTCATTGGGACAATGGATCAGAAAAGCAGGTCAAACGCTTCCGACAGGGTTTTGACTTGCTGGATTTGAATGGAATACTGACGCAGGGATTTTTCCTGCCGGGCCAGTTGGGGTATCACGCATCGGGTGAAACCCAGTTTTTGCGCCTCGGCGATTCGCGTATCCAACTGCATGACCGAGCGCACTTCGCCGGTCAGCCCCACTTCACCCATGACCACGGTTTTGCCGTCGATGGGCTGATTCTTGAAACTCCCGGCAATCGCCGCCGCCACTCCCAGATCGACAGCCGGCTCGGAAACTTTAATCCCCCCCGCGATATTCAGAAAAATATCTTCTCCCTGAAACATCAGCCCCAGCCGTTTTTCCATGATGGCAATCAACAGCGACATGCGGTTGGGATCGAATCCGGTCGCCATCCGCCGGGCCATCCCCAGCGTGGTGGACGCGCTGACCAGCCCCTGAACCTCGATCAGCAGGGGACGCGACCCTTCCAGGCTGGATACGATGACCGATCCGGGAGACTCAAAGGGACGGTCGGACAGGAAAAGTTCCGATGGATTCTCGACGGGAACCAATCCCCCCGATTGCATTTCGAAGACGCCCAGCTCGGGGGTCGGACCAAACCGGTTTTTGATCGTCCGCAGGATACGGTACCCATGCCCGCGTTCGCCTTCGAAGTATATCACCGTATCGACGATATGCTCCAGGGATTTGGGTCCGGCGATCACGCCATCTTTTGTAATGTGGCCGATCAGGAGCGCGGGCAAACCGCGATTCTTCACGTGTTGCAGGACGCGGAAGGCCACCTCCCGAACCTGCCCGATACTTCCCGGGGCCGATTGAAGGTCGGAGGTATAAAAGGTCTGGATCGAATCCAGAACCAGGATGGCGGGTTTCAGGGCATCCGCGGTGCGGAGAACCTCCTCGATATTGATCTCGGAGCAGACATACATGTTGCCGGACAAAGCCCCCAAGCGCTCGGCCCGCAATTTGATCTGGGCTGGAGACTCCTCTCCCGAGACGTACAACACTTTTTGTCCCGACTCGGCGGCCTTCCCCATGCTCTGGAGCAGAAGGGTGGATTTGCCGATGCCGGGCTCGCCTCCTAACAATACGAGTGATCCGCGAACGAGCCCCCCACCGAGCGCACGATCGAACTCCCCGACCCCCGTCGTCGACCGGTCGTCTTCAAAGGATTCCACCCGATCCAGAGGGACGGCCCCCTTGTTCTCCTCTCCGTACATCGGCGCCGGTTTCCAGGCAGAGGCGGGAGATTTTTCCACTTCCTCCACAAGCGTATTCCATCCCTCGCAACCGGGGCATTTCCCCATCCACTTGGGGGCCTGGTGCCCACACGCCTGGCATACAAAGACACTCAACGATTTGGCCATTTCCTTGAACTCTCGCTATGGGCTTGCGGAAGGGAGGTGCACCAGATTCCCAACCGCTTCGGGATCCAATTGTAAACCAGAGCAATCCGAAATCGCTTATTTTTAATGGGGACTCGAACTCAAGGGGAGGACTTTGCGCGGGGGGCCTTCGGGGCGGAAGCGGAGCTTTTTTTATCCTCAAGTTTTTTCAGGATATTTTCGTTGCGGTCGATGTTGACGTTGGCCTTGTTCCGCAAATCTTTGAGCGCATCCAGAATCTGCTTAAGGTTGTCATCCCTGGCGCCCAGAATGGATTGTTGCATGCCTTTAATATCATTCTGCGACTGAACCACGCTTTCCAGCTTTCCCTGCTCGGCCGCAATGGTCTTTAAGATCTCGATCAGCTTGGAGAGCTTCTGGTTGGAAACATCCAACTGGGCCCGGCTTTCATCCGCCTTTTGGACGGTGAGATCCAGCTTCTGTTCCAGAGCGGTGGAATGAGTGAGAATTTCCTTGGAGGAGTCGATCAGGGTGTTGAACTTGTCCTGCGTTAACCTGCCCTGCCCTTTGACCTCACCCAGGCCTTCCTGCATGACCCCCATGACTTTGGCGGTCTCCAGGTTCTGCCCGTGCAAGGCGTTGACTCCCTCGGCCAGCTTCTTGATTTTTTCGTCCGCCACGGCCAGGTTGGTCTGGATCAATTCGGTGCTTTTCGCCTGGCCATCCGCCTGAACCTGGATATTTTTCTGCTGGGCTGAAATGGCGTCGATTTCTTTCAGCAAGACCACCTGCAATTTGCTCAAAACATCCCGGTTGAGCTTGGTTTCCTCGCCCTGGGCGACCAATCCTTTTTCGAGGTTCTGGATTCCCCCGGTCGCCTTCTGTTCTTCTTCGAGGATTTTTTTAAGAAGTTCGATCAGGGTCTGGTTTTTCTTATTGGTTTCATCAAACCGTTTATTGGAGTTATCGTTGGCAAGGGACACGGCCTGCTGGATGGAGGCCAGCAGGATCTGGTTGGCCTTGAGGGTACTCTCATGGGCCTGGTTGGCCCGGTTGATCTCGGTGAGCAGGACTTCCCGGTTCTTTTCGCCCACGTCTCTTACGGCGGGAATCAACTGCTCTTTGAAAATCTTTTGGGTCTCCTGGAGCGTCAGGTTCTGGGAAGCCAGTTGATCGGCCACCTTTTTAAAGGCTTCCTGGTTCGATGTGGCAAAGGACCCGAATTGTTCCTGGTTCCGTTTGGACAAATTCTCCATGTCCTGGGCCAATCCGTTTTTCATTTGCTCCAGACGCGACGCGACCTCCCCCTGCAGAATTTCGCCGACTTGTTTTTGCTGGGTGACCGATTCCGCCAGCTGTTTGTTCAAGCCGGCCTCGATCTCATTGAGGCGGGTCAGGGTTTTATTGATGTCGCTTTTGTTCTGGTCGATGGAAGCCTGAAGACCGGGAAGGATTTGCTTGATCTCTTCGACCTGCCGGGCGAGGTCTTGCTGGATAGACTCGCTCGACTTGAGACGCACGCCGATTTCCTCCACCAGGCGGGCATTGATCTTCTTGACCTCTTCGAAGATCTTCTTCCAGTTTTCCTCGTCATTGTCGAACAACCCCGCCGCGGCAGGAGCCGTCCAACACAGAACGAAAGTAATGAAAACCGCAATGTGGGGGAGAATTCGTCTGGTCACGAAAGCCCAATCTTTAATTAATTCAAGTGATGAACCGGCAAGTTGCACGCAGGAAAAACAGCCACGGCGGCGGGTCAGTCCCGCCACCGCGGCGACATTATAGCCAATTCAACACGGGATTGGAACCGCCAGGGTCACTCCGCAACCATAAAGTGAGCCCGGCGATTCTGGGACCAGCATCCCTCATTGCTTTCAGAGCAGAAGGGCTTTTCTTCACCGTAGCTGATGGTGTGCAGGCGGCTTTCGTCGACTCCCTGGGCCATCAGGAACTTCTTGGTGGAACTGGCACGGCGTTCGCCCAAGGCAATGTTGTAGTTGCTGGTTCCGCGCTCGTCACAATGTCCCTGAATTTCCACCCGAACGTTCGGATGCATCTTCAGATAGGACGCGTTCTGAGACAGGACGCTCCGGGATTGATCGTCCAGATCATACCGGTCGAACGCGAAATGGATATCGGAAAGATCCGAAGAGGACCGGAACGGCAACAGCCGGGCTTCCTGGATTCCCTCCTGCGTTGCGGCGGCTCCCGAACCGCCATCTCCAGGCATCCCCATTCCCGAGCTACCGCCTTCGCCATCCGACGGTTTTCCCATCGCAAACCCGGAGGAGTCCGCCCCACCTTTGGGTTCCTCCCCGGCCGATCCGGATCCAGCGAGTTTCTCCTCGCTGAAGAATCCTTTCTCCAATTGCGGCTCGGCGGCAAACGGCTGGTCGCTTCCACCCAATGCGCGGGAGCCTTCCGAAGCGGCGGCCTCTCCGCCCGTCCCGCTACCACTCGTTCCTCCCGACACCCCGCTCTGATCCACGGCACTCGCCGACTCAATTTCCGGCGGCAACAATTTTTTGGAACATGCCGCCGTCAACCAGAAACCTGACAAGATAATTGTAATCGCAATCCACTTTGTGTTTTTCATCGGATCCTCACCAGAAGTTTTGTCCCCAAAATAAAAGAATATTCCACCATAAAAACGGCTTGACCGTAACTTTCAGATTTATTTAATTTTATTAAATATCAAGAGGAAATTTTGTGCCTATAATTGTAATATAATTATATACCTTATTCAACAACTTCCGATTTTATTTGCAATAAAATCCGAAAATGCAAAGATTTTGATTTTAAACGCCTAACGGGAAATTTCCCTCCTCTATGGTAAAGGATTTTCTATTTTCCGCACAAGCCAAAATCTCCAGATGCAAAATAATTTTCGATGTGCCGACTTTCATAAAAGCCCCATTTTTCATTGGGTTAGCTTTTATTTAAGGTAGGGAGACCACGCCGGGCTGTGGCCCCCCCCCGGCGCAAAGGTGAGTTGACGGCTTTTTTTTCCGCCCATCCGCTTGATAAAGATCTGCGTCCGGTTTTTTTCGGTATGTTTGTATGCGAGGAATCTGCCATCGGGTGACCAGGAGGGTTCCTCATTGTTACCTCCCTCGGTGGTGAACAGTTCGGTTTTTTTGGTGGTGAGGTCGTAAATCCTGATTTGCATCTTCCCGTTGGTCAGCGAGGTGTAGGCCAGCCGGTCTCCATCGGGAGACCAGGCGGGATTGTCGTTGTAACTGGAATTGAAGGTGATTCTCTGGACCCCGGCCTGGTCACCCTTCTTTGCGTCCATGATATAAATTTGCGGCGAGGCGACGCCCGCACGATCGGACGTAAAGGCGATCCGTTTCCCATCCGGGGACCAGGTCGGCGAGGTGTCGATGCTGAAATGGCGTGTCATTCGTTTCAGAGTGAAGTCGTCGTTAAGGATGTACACTTCAGAATTTTCATCCTTGCTCAGCGTGAGGGCGATCTTTTTCCCGTCAGGTCCCCACGAGGCGGCCGCGTTGAGTCCGGGGAGCCGCAGAAGGGTTTTTCGGTCGTTCTTTCCTTCGGCATCCACCATGACCAGGTCTGGATTGCCCGCCGCATAGGAGGTATATGCAACCCATTTCCCGTCGGGTGACCAGGCGGGAGAAATATTGATCGTGCCATCCCGCGTCAGCCGCGTCAGGTTCTCTCCGTCAAAATCGACCCGGTAGATTTCCTTGGCCTTTTCTGCTTCCTTGCTGAGAAACACCAGTCTGGATCCTGCCACTCCCGGTTTACCGGTAAGTTGCAGGACCACTTCGTCGGCAAACCGGTGCACGATTTTACGTAAATAGTTTTCCGAGGCATGATAGCGTTTCCCAAACAGGAATCTCTCGTTGACCGTATCGAATAATCGAAAGGTCAGAGCGATCATCTTCTTCTCGAGATTCCGCTCGATTTCCGTTTTGATCAGCCATTGAACTCCCAACCGGTTCCAGGCCCCGTAATCGACGACTTCGGCAGAGCCGGGATTCTGTTCCAGGGTCTGATAAATCGATGGAGGAACCGGAGCGAAGAGTTCGGACAGTTTGAGGTCGTTGGAAAGGATTTTCCGGGCTTCTTCACCCAACCCCTCCGGATCCCGCGTGGAGGGGAGCGGATTAAACCGGGGCACCGCAATGGTCACCTCCTGCCGGGTTTCCCGCTCCATTTCGATACGGACATTGGGCTGAGCCCAGGCGGAATGGGGCAGAAGCATCCCTGCGAACAGCAGGATCCAGGGCCAATCAGGGACCGGACGTTTGAGTTTGGGGAACATATTTAAACCGGATCGTTATATGAAGGTTGGAATACTTTAAATCTTCAGGAAACGGAGGGTAAGGCTCTGCGTCCAGGATAGCCCTTAGGGCCAGGGTATCGAGCTGTTCGTTACCCGAGCTTTTCTCCAGAACGGGCTTGTCGATGTTTCCCTTGGCAAAAATAAAGAACGCCGCCACGGTCTCGCTGTCGCCCGACAAGAGCGGGGTCTTCCATTTTGAAAAGATAATTTTGCGGATTTCTCCGACGTAAAGGGAAAGGAGGGTTGCCTGGGGCGGACCGGCCTTTTCGGAAAAGACGACGCTCTCCTCTTTTCCCGGTTCGACCAATGGGGGAACCCCCAGCCGGGGAGATTCCTGTCTACGCAACTCGCTCTGGTAGTCCTTGGCCTTCAGAGGCTTCACCGTAATGTCGAGCGAAGCCTTTCCGGTGTCCCGCTCCAGTTCGGCCAATTTTTCCAGAATGGGATTGAAAGCTTTTTTCTCCAGATCCGGCCTCGGTTCGGGGGTTCGCGTCACACCGGGTTGTTCCCCGGCTTTGGGGACCTGGGCCCGAGGAACAACTTTTCGGGCCTGCAGGGAATCCAGCCGAGCCAGCCTCTCCAACTCATTCAACAACGCCGCGGAGGATTTATCTTCAACTTTTTTTTCCTCATCGGCTTTTCGTTTTGCGAGCAGGTCGAGTTCCATCCGTTCGACCGAAAGGGAATCCCGGTCCTGCTCCCCCTTCAGGGGGGCCGGGGCGATCTCTTCCTTCTTTTTCATTTGCAGGCGATCAAAGTCCTTCAATGGGTTTTCGCTGATGGGACTTGCGGCATTCTTATTCTTCCGGGGCGCGAGGGCCTTGTTCTTGACGGCATCCAGGTTGCGTATTTTTTCCTCAATCGCCCCGTTATCAACCGTGGGCTTTTTCGCGGGAATCTTGGCATCGAGCCGGGCCAACTGATCCAGTTCCTGTATCAGCGATTTCTTGCCGGGTTCATCATTTTCCAATGCGTTCAGGGCTTCGAGCACCTTGTTTGGGACCTCTGGAGAGCGGCTTGCTTCGGTACTGGGCGGAATCGGGGCTGGCGGTTTTACTTCAACCGGTTCGGGTTTGCGCGCAATGGGCTTGGAAGCCGCCTGGTCCGGCTCCGGCTTGGCAGTTTCGGACACGGGGACCGAAGACGCCTGCTCAAGGTTCCTGGGCCTGCTTCCAGCCGCCTCCTGGCTCGGGGGAAGTTCCACCACCTGCACGGTGAAGGTGGGAACAAGAATTTCTTCCTGGAACCGGGGTTTGGGTAAAAATAAAACCACGGTCATGAACAATAAGTGGAAAAAAACCGACACGACCAGCATTTGGTTATAGTCCGCCGATCGTGAGAATTGGAGCCGCATCAGCTCAAGGGTTCGGTGACCATCCCGATGTTCTGGATCCCCGCATTTTTGACCGCGGCCAGAATATGCATGACAAAGCCGTAGTCGAGGGTTTTGTCGGCCTTCAAATAAATTTGCGCATTCGGACTCAGATGCTGATATTCCTCGATTCTCCGGCCCAGATCCATGAGGTCGTTCACCTCTTCCTGCTTCCAGAATATCCGCTTGTTGCTTTTCAGGGTCACGGTGGGAATCTCTTCGATAGGAATCGGCGATATGGATTCCTTGGGAAGCTGAACCTTCAACCCGTGTTGAAGCAACGGGGCGGTAACCATGAAGATGACGAGGAGAACCAGCATCACGTCGACAAACGGGGTGACGTTGATGTCTGCCATAAGCGGGCGTCGTTTGCGCAACATGTGGAAAACCTTCGTAAGGATGGAAGGCGTATGGCCTTCGGGATCAGGAAAAATCGATGGACTGGGGTTCCGGTTTTTTCACCGTGAAATTTTTCTCGGCCAGGTACAGAAAATCGTGCGAAAAGTCATCCATGGTGCTGGTGAAAAGACGGATCTTGTCATTATAGTAATTGTAGAAAATTACCGCGGGGATGGCCGCGGCAAGCCCCGCCGCCGTGGCGATGAGGGCTTCGGCAATGCCCGGGGCAACTCCCCCGATGCTGGCCGTCCCCTTGATACCGATGGACCGGAACGAATGCATGATCCCCCACACCGTTCCAAACAGGCCGATAAAGGGCGTGGTGCTTCCCGTGGTCGCCAGAAAATCGAGCCGGTGCGATAACCGTTCGATCTCCTTGTTGATGGCCTTGTTCAGCGCCAGGCTGATGCCCTTGAGGTCCGTTTCCGAGATCCCCGGCTCCTTGGCCCGCAGGGAGGATTCCCGCTGGTTGAGCTCCTTCTTGGCCATCTCCTGGAACAGGTACAACTCCCGGTAACCGGTCAAAAACACGCGCGAGACGGGACTGTACAACTGGTCCCGCGCAGAGTTGTAAATATTGGTCAGACTCTGGGTCTTGG
The DNA here is from genome assembly GCA_002796165.1 of Nitrospinae bacterium CG11_big_fil_rev_8_21_14_0_20_56_8. Lineage (GTDB taxonomy): Bacteria > Nitrospinota > Nitrospinia > Nitrospinales > VA-1 > 21-14-0-20-56-8. The sequence goes on from PCWF01000233.1 coordinate 16,314, forward strand.
AAAAATTGGCCAGAAACCGGCCATCTTCCTTGCGGGCGGTTCGAAACACCACCCACTTCTGCAGGATGATCGCCCAGGAAATCATCGAAAAGATCAAAAGGATCAGCAACACTCCTTTTGCGAGTGGGCCGGATTGAACAACCAGATCGACAACGCTGAGGGGGGAATCCGCAAATTCGTTCTGCACGGTGGGCCTTCGGTGCTCCACCCGGGAATCGGGTGGGGAATGAGGTAATATGTTGAATTTAAAACCAATATTAAACTTCGCGCTCTATTAGGATAGAGAATTGTCCCGGTATTGTCAAACTAAATACTGGATTGCGGACCCCATTAATAAGATATTGAATTTCAATGAGATCAGGGAGGGAGGGTCACTTCACCCGTTCAAGATAGGTGCCGGTAACCGTCGATACTTTCACTCGTTCTCCCACCTCCACAAATTGGGGAACGTTGACGACCAATCCGGTTTCCAGGGTGGCAGGCTTGCCGCTTCCGGAAGCGGTGGCTCCCTTCATCGGCGGCTCGGTATCGGTCACCAGAAGCTCCACCGTGTCCTGAAGGGTCACGCCGATCGGTTTTCCGTCATACAATTCCACCACGATCCGCGTGTTGGGAAGCATGTACTTGAGGGCATCCTTCAACATCTCTTCTTCAATAAAGAGCTGTTCATAGGTTTCGCAATCCATGAAGCAATGGCCCGAGGGATCCTGATACAAATATTCCATTTCCTTTTGCTCCAGCGAAGCGCGCTCGATTCCCTCGTCGGCACGGAACTTGACCTCGGTCTGTGTTCCGTCCTTCAGATTGCGCAGTTTTGCCTGGCAGAAGGCGCGCTTGTTGCCGGGGGTGCGGTGCTCCGCCGCCATGACCCGGTAAAGCTGGTTGTTGTACTTGATGACAAAACCCGGTTTGATATTATTGCCGCTGACGTAAGCCGCCATTTACGACTCCCTGGAAAAATTCTAACGGATTGGAATTATTTTTTTGGAGATTATATCCGGCGTCCGGTTAGAATCAAGCAAAATACCTTGCGGCCCTTCCAACCGGGCCGCGGGAGCGGTTTGTAACCGGCCGATTTGCCTGATTCCTGACGGTCTATCAACCCTTGGCGGGCAAGGGGGGAGAAGTCGAATGAAACCCAAAGCCATGGGTACGGAGGTGGCCTGTCCCTTATGTCATTCCAAACGCACCACGACCGTTTGGCGGGAAAACGGGCGCGAGTTTGCCCTCTGTCCCGTCTGCCGGCTGGTCTCCGTGCCTCCATCGTATCATCTCGATGCCGGCGCGGAAGTGGAGCGTTACCTGCAACACGAAAATTCCCTGGACAACGCCGGGTATGTCGCCATGTTCCGGAAAAAAATCGACATCGTCAAACAAGTCTGCATGGGAGTGGATTCCGTCCTCGATTTCGGTTGCGGTCCGGAGCCGGTTCTCAAAATCCTTCTGCAACGGGAAGGCTACCGCGCGGACGCTTACGACCCCCATTTTTTTCCCGCCTGGCCGCAGAGACAGGCATGGGACCTGATCATCTCCACCGAAACGTTCGAACACCTGAAACAGCCGGGAGCGGAAATTGAAAACCTGGTGTCCCGCCTGCGGCCCTCGGGTTACCTGGCCATCATGACCCGGTTTCATTCCCCGGCCCGCGAAAATTTTTCCACCGAACGGTTCGGCGAATGGTATTACAAACGCGATCCCACTCACATCGCTTTTTTCTGTCCGGAGACGTTTGCGTGGATCGCCGCCCGGTTCCATCTCCGGATCGTTCATGACAACGGGACCGATTTTGTCGTCTTGCAAAAAACGAATCTCTCTTCCTTCCCCGTCAATTTCTGCTAAGTTAACAAGAAACGATCGGACGCATTCTTCAACCCCCTTCACGATTCGAGGCTTATGGCTGGCGAGTATATTTTTTCCATTCTCCAATTGAACAAGAATTACGGCCCCAAGGCGGTGCTGTCCAATATCAACCTGTCCTTTTACCACGGAGCGAAAATCGGGATCGTGGGAGAAAATGGTTCCGGCAAATCCACCCTGCT
>PCWF01000233.1:18389-22044 GCA_002796165.1 Nitrospinae bacterium CG11_big_fil_rev_8_21_14_0_20_56_8
ATCGGCTTCCTTTCCCAGGAACCCCGTCTGGATCCCGAAAAAACCGTGCGCGAAAATGTGGAGGAGGCCTTTGCGGAAATCAAAAACCTGATCGACGAATTCAACGCGGTGAGCGCGAAGATGGCCGAACCCATGGAGGACGCCGAAATGGAAAAGGCCCTGGAAAAAATGGGGCGCCTCCAGGACCAGATCGACGCGGTGGATGGTTGGGAACTCGACCGTCAAATCAACGTGGCCATGGACGCCCTCGTTCTTCCTCCCGACGATCAGAAATCCGCCACCCTTTCGGGGGGGGAGGCCCGGCGTGTCGCGCTGTGCCGCCTTCTCCTGCAAAAACCCGACATGATCCTCCTGGATGAACCCACCAACCATCTCGACGCCGAAACGGTGCAGTGGCTGGAAGGGACGCTCGCCAACTACCCCGGCAACGTCATCGTCTCAACCCACGACCGCTATTTCCTCGACAACATCACCAAGTGGATCCTCGAACTGGAAAGCGGGAAGGGAATTCCCTTCGAGGGGAACTACACTTCCTGGCTTGAACAAAAAACCGAACGGTTGAAACAGCGGGAAAAATCTGCAGGCGATCTGCAAAAACGCCTGCTCAAGGAACTGGAATGGCTCCGCTCCAGCCCCGGCGCGCGGCGCAAAAAAAACAAGGGTCGAATCAACGAATATGAACAACTCTCCTCCCAGAAACAGGACGTGCAGGAAAACTCGCTCGACATCCAGATCGCTCCCGGTCCTCACCTCGGGGAGCGGGTGATCGAGGCTTTGGGACTTGTCAAGGGCTACAACGGAAACCTGCTGATCGACAACCTGGACCTCAATATTCCGCGCGGGGCCGTGGTGGGCCTGATCGGCCCCAACGGCACCGGGAAAACCACCCTGTTCCGCATGATCGTCGGGGAGGAACAACCCGACTCGGGAACCCTGAGCCTGGGGCCCACCGTCGAATTGTCCTACGTGGATCAGCACCGGCACGGCCTGACCGACAGCAACACGGTCTTCGAAGAGATCACCGGCGGGACCGATCAAATCGAAATGGCCGGCAAGACCCTCAACGCACGGGCCTATGTCGGCAGGTTCAATTTCCGCGGGACCGATCAACAGAAAAAAATTTCCACCCTCTCCGGTGGAGAACGAAACCGGGTGCACCTCGCCAAACTCCTGCGGCGCGGAGGGAACGTCCTGCTTCTCGACGAACCCACCAACGACCTCGACGTCACCACCCTCCAGAATCTGGAAAACGCCATCCTCAATTTCAATGGATGCGTGATGGTGATCAGCCACGACCGTTTTTTCCTCGATCGCATCTGTACCCATCTGCTGGTATTCGAAGGCAACAACAAAGTGCGGTGGTTCGAGGGGAACTTTGCCGACTATCTGGAAAAACGTAAGGAAGAATTGGGAGGGAAAGAGGAAAACCGGCGGTCCAAATACAAAAAGCTGACGCTACGGTAAAAGGGTCTGCCGGCTCGAGGAACCATTTTAATCTTCGGTTAATCTGATTTTAATCTTCAGAATTTATTATAAAAGTGAAGGTCTTCTCCTTTTAGTGAGGGGGGTTCCTCTTCCCATTCAGCGCAAGGAAAACCCTGGCTACCCCACCCGGCTGGATGGCGGAGGGGAACCTCCCTTTTTTTGATCCCGGTTTGGCTCCCCGCCACCGGTTCAAAATTTCCCCTACTTCGCAAACCCCCGTATATAGGAGATCAACTGCCAGACCTCCTGGTCTTTCAAGGCCTTGAAGGCGGGCATGGAGGTATTGGGGGATCCATTTTGGATAATCCAGAACAATTGGCCATCGGAGAGGCCGCTCATCGTGGGCGCACAGGTAAAAATCCGCGCCGGGGGTTTGCTCTTGAAACTGGGATCGCCGTTCCCATCGCCCTGGCTCCCATGACAAAACTGGCAGGCGATGGGTTTGGCCTTGGTCCGGTACAATTTTTCGCCGGCCTTCACCGCGTCCCCGTTATCCGCCAGAGGATTTTTTAGATTCAACACGTCTGCCGGGGCCGAGGAGGTGCTTCGCGGTTGCGGACATTCCACCGCGCCAGCCGATGTCACCAGGAGCAGAATCAACATTCCGCCCAATCCTGCAATGCCGAAATTTTTTACCGGACGCAATCGATCGCCTGTCATACCATCTCCTGTTAAGGTTGGACCAGTTTCCGGATAAATAGAACGACCTGCCAGACCTGATCATCCTTTAAAGATTTAAAAGCGAGCATTCCCGTTCCCGGCGACCCGTTCTGAATGATCCAGAACAGTTGCCCGTCCGGCACCCCATTGATCGTTTGCGCGCAGGTGAAATTTCTTGGAGGCGGATCAAACCCCTTCGACATCGGGCCCTGGCCATCCCCCTTGACCCCGTGGCACATTTTACAGGGCATGGGTTTGGCGCGGTTCTGAAACAAAACTTCTCCGGCGCTGAGATTTTCCGGATTGGGTTCGAGAGGATTTTTCAGATTGTAAACGGCATCCGGCGCCTTTCCGGTGAACCGGGGTTGAGGGCATTGACCGGACTCCTCAGCCCAAACGGAGCTTCCGAGAAACAATCCCCCGGCGAAAAAAACCATGATGCCGCGAACCCATATTCTCACCCTTCGCTGTCTGCGCATGGGAATGACTCCTTTTTTGGTTATCAGCAACGATTCTAATCGGGAACGCGCGTTAATTACCCGGCAAACTCCGGATATAAAGAACCAGTTTCCACACCTCGTCATCCTTCAATCCTTTGAATGCAGGCATTGCGGTTCCCGGGGACCCATCCTTTATGACACCAAAGAGCTGACCGTCGGAAATATCCTTCATGGTCACCGCGCAGGTGAAATTTCTCGGCCCCGGAGTGACCCCGGCGGCTCCCGGTCCTTTACCGTTTCCTTTGCTTCCATGGCAAAGCTGGCAGGCCATCGGCTTCGCGGTTTTTTGAAACAGCTGTTCACCCGTTTTCAAATTCCCCGGAGTGGCCTGGAGCGGATTGGACAGACTGAGATATTTCCCCGCCGCATTTTTTGTTTTTCGCGGTTGCGGACACTCTCCCGAAGTGGCCTTCGCCACCGTTCCCGCCTCTGCCTGACCTTCCTCTCCCTTGAACTTGTCGCGGAGAAAAGCGATCACGTCGGCAATGTCCTGGGGAGGCAGAGTCAAGCCCCAGTCGGGCATATTGAACGACTTGCCGACACTTTTTCCCCCATAATAAATAAGGTTGTAAAGATAGTCCTCGGGGAAATCGCTCAGGGCCATTTTGGCATGGACGGCGGGTTTGGGATCCAGGCCCTGCGCCCCCGGTCCATCTCCCTCGCCCCGGGCGCCATGGCATTGCGTGCAATATTCCCGGTAGACGTTGGCTCCCCGTGCCGGAGCGGCTTTCTTGAAATACTCCGTCTTCCAGGGTTCGAAATAGGAATAGTTTTCCACTCCCTGCGTCATCAGGTAACCCACCAGGTACCGCACGCCGAGTCCGCTCAGGTCGGCCAGGTATTCTCCGCTGTGCGGGGTGAAGTCCTGCGGATTCAGCGCAAAGCGATAGAGCCAGTCCACGTTGTATCGATTCCCGGAGTTGAACAGGTCGGCGCTGATGGGGCCTCCTACCAGGTTCCCCTCCTCTTTGATGCGATGACACGCGATACAGGAGAACTTTTTGAAAATT
>PCWF01000233.1:22053-31038 GCA_002796165.1 Nitrospinae bacterium CG11_big_fil_rev_8_21_14_0_20_56_8
AACCCCGCTTCAATCTCGCTGAAGTTCGACAGGTCGATGGCATTCTTCTTCACCCGGGAATCGCGGACGTTTTTTTCAAGATATCCCGCAACGGCCTCCGCATCTTCATTCGAAAGCTTCATGTGAGGCATGGGACCCGTCCCCTTGTCCCAGCGGTACCCATTGGGATAAAGATTGGGTTCCTTTCCCTCCAGCCAGGTCACAAGCCAGGCGTGTTGATATTTGTCTCCCCCCCACATCAGGTCCGGGGCCGTCAGGTTGAATTTGGTTTCGGGTTGCCCTGCAAACTTGTGGCATGCCGCGCATTGCTCCCGCACGATTTGAGCGGCGCGACCCTCATCCGCAAAACCTTCAATCGGTTGCCCCCAAACCAACAGCAGACTTAAAATTCCAAACCACCCCCGCGACCCCTTCTTCCAATCTCGAAAACACATGCCAACCTCCAGATGGATTATATTTCTTCCCGGACAAATTCAAACGACCGGGGAACTAAAATTCAGGCGCATCAATTCCGAATCGCTGAAGAACCTTCCGGGCAACTTGGAATAAAAAATAAAATCCCGATCATTCCGCAAACCCGCGTATGAAATGAATCAATTGCCAAATCTCGGTTTCCGTCAAAGTCCCCTTATGGGAGGGCATGGCGGTACCCCGAGAACCGTGCGTGATGATCCAGAATAACTGTCCGTCGGAAATCGTTTTCATCAATTCAGAACAGGTAAAATTGCGCGGTGCGGGATCCAGTCCGGGCGCCAGCCTCCCGTTGCCGTTTCCATGAATCCCGTGGCACAATTTGCACTCGGTCGGCCGCGCATCCTTATAATAGAGTTGCCGCCCGCGTTCGAGATTTTCCGGAGAAGAAGGAAGGGGATTGCGTTTCTCCTGCATCCTTGCCGGAGCGTTTCGAGTTTTGCGCGGTTGCGGACAAATACCCGACGGGGCGGGAACGCGCTTGAGAGGCCGCATCACGTCGGGGGGGGAAGTCAATAGATCGACCGATCCGGCACGAACCTGCATGGCACTCATCCCAAAAAAAATACAGCAGATAAAGAAACCGGGAAATCGATTCCGCTTCACGCGCTCCGCCTTTGGATTCAGGGCCTGTCCTGCGCCGCCCCACCCTCAGGTTTCGCCGCCGGGGACAACGAACGGATATATTGAATGATCTGCCAGATTTCTTCGTCCTTATGAAATTTGTAGGCCGGCATCCCGGTCCCTTCCCCTCCATTCTTGATGATCCAGAACATCTGCCCGTCCGAGACAGCCTTCATCGTCTCCACACAGGTAAAATTTCGTGGCGGGGGATTCAAACCGGGCGCCATCATTCCCATCCCGTTGCCACCGGGGCCATGACAAACCTTGCATGCCGTGGGCTGGGCATCCGTTTGGAAAAAAGCACGGCCCTTCTCGATATTATCCGGGGTGGGTTCGAGGGGATTCGGGGTTTGCAAGATCCCCTGCGGAGCGGACGGGGTAAACCGCTCCTGCGGACACACACCGGTTCCCTCGAATCCGGTTCCGTGATGCATGCGCGGATGCATCCGATGCCGCATTCGGGGTCCCATGCCTCCACCCCAGGCGCTGGACAACTCACCCAGAACGAAAACGACGATCAACAGCATCGCCCCACCCGCGTATTTCTTTTTAACGATCCAATTCATTCATCACTTCCCGTTTCCGGTTGGGGAGTACGAACCGCTCTCGGCAAAACACGGTGGAGCTTCACTTTCATCCACCTGGAGGTCCGGCACTTTTCCCGAACTGGCGAATATAGAGAATCACTTGCCACACCTGGTCGTCGCTGAGGTTGGAAAATGAAGGCATCGCGGTTCCCGGGGAACCGTTTTTTATAACCCAGAACATCTGTCCATCCGAGATTTCCTGCATGGTGACGCTACAGGTGAAATTGCGCGGTTTGGGTGACAATTGCTTGAACAGGATGCCCAGCCCGTCCGCACTCATCCCGTGACAGACCTTGCACACCGTGGGTTTCGCGTCGAGATGGAACAACGTCTCACCCGCCAGGGTATTTTCCGGGGTGGGCGGTAGCGGGTTTTTCAATTTTAAAAAATCCGCCGGGGCTTTCGGAGTCTTGCGCACCTGGGGACATATCCCCGACTCGGTCAACCCGCCCGGAAAGGAAAGATTCAATTCCCCGTTTCCCGGCTTCACCTCGGGAACCAGCGGTTTTTCCGCCGCAAACGCCGGACCGGGACAAAATGCAATTACCATGCAAATCAAAATCAGGTTTTTAGGGAAACGCACGATCAACCTCGATTTTCGATCCATGATCAAAACGCGAGTACGAGTCCCAGCACCCCCGTGTGACGCTCCACCGGGTGCTGAGGGGTGAGCTTGTCGATATCACCGGTCAACTCCACCATCACTTTCAAATTCCGCATGATGTAGTAGGTCACGTTCCCGGTGATCGTTTCGGCATTCAAGTCGGGGCGGCCCTGTACGCGGACGCCATTGTACAAAGCGGAAAATATCCAGTCCTCCATGAAGGGCCAGGTGATTCCCGTCAGGTATCCCCATGAATCGACATCGGCGGCCGGGCTGACCTGGAATCTCGGGTTGGTATCCTTTCCGTACAGAAAATTCCCCCACACGTTGAAATTATCGAACAGGGTGAAGTCGAAATCGGGACCGATGCGGAAAAACTCATTGCGGATTCCCGTGGCGTTGTTTTCCTTCCCGCTGTACCCGTAAAATCCCACGGTTTGCCCGCCATATTCCAGGGCCACCTTCCCGTAAAAATTCTTGAAGTTGTCAGAGTCGAAATTGCGGTCGCTGTCCGCCACCCCGATCCCGTTGCCGTTGGCCACCGCGGCCCACACCCCGACCCCCACGTCACCGACATCAAAATTGTAGGAAAGTTCTGCAATCCGGTCGTAGGTCAGCCGGAAGCCGCTGTCGCTGATCGTTGTGGTGTAATAAGTGAAATCCTGAAAGGTCAACCGCTGTTCCCGTGGAAACAGGATGTCGCTGACCTGGAACTGTCCGACCCGCAGATCGAGATCCACCCCCTTGTAGGCGTTATTGAAGACGATGAACGCATCTTCAACACCCGTGACGTTCCCCCGCTCGTTGAAGAAAAAATAAAAATAATAACTGATATCCTTTTTGAGGGGGGCGCTGGACAATAATTTGATGGAAAAGGGGGCCTGCAAATCGTTCTTGGTATTGGTGTCGGTTCGCGTCCGGAAAAAGGAGTCGGCGCGAACGGCCAGGGGGACATCGTTCATCAGGAGAAGCTTGTCGTCCCCGACGTCCATTTTAAGGCTTGAAAAATCGTCATCGGGCAACTGATACCCGTTGGCGGCGAATGCCTTTCCGAAATCGTTCGGCTTGGGAATCCCCACATGACATACCGTACAACTGAGTTGATACCGTCTCGCAAAAGCAGGGATCGCCTCTGCCTCGGATATCAGGCCTTCCACGCCGGTCAAAATCACAATCCCCATCAACAAGCTCCAAATACCGTATCTCCTCATTTCGCCCCCTCGATCATACTTTGGTCCTTACATAATGACTCAGGACGATGCCGTCCTGTTCACCCCTGCCGCGCCGGGGACTGGATCCACCGCGTCCGTTTCACGAGGCAGATGCAACTTCCACCCGCCCCACCGCACGAGAAATAAACCGCGGGGCAATTATGGAGCGACCTCTCCCGGCCCAGTGTACCAAAACCTCACGCTTTTGGGGAACCCTCTTCCTCCCGGGAAACAAACCCTTCAGAGGAACATGGACGTATGCCGCAATGGCTTTCCCCAAAACTCCCCCGGCGCGCGCGTAGCGGGAATCATGATCGAGGGAGCCCGGTCCAGCCGATCCACGCATTCGCCGGGAGCAGGGATTATTTATCCTTGAAGGTGCGAATGAAATGGATCACATTCCAGCCCTCTTCCTCGGTGATCACCTTTCCGACGCGAACCGGCATGCCCGTGCCGGGACTTCCATTCTTGAGAACCCACATCAACTCTGAATCGGTACGGGCATCCTGCCATTGAGAATCGGTAAAATCCCGCGAGGAATGGCCGGGAATCCGCACTCCTTTCCCGCTATTGCTGTGGCAGGTCACGCACAAACCTTTGCCGAAATAAATTTTTTTCCCCTCTTCGATGCGCTCCGGCGTAGCGGGATAGGGATTGTCCTGGTCCCGCACCCGGTCGAGAATTTCCGCGGGCACGCGGGGAGAATAGACGCTGGGGTGAAAGCCGGAAACGGTGGTGGAACCGCCCAGCACCGTAAAAAGAACGATAACGGCAACTGATTTTGCAACTCTCATGCGTCCCGGCCGGCCAAACGATAGAAGTCAAAACGTCCGGTAGAAAGAAGGGGGAATTCTCCCCATTCTTTCTACCGGTATTTGAGGATATTCATTGCATCTCGATGCCCCGGTTGTCCAGCAACCGGAGGTTCGGACGCCCCGATCATTTCCCTGGAATCTTGCCGTGCATGGTCTCCCAATGACCGACCGATTGGGCGATGCCGACGGTTCCATCGGGAATCGGCGCATCATGCGGCCAGAGATGGAAAATGATTCCATCGGTATCGGCGACATAGTTGGCCAGATCCGTCTGGGCTTTCGGATCGGTCGGATTCAAGATGACCACCCGCCCGGTATCGATCTCCTGCTTGTGGTCATGCCAGTTCGCCATGTGCGACCACTTGGGAATGACCGTGCGCGCCACCTTCTTCGACACCATGTATTCCACTTCCGTCATTCGGGCGTTCTCGTCGGTGGATTCGAAAAGGATGCATTGAATCACATCGGCGTTGATGGGTTTGCAGTAATGATGGAACGGACCGATGATTTCCCCATCCATGACATGCGGTGCGGTCACGTGAATCGTGTAACCCTTCAGCGGATTGGGGGGTGCATCGTCAGCCCAAACAGGCGCAATGGAAATCATCGCCCAGATCGTTACCGCCAAACCAGACAAAAATATATTCTTCCGCATACAGTATCCTCCCTAAAGGTTTCGCCAAAATGGCCGCACCGAAACGGAATGTTTGATCCCGGTTCCAGAGACACGCAGGGGTGAACGGAAAAATCGGAATTCCTTCTTCAGACGCCCCATAACCCCAAGTTAAGGATTTGGAAATCAAATTGCCATAAAAATGTGCCCGGGGAGGGAAATGATATTCGGAACCTTTCAGGGCGGATCTGGATTTAGGGCTTGAGGTTGCGAGGAGAGCGACCTGAAGTTACGAAGGAAGGGAGTTGAATTCAATCAGTTGAGTGGTAAAACTCAGGACATCGGACCGCGCACCAGCCGGAGGAAGGCATCCGTTCCCTCGATCTTGTCCTGATATTCCTTCCCCCCCTCTCCCTTGTAGGACACCACCACGGCTTTGGATTTTTTCTCTTCGCTGGTCCAGGTGCTCCAGCCGCTTCCCGCCGGGAACAACGGGTCGATATGGATCTTATCCCCGTCCTTATCCAGATTGCGTTTGCGTGGATCGTACAGCGTGCCCGCTTCCGCCGGAGTGGGAAGACGCCAGTCGGTGTATCCTCCGAATTTTTTGTTATTCATCCGGCGGACAAATTCAACGGCGGTGTACCAGTTCACCCATTGCCGGTTCATCTGCCAGAAGTCCTGCTTCATCCACATCAAACCGGTTTTGGTGTTGTAAATGGTCCCGTCTCCATAATCCAGAAACTCCCCGTCCGCAGATTTCGCCACGGATTGCCGGGCCTGAGGTTCCGCCGCCCAAACGGACGACACCGTGAAAAGAACCACAAACAGGAGCAATCCCGTCCGGGTGGCCATTCGCGATCTGGGACGAGCTTTCATCCTTTTCTCCTTATCCTTATCCGAAAGTAAACGGGAATAATTCATGGAATCCCTAACGAGGCTCTCCAAAATTCGCCCTCGCCATGAGCCGACCCTTGCACGTCAAGGCCGGCGAACGGGCACGTTCGGCCTTCATGAATTTTCAGAGGCGTCTGGAAAAATTTTACAATTTCCACACCGGCAAGTAAACGGGAATTCGGTTGACTGCTCCCGGGGTTCCGGTAAAATGTTGAAATCAATTTCCTGGGAGCCGAACCGTGCAATCTGTTCTCCGAGCCTCTCACTACGCGCTCCAAAGCCTGGTTGGCGCAATCCTCTTTCTCTCTCTGGGGCCGCTTTCCGTCGCCGCCAGTACCCAGGACAGGGAGCGCTGGGACAATAAATACGATTCCGAGGTTTACCTCTTCGGCACCCGGCCCACCCGCTTTCTTGAAGAAAACATACGGCTCCTGCCCAAAGGCAAAGCGCTCGATATCGCCATGGGGGAAGGACGGAATGGAGTCTTCCTCGCGATTCACGGGTTCGACGTGCTGGGAGTGGACATTTCGGCGAAGGGACTGGAAAAGGCCCACAAGTTGGCGGAACAAAATCACGTCAAAATAGAAACTCAGGTGGTGGATCTGGAGTCCTACACGCTCCCCAAAAACACTTTCGACGTGGTCATGTGCACCTACTACATGCAACGAAACCTCTTCCCCAAAATGAAGGAAGCGGTCAAACCGGGCGGGATGGTCTACGTTGAAACGTACAACGTCGATTATGTGAAATACACCGGGTTCCGCCGGGAATGGGCGTTGGAAATGAACGAACTGCTGGATGTGTTCAAGGATTTCAAAATCATCAAATACGAAATTTATGACGATGGCTCCGAGGCTTACTCTTCCATCATCGCCCAGCGCCCGATGCCATGATTTGGGCGGCTGTTGACGGGTTTCCGAAACGTCCCCAATATCACCCGGAACTTCAGCGCGGGAGCGGGTTCAAATCCCGCGCGCCGGTAAAGGGTGGCCTTTTGTTCGCGTGGAAGACGGCGAACCCCCTCTTCCGCCATGCTTAACCTTCCTTTATCTCCCATGGGCAACCGTGAAACCGGCTGAACGATTGTTCCTGACCCTGGCCAACGCGTTTCCGCTCTGGGTCGTAACAGGCGCCGCGCTGGCCCTGTGGCATCCGGCCACCGCCACCTGGTTTCGACCCAACTGGATCCCCTTCTTCCTGGGAGTCATCATGCTCAGCATGGGCCTCACGCTGGACTTCAAGGATTTCCTGAGGGTGCTTAAGATTCCCCGGCCCATCCTGCTCGGGGTGGCTTTGCAGTACACCCTCATGCCGGGCCTGGGCTACGCGGTCGCCAAGGCCTTTCATCTGCCCATCGATTACGTCATCGGCCTGATCCTTGTCGCCTGCGCCCCGGGAGGAACCGCCTCCAACGTGGTGTGTTTCATCGCCCGAACCAACGTCGCCCTTTCGGTGAGCCTGACCACTCTGTCTACCCTCCTGGCGGTTTTCGTGACTCCGGTTCTGACCACCGTGCTGGTCGAATCGTTGTCGGAGGACCTCCTGGGTACCCGCGTCGCCGTGGACACGATGGGCCTGCTGATCGACACCTTCACCGTCGTGGTCCTGCCCGTGGCGGCGGGGTTGTTCCTCAACCATTTCTTTCACGCCTGGGTCAAAATCATCAATCCCTACACCCCCCTGCTCGCGGTGTTCTCCATCGTCTTCATCGTCGATTTTATCCTGGCCGCGAAGAAAGAGGCCATCCTGAACACCGGAGGGCTATTAATCGGATCCATTGTCACCCTTCACTTTTTCGGATTTTTCCTGGGATACGTCCTGTCCCGCCTGTTGGACTTCAAGGAGCGGGACGCGCAGACGGTGTCGATCGAGGTGGGAATGCAGAATTCCGGACTGGCCACGGAACTGGCGCGGAGCCATTTCCCGGCCTTTGCGCTGGCCACGGTTCCGGGCGCGATCTCGGCCCTCACGCATTGCATCCTGGGAAGCCTGGCCGCCGGATTGTGCCGACTCCATAATATCCGGGAGGAAAAGCTGGAACTGGCCGAATCCCCGTCGGAAGCCTGACAGTACCCGGTAAGATAACAACAGGAATCCGTTTCCCGCGGACCCTGCGTTGTTTTTTTATTCCAGTTGGCCCCAGCTGAAAAGAGATTCCGCCGCAATTTTTTCCCGGGCCTTCTTCCCGAGAACTTTTTCCAGATCCTCGGGCGGGATCCCGGTTCCGGGCCGTTTGATGGCGACCATCTGGGGGGAGATCGTCGTTCCCGGTTCGATATCGATGCGGGCCACCAGGCTTCTTCGGGCGGAGCGTTTGACCCTGGCCTCGGAGGGCCGCATGTGTTTTTCACCGTCCCCCAGCGTGGTCACCGCCGCCGCCAGGTCGCGCTTCAACTGCCGCAACTCTCCCGGTTCCATCGAAAGTGGCTGATCCACACCGGGAAGGGACCGGTCCAGCGTAAAATGTTTTTCGATCATGCAGGCGCCCAGGACTGCCGCCACCAGGGCCGAAACGTTGTCCCGGCTGTGGTCGGAAAGGCCGACGGGAACCCGGAACCGTTCCGCCAGCGCGGGCAGGCAGGTGAGATGCATGTCGGCATGTTCCGCCGGGTAGCTGGAGACGCAGTGCAGGAGAACGATCCGGTCGTTTCCCTCCTTCCGAATCACGGCGAGCGCCCGCTCGATCTCCTCCATCGATCCCGTTCCCGTGGAAAGGACCACCGGTTTCCCGGTTTGCGCCACCCGGCGCAGGAAGGGATAGTAGGTCAGGTCCGGCGAGGCGATTTTGAAGGCCGGGCACTCCAGGTCCACCAGCAAATCCAGCGAAGCCTCATCAAAGGGGGCCGAGAACAGGCACAGCCCGCGTTTCCGGGCCAGGGCAAACAGGTCGGCGTATTCGGACCGGGTCAACTCGAACCGTTTGAAAAATTCGTACAGGGGAATGCGCGAACCGGGCCGGCCGGGGTCGTCGATGGTTTCATTTTTGGAAACCAGTTCTTCGCCGATGAAGGTCTGGAGTTTCACCGCATCCGCCCCGTTCTCCGCGGCGGACTCGATCATTTTCCGGGCCAGAGCCGCGTCGCCGTTGTGGTTGATGCCGATCTCGGCCACCACCAGCGGCGGGATCCCTTTCCCCAGTTCCATTCCGCAAAATTATCGAGTC
>PCWF01000122.1:0-3868 GCA_002796165.1 Nitrospinae bacterium CG11_big_fil_rev_8_21_14_0_20_56_8
GCGCGCCGCCTGCGGGAAAGGTTGGCCGGTGAAACTCCCGTCCTGGAACAGAGCGGTGAGGGAACCGCCCTGATGGAGGCCTGGAAAGGCGCGCGAACGGTGATCCTGATCGACGCGTTGCAATCCGACGGGGTCCCCGGCGCGGTGCGGCGCATCGAGGCGGGAGGATCCGCCATCCCGGCGCAAAGTTTCCGCTGTTCCTCCCACTTGTTCGGCATCGCCGAGTCGATCGAACTCGCGCGGGTCATGGGCGAATTGCCTTCCCGGCTGATTCTGTTCGGAATCGAGGGAAAAACGTTCGGCTTTGGGGAAACCCTCTCGTCCGAGGTCGCGCATGGCGTCGCCCAGGCGGTGGAACAGGTGATCCGCGAGCTGGAATCGATCTGAGCTTCATGACTTATTGAAACGGAAGGAACGGAACGATGCACGAAATGTCCCTTATGAAAGATCTCATGCAGAAAATCGACGCGGTGGCGCAAAGCAACGGAGCACGGAAGGTGACCCAGGTGCGGGTTCAACTCGGCGCGTTGTGCCACATGTCCGCGGAACATTTCAAGGGGCACTTCGTCGAAGCGGCGCAGGGGACCCCGGCGGAGGGAGCCGCGCTGGAAATCTTCCTCCATCCCGACGAAGCCGACCCGAACGCTCAAGACATTCTTCTGTTGAGCGTCGATATCGAGGAACCTTGAATCCCGTAACGAGCAAAATTGAAATTGACGCGGACCGGGTCGCGCGGGTCCGGGTGGAGATCCGCGGCGCGGTGCAGGGGGTGGGGTTCCGCCCGTTCGTGTATCAGTTGGCGGTGGGGATGAACCTGCGCGGATGGGTGCGCAACGGTCCGCTCGGGGTCACCCTGGAGGCTGAAGGTTCGCGGGCCGATCTCGACCGGTTCCTGCTCCGGCTGGGATCCGAATCTCCTCCGAATGCACGAATCCACGGGATGGAGCCGGTCTTTCTGGATGCGCTGGGTCACGCGGATTTCGCCATCCTCGAAAGCGAGTCCGGCGGAAGCAAGTGCGCCTGGGTGCTCCCCGATATCGCCACCTGCGCGGAATGCCGGGCCGAGATCTTCGACCCCGCCGACCGGCGGTACCGGTACCCGTTCACCAACTGCACGCATTGCGGCCCGCGCTTCACTCTCATCGAATCTCTACCCTACGATCGCCGGAACACCACGATGCGCCGGTTCGTGATGTGCGCCGACTGCCAGCAGGAGTACGAGGACCCGGCGGACCGCCGGTTTCACGCCCAGCCCAATGCCTGCCCGGTCTGCGGTCCCTCCCTGAGCTGGGTGGGCTCCAGCGGAAAAGGAGAAACGCGGGGAGGAGAAGCGCTCGACGCGGCGATTCAATCCCTGCGCGGCGGAGCCATCGTTGCGGTGAAGGGACTCGGCGGATTCCATCTCATGACCGATGCGCGCAACGAGCAGGCCGTGGCCCGTCTCCGGCAACGCAAACACCGGGAAGAAAAACCTTTTGCGCTGATGGCCCCCGGAATGGACTGGGTGCGGACGCATTGCCGGGTCTCGCCGCTTGAAGAAAAACTCCTGGCCGCACCGGAGGCCCCCATCGTGCTTCTGGAAAAAATCGGCGACGGGGGTGTCGCCGAGGGCATTGCGCCGGGAAGAAATCCCTGTCTCGGCATTCTGCTTCCACACACTCCGCTTCACCATCTGCTTCTGCGGGAACTGGGGTTCCCCCTGGTGGCGACCAGCGGCAATGTTTCCGAAGAGACGGTTTGTACGGACAACGCGGAAGCATTAAAAAAGCTGGCTCCGATGGTGGATGGGCTCCTCCTTCACGACCGGCCCATCGCCCGCCACGCGGACGACTCGATCGTGCGCCTCGTGGCCGGACGCGAACTGGTCCTGCGCCGGGCACGCGGATTCGCCCCGCTTCCCATCCGGCTGGAGGAACCGGTCCCGCCCCTCCTCGCGGTGGGGGGCCACTTGAAAAACACGGTGGCGCTTTCAGTAGGGGACCTGGTTTTCGTAAGCCAGCACGTGGGCGACCTGGAATCGGCCGAGACGTATGATGCCTTTGCCCGAACGAGCCGGGACTTGTCCCGCCTCTACGAGAGTGCTCCCGTAGGGGTGGCCTGCGACCTGCATCCGGATTATTTATCCACCCGCTTCGCACGCGAGGCTGGCTTGCCCGTCATCGGGGTGCAACACCATTTTGCGCACGTCGTGGCCTGCATGGCGGAGAACGGGGTGCGCGGCCCGGCACTCGGAATCGCCTGGGACGGCACGGGATACGGTCCGGACGGCACCCTGTGGGGCGGCGAGTTTCTCAGGGTGCAATGGGGACGGCGAACGTGGACGCGGTGTGGACACTTCCGGTCTTTCCCGCTCCCCGGGGGGGAGAAAGCGGTGCGCGAACCGCGCCGCGCCGCGCTGGGCTTTTTGCATGCCCTGGGACGGGACCCTTCAGCCTTCGCGGTAGCGTTGGGATTTTCTGAAAACGAAACGCGGGTCCTGCTCGGCATGCTGAAGAAAAATATAAATTGTCCGCTCACCTGTGGGGTGGGACGGTTGTTCGACGTGGCCGCGGCCCTGACCGGCCTGCGCGAAGTAAGCCGGTTCGAGGGACAGGCCGCAATGGATCTGGAATTCACTTTACCTGAAAGGCGCTCGACCGATGCGGCCTACCCGGTCGCGGTCGAACCGGACCCAACGGGAAAAGGTTGGATCGTGGACTGGCAACCCATGGGAGAGAACCTTCTGGCGGACCGGAAACGGAAATTTCCCGTGGCGGAGATATCCGCCAAATTCCATAACGGGCTCGCGCGCGCGGCGGTCGAGATGTACCGGCGGGCCGAGGAGAACTGTGTCGTCCTCTCCGGCGGATGTTTTCAGAACCGGTACCTTCTGGAAACCACCGTGCGCGAATTGCAACGGGCAGGCGCACGCGTATACTGGCCGCAACGGATTCCTCCCAACGACGGCGGCCTGGCGCTCGGCCAATGCGTGGCCGCTTCCTGGAAGGAGGATTGAA
This sequence comes from Nitrospinae bacterium CG11_big_fil_rev_8_21_14_0_20_56_8, assembly GCA_002796165.1. Taxonomy (GTDB): domain Bacteria; phylum Nitrospinota; class Nitrospinia; order Nitrospinales; family VA-1; genus 21-14-0-20-56-8. The sequence goes on from PCWF01000122.1 coordinate 2,997, forward strand.
CCCCATGTGTCTCGCGGTGCCGGGCCAGATAATGGAAATCGTCTCCGACAATGCGCTCATGCCCGTCGCCCGGGTGAGCTTCGCCGGGGTGACCAAGGAGGTCAACCTCGCCTACACTCCCGAGGCGCGGGTGGGGGACTTCGTGATCGTGCACGTCGGATTCGCCATCAGCGTCCTCGATCCCGCCGGGGCCCGGCGCGTGTTCGATACGCTTCGGGAGATCGCCGAAAATGAAATACGTTGACGAGTACCGGGACGGAGACAACGCCCGGCGGTTGGCCGGGGCCATCGGGCGGATCACCCGGAGAGAATGGACGATCATGGAGGTGTGCGGGGGCCAGACGCATGCCATCGTCAAATTCGGAATCGATTCATTGCTTCCGGACTTAATCCAACTGGTGCACGGTCCGGGATGCCCCGTGTGCGTGACGCCGGTGGAACTGATCGACAAGGCCATCGAGATCGCCACGCGGCGGGAGGTGATCTTCTGCTCTTTCGGCGACATGCTCAGGGTGCCCGGTTCCGCCTCCGACCTGTTCTCGGTCAAAGCGCAGGGGGGCGACATCCGCATCGTTTACTCTCCCATGGACGCGCTGGAAGTCGCGCGGCGGAATCCGGAACGTGACGTCGTATTCTTCGCGGTCGGATTCGAGACCACGGCTCCGGCCAACGCGATGGCGGCGATCCAGGCGAGACGGCAGGGGATCGGAAATTTCTTCCTTCTCGTCTCGCACGTTCTGGTGCCCCCCGCCATCGAGTCGATCCTCAAATCTCCAAACAACCGGGTGGCCGGTTTTCTCGCGGCGGGGCACGTGTGCACGGTGATGGGAACGGAGGAATACGATCCGCTGGTGGAGGCGCACCGCGTGCCC
>PCWF01000122.1:3907-5602 GCA_002796165.1 Nitrospinae bacterium CG11_big_fil_rev_8_21_14_0_20_56_8
GCCGAGCTGGAAAACCAGTATTCCCGCTCGGTGCGGCGCGAGGGCAACCGGCCCGCACAGGAGGCGATCCGGGAAGTATTCGAGGTCGTTCCACGCCGGTGGCGGGGCATCGGGGAAATTCCCCATAGTGGCTTGGCCCTGCGCGGCGAGTACAAAAAATTATGCGCGCTGGAGCGGTTCGGCCCTGCGGGAACCGGCCAGGAACACGCGGCGGAGTGCATCAGCGGGCAGATCCTGCTGGGCGAAAAGAAACCGGCGGAATGCCCCGCCTTCGGCACCCGGTGCACGCCGGAGCGGCCGCTTGGCGCCACCATGGTCTCCAACGAAGGCGCCTGCTCCGCGTATTTTCATTATCGCGCCCGCCCCGCCTAACGCGGGATTCCCCTCTCGATCATGAACCGGACATCGTCGTTCGCGTTCGTCCACTCGATCCGGATCTCCGGATGCTTTTCCGCATAAACCCGGAAAACTTCGTCCACAAACCCCTGGCCGATAAAAGGAACATCCCGAAAATCCAGGACCACATGGCGGAATTTTTCGAGTCCGGAGAGGATCCGCTTGGCTTGCGAACGGGAGATTAAAGTCTCCTCTTCCAACTTGCTCAGTTGCACCCAAATGTGCGTTTTGTCGAACGAAGGGATCCCATCTTCCTCATTGATGGTGGTCAGGCTGGCAAAAACATCCTTCATGTTCAACGGACTATTAAGGTTGATCGTCATGCGGACTCTGGTTCCCGGTCCGGCCTGGTCATTCCCCTGGACATACCAGTCTTCATCCCTGATCCGGTGATAGGTCAAACCGAAAGAATCGATGGCAAACCGGTCGACCACCCTGGAAGTAAAAAAGATTCCCTCGCCTGAATGGCGCCGGGGGTCGGTCGAAAATTTTCCTTTGGTGAGATGGAGGATGCTCTCCCGCTCGTCCGTGAGATTCAACGCTCTTTGGATTTTCCTGAAGATTCCAATCCCGTCATCAAAGATACAAATCTCCGCCGCTCCAGGTTGCCAACGCGTTCGGACCCAGATATGCTTTCCTTCCGAATGGTCTATCGCGTTGTTGAAGATTTCTCCAAAAGCGTAATCACAAATCTGACGAATGTTGAGTGCAAGATTTGAAAAATCATCTTTCAAAAACTCCATCCAAATCTTATGTTCCTGCAGTTCCGGGGAAATCTCGAATACCAGATTTTTGTCCCGGGCCGACTTCAGGGAATATCTCACTCCCCGGCGGATTCCCGTTTTGATAATTGCTCCCTGCCGGATCAAACGGTTCAAGTGCCGATGGACCGTGGTGCGGGTAACGCCAAATTGTCTCATGGCCACCGCAACCAAATCCTGGGGATGAACGGCAACGTTTTCCAGGAGAAATATTTTGATTGGGCCGGGTTGATTTTTCATCGGGTATAACAGTTTTTATTTTTTATAACTCATTATAAACTTTTTATAACTAGTTATAAAATAAAAAGTCGGAGAGAAATAACTAAAATAATACTATATATGGTGTATTTATTTTTATAACTACACAATTTAATTTTTATAACTAGTTAAAATCATTTTATAACCCCCCCGCACAGGGGGGACTTCCCCATCCCCATGCTATGATGGGCTCCATGAGCGATCCCGAACATAACCGGAATTTAACCGACGGGCCATCCTGTCCGCTTCCTTTGTCGGACTACCCACAGGTTCTGCTGGC
>PCWF01000225.1 GCA_002796165.1 Nitrospinae bacterium CG11_big_fil_rev_8_21_14_0_20_56_8
ACCACATACGGACCAATGTGAACCTGATTTCCGAGCTTTACGTTTTTCCCGATTCTGGCCGAGGAGTCGATGCCCGGTTCCGGCCTGGGGGAAGGATGGAAGTGGGCGATCACGCGCGCAAAGGCCAGTTGCGGTGCAGAGGTAATAACCTGGGCCATATCCACCGCCTGCGCCTCTGCGGTGATCACGGCGGATGCCCGGCTTGACTTAAGATGATCGAGAAATTTCTTTTTGAGAAAAAGGGTGATGTCGCCTTCGGCCGCCGTCTCGACCGGGCGGACTCCGGAAATTTCAATATCCGGATCTCCCTTCACTTCTCCCCGGACCAGTTTGGCGATGTCCCCAAGTTTCATAACCGTCTCCCTTCGTCTGCGTTATCTTGCTAAAGGATAATATCCTTTCCCGCGGCCCGCACCTTACCTTCGCGAAGTTCCATAACCCGATCCATGCTCGAAGCCACTTTCGGGCTATGGGTCACGATGACGAAGGTTTGATTGTAATCCCGATTCAATTCACGGATCAACTCGATCAACGCATGGCTGGCGTGTGAATCCAGGTTCCCGGTGGGTTCGTCCGCGAGAACCAAATCGGGCCGGTTGACGAGCGCCCGGGCCAGAGCCACCCGCTGGGTTTCTCCTCCGGACAGCTCTCCCGGTTTATGGTGCAACCGGTTTTCCAGGCCTATTCGTTTCAGCAGTTCCACCGCGCGCTCCCGTGCCTTGCGCTTTTCGGCTCCCTGGATCAGCGCGGGAAACATGGCGTTTTCCAGCGCCGTAAAATCGCCCAGAAGGTTGAACATCTGGAAAACGAAACCCACGTGCTTGTTCCGGAACTTTTCCAGAAAACTGTTCCCCTTGCTGAAGATGTCAACATTGCGAAAAAGAATTCGACCGGAATTGGGATGGTCCAGTCCGCCCAGAATATGCAGGAGGGTGCTTTTCCCCACTCCCGACGCGCCGACGATGCCAAGAATTTCCCCGGATCTCACCCGCAGGTCCATCCCCTTCAATACGTGAATCTCGTCCCGAGGCGTCTTGAAACTTTTATCAACATTTTGCGCTTCCAGAATCCAGGACTCGGAACCGGCATTACTATTGGAATCACTCATACCGGAGCCCATCCACCGGGTCCAGCCGGGAAGCTCTCCAGGCCGGGTACAAGGAAGCCACGAAACAAATGACGATGGAAAAAACAATGATGAGAAACGAATCGGCGTATTGGATTTCGGAGGGCAACTTGTCCAGGTAATACACATCGCTCGGGAAAGCGGTGATCCCGAAAACGGTCTCGATAAAACCCACGATTTCGTTCAGGTTGGGCACGATGGTGAACCCTCCCACGCAACCGAGGGCCGTTCCGGTCAACCCGATGAGCAAACCCTGGTAACTGAATATTTTCATGATGCTTTGCCGGGACGCTCCCATGGATTTCAGAATGGCGATTTCCTTCGTCTTTTCCAGAACGACCATGAACAGGGTACTGATGATGTTGAACGCCGCCACCAGAATGATGAGGATCAGGATGATGAACATGACGATTTTTTCGAGCTTGATCGCGGAGAAGAGGTTCTTGTTCATCCTCATCCAGTCCCGGACAAAAAAGGGAAACCCGAGAAGCTCCTGAATTTCGGAAGCGATGCGGGCGGCCTCTTCGATATTGGCGACGTGCGCCTCAATCCCCGTCACTTCCCCTTTTAACCCGAAAAATTTCTGCGCCGTGGCCAGGGAAACAAACGCCAGATTGGCGTCGTATTCATACATTCCCGAATCGAACACGCCGACCACTTTCACCAGCTTCATTTTGGGAATCAGACCCACGGGGGTGATCCTCGCCACGGGGGACACCATGGAGATCACGTCCCCCACAATGACACCCAGCCGGCGGGACAATTCTTTTCCCAGCACGATCCCGTCGCGCCGTGTTTCTTCCGGTCCGTCGGAATCGCTCGTCAGCAGGTTGTTCAACTTCCCTTCCACCATGTACTTTTTCAAATCGGAAACGGTTGCCGCGCGGTCGGGATCGATTCCGCGGAGGACGACCCCCGAAACGTGATCGCCGGAGGTGAGCATCACCTGGTTCATAATGAAGGGCGCCGCCGCAGTCACCCCGGGGATGGACTGAACCACGCGCACGACCTCCTCAAAATTTTTAATCCCCGTGCGGTCGATTTGCGTCACCACCACATGGCTGTTGGTCCCGAGAATTTTGTCCCGAAGGTCCTTGGCGAAACCGGACATGACGGCGATCACCACGATCAGCGCCATCACGCCCAGCGCTACGCCCCCGATGGAGATCCAGGTATTGAGGGCGATAAATTTCTGGGTTTTTCGGGCGCCGAGATGGCGAAGGCTGACGAACAGTTCGTAAGACATAGAGGAGGGGCGGTAAGGACCGCCTGAAAAGGGTTCCGGAAGTTCCGTCACCCATTTTGCCCGGTCACGATTCCTTTTTCAACTGGGGGAAAAAGATGACGTCTCGAATAGACTGCGAATTGGTGAACAGCATGGTCAAGCGATCGATGCCAATCCCTTCCCCGGCGGTGGGCGGCATGCCATATTCCAGGGCGCGGATAAAGTCGTGATCCATCATGTGAGCTTCATCGTCTCCCGATTGCCGGTCGGCGACCTGCTCTTCGAATCGGCTCTTCTGGTCCACCGGATCGTTCAACTCGGTATAGGCATTGGCGATCTCTTTTCCTCCTATGAACAACTCAAACCGCTCCACCAGGTCGGGTTGGTCCTCTTTTTTCTTGGAAAGAGGTGAAAGGGCCAGGGGATAGTCGATGATATAGGTGGGCTGAATCAGCCCCGGTTCGACAAAATGATCGAACAGCTTCCCCAATACTTTCGCGTGATTATCCTTTTTATCCAGGACCACCTTGTGCTCCAGCGCCACCGCAACCGCCTTCTGGGGATCCTCTACCGATTCGGGGGAGAGCCCTCCCAATTCGATCAATGACTGTTTGAAGGTGTAGCGTGCAAAGGGTTTGGAAAAATCGATTTCGATCGGCGGCTCCTCCGTTCCCGCGTGGAGCGTGTAGGGAAACACCTGCGAGTCAAACACCCGTTTGCCGATATAACGGAACATCTCCTCCGTCAGGTCCATGAGTTCTTCGTAATCCGCGTAAGCGGTATAAAACTCCAACATGGTGAATTCTGGATTGTGCTGGGTGGAAATCCCCTCATTACGAAAATTCCTGTTGATCTCATACACCCGTTCGACGCCGCCAACCACCAGCCGCTTGAGATAAAGCTCGGGCGCAACCCTAAGGAACAGGTCCATATCCAACGCGTTGTGATGGGTCACAAACGGCCGCGCGGTGGCCCCCCCGGCGATGGCTTGCATCATCGGCGTTTCCACCTCCAGGTAGTCCCTCTCGTTAAGAAACTCCCGAAGGGCCTGGATGATGCGGCTCCGGAAGATGAATACCCGCTTCACGTCCGGATTGACAATCAAGTCCACATAGCGTTGCCGGTAACGGATCTCCACATCCTTGAGCCCGTGCCATTTCTCCGGAAGGGGAAGCAGGGACTTGGAAAGAAACGTCACCCGTCGGGCAAACAGGGTGAGTTCGCCCGTCCGGGTTCGGGATATCCGGCCCGCCACGCCGATGAAATCTCCGATATCGAACACGTCGAAGATTTCATAATCCACCTCTCCTTCCATCTGGTCCTTCTTGACATAGACCTGGAGGGTTCCCGTGGAATCCTGGATGTTTACGAAGGTAGTTTTCCCATGCTTGCGGCGGGACATGATGCGTCCGGCACAGAGGACATCCTGGTTCTTCTGGTCCAGCGCTTCCTTGTCCAGGTCGCCACATTGAGCCAGAAGATCGCCGATGCGGTCCTTCGGTTTAAAGCGGTTGATGTAGGGATTGATCCCGCGCGCTTGTAACTGGTTCAGTTTTTCCCGTCTGAGTTTGAGAAGGTTACTGCTGTCTTCCATGAATTGATTTCAGGTTGGAGTGTTCAGGTTCCCCGCAGAGCGGATTCATTGTAACGAAAAATGGATGGATTGGGTACCCTCAAGACTCGGGGGCAATCTGGATGCGCGTGATTTTCAGGGCATGACCGGTT
>PCWF01000227.1:0-4062 GCA_002796165.1 Nitrospinae bacterium CG11_big_fil_rev_8_21_14_0_20_56_8
ATCCGGAAATTGGAACAGATGCTCCGCGAACGGCGGAGTGAGGAGGACTGACTCCCGACCAGACCGGCCGGGTTTTTTCATTGACAAGGAGTGATCCATGTGATACAACTGTTCGCAGGAGGAGATGAGATGAAAGATGCTTACTACAATCTGAAGACGCGTGTCAGTGGAACGATCACCACCGTCCACGTCGGACGGGGCTCGAGTATCAATGAGGCGCACCATGCGCTCGAATCACGGATCTTCCGTGATTGGGCGGCGAGTGTGGATCCTCGGTTCGAAGTGCGGGAAGTCGAGATTCAGCAGGTGGACTACCGAGGGAAGCCATCACCGGATAAAGTGATGTTCATTCGTCTCGCCGTCACCGGCGAAGGTTTGCCATTCCGTACGTTCATGGAACTGCGGGGAGAGGTGGTCGTCTTGCTCCCGGTCGTCCATACCGAAGAAGGTGAGTTTACCATCTTGGTAAAGCAGCCGCGACTCGCGTCCGGACACTATGCCTTTGCCGAGCTGCCAGCCGGCATGTGCGATGGCGATGATCCGGAGGAGGCGCTCCTCCGCGAAGCGAAGGAAGAACTCGGTATCGAACTCTCCAGAGAGACGGTCGTCGATCTCTCGGCCCGTGTATGGACAGAGGGGACGAATGGTCCGCCGATATTCTCAACGCCGGGATTCCTCGATGAGCGATTCCACGTCTACTCGGCTGAGGTCCGGATGACTTACAGCGAGCTCGTGCAGCTCGATGGGAAACGAACCGGTAATACAACCGAAGGCGAGTCAATCACGCTCGAAGTGATCCGTCTCTCAGAGCTGTGCCATCGAGTTCGTGACGCACAATCCATCGTCGCCTATATGCTCTATCTAGAGTACAAACGTTAAGCAGAAGCCGACACCGACCGTGTCGCTTTTTTTATATCCGGACACAAGCATTTGACTCATCGATATATCATTGTTATCTTCAGTTCATGACGATGACACGTGATGATACGTTGAAATCTCTGGGAGAGATCCTCCACCACTGTTCGTTCTTCCTTACCGCGGAAAGCGAACGGTGGCAACGAGCGGAATACATTCTGATTGCCTGTGATCGAGCTTATTTCATCCTGAATGAACTGGATCTCAGCGGATCTCCGAAGGCCGCGCTCTTTCACTTCGTACAAACTCTGAAGACTGAGCTCAGCGATGCCGAACTGGAACAGGTGATCCCCCGGCTCCGGGAGATGATAGAATCGGGGAGGGATGAGCTCGCGCGTGACATCTGTGATCTCGAGGGGAAAATGGCTGATTTCCTCGCCAAGGATAAAGTATTGCGGGAGACTTTGGGTCACGAACTCTTTTCGAACCGAGAGCCTTAGAGCCTATTTGAACACACCGGTGGTGTGTTTTTTGATCTCTCACGGTGGGGGAGGTACAATACCCGCACATGTCTATTTTGCAGTAGGTCTTATGAAGAATCTCAATGAGGCACAACGACGAGCAGTCGAACATACGATAGGCCCCGCGATGATCATCGCCGGAGCCGGAACCGGGAAAACGACAGTGATCACCGAAAAGTTCGTCCACTTGATCACCGAAGGATTGGCAACACCGGAGGAGATCCTCGCACTCACGTTCACCGAAAAAGCGGCCGGTGAGATGGAAGAGCGTATCGAAGCACGCCTGACTGCCTCCTACACGAGACTTCATATCTCGACATTTCATACCTTCTGCAAGGAAATTCTCGAACACTACGCCCTCGAGGTCGGCCTGCCGGATCGCTTCAGCCTCCTTACTCCCATCGATGCCTGGCTCCTCGTGAAACGTCACTGGAGTCGCTTCGATCTCGACTACTATGCCCCAATTGGTAACCCTTCGAAGCATATCCGTGCTCTCATAGATCACTTTGGAAAGTGCAAAGATGAACTCATCAGTCCGGAAGCCTACCGAGCCTACGCGGACAGTTTCGAAAGTGATATAGCGGAAGAAGTGACGAAGATTCGCGAAGTGGCCAGAGCGTATGAGACATACTGTCAGCTCCTCCTCGATCATAGTTCTCTCGATCTGTCTGATCTCATCTTTTATACATATCGCCTTTTTACCGAACGCCCTCATGTTTTGAGCATACTCCAAAAGCAGTTTCGCTATATTTTCGTCGATGAATTTCAGGATGTAAACTGGTCGCAATATCAGCTCGTTCGGTTGCTGGCGGGTGAAGCCGGGAATCTGACGGTGGTCGGTGACGATGATCAGAGTATCTATGCCTTCCGCGGGGCCAGTGTCTCGAATATCATGCGTTTTAGGGATGACTATCCGGAGAGCGAGCAGATCGTCCTTACGGAGAATTATCGTTCGACCCAGGAGATTTTAGATACGGCGTACCTAAGTGTCCGCCACAACGATCCGGATCGTCTAGAGACGAAATTGCATATTGATAAGAAGTTAGCCGCTCAGACTGAGGGTGGGTCCGAGAGTGTGTTCCACATCCATACCACGACGCATGAGAACGAGGTGGATTTCGTCGTACAACGCATCCGTGAGCTGTATGAGCAGGGAGAAGATGTCTCGTGGGATGACTTCGCGATCCTCGTTCGGTCGAATAATCAGGCCGAACCATTCATGCACGCGCTCAACCGGGCAGGCATTCCCTATGAATTTCTCGCCGCGCGAGGACTCTTCCGTGAACGATCTGTTCTCGATGCCTTGTCGTTCTTCAGACTCATGCGCAATTATCGAGATGATCGATCGATGTATCGTCTGCTGCGGTTGACGTCCCTCGATCTTAAGGAGTCGGATCTTCATGAGATCTTGAACTTCGCGAGAAAGTGTTCGATCCCCTATATGGAAGCGGCACGGAAGGTTCCACCCACCTCTATCAGTGCGGAGGGTTCGACACAGATTGGAGCATTGCTCGATGTCCTCCATGCCAGCCTACACGCGGTTCGGAAAAACACACCAACCAGTCTGCTATTCCATTTTTTCGAAGCCTCCGGGTATCTCGGATATCTGACACGAGCCGTCGAGAATGGTGATCAAGAGGCCATCAGGCAGACGTACCAGCTGAATCAATTTTTTTCCTTCATATCAGATTTTGAGAAGCTCTCCCCGGAACATGATGTGAATGCATTTATAGAATACATCGAAGAGCTCGAAGAGGCGGGGGAACAAGGAAGCCTCTACCAACCGGTCGAGACGAAGGATTCAGTGAATATTTTGACCGTGCATTCTTCGAAAGGGCTGGAATTTTCATATGTCTTTGTCGTGAATCTCGTCGAACAGCGATTTCCGACATATCGGAAGAGCCCCGGCATAGAGCTCCCCGAAGCACTCATCCATGAGACTTTGCCGGAGGGGGATGCTCATTACCAGGAAGAACGGCGGCTGTTCTATGTCGCGATGACTAGGGCGAAAGAACAGCTTTACCTCGCCCATGCTGACTATTATGAGGGAGCAAAACGAAAGAAGAAGATCAGCCGGTTCCTAGGTGAGTTGGATTTTGGGGAATCCATCGAGAAGACAGAACTCGTGGATCGGAGGCCGGTAGATATATCCAAACATCGTCAATCAGAGAGTCACAGGTCTGCGGAATTCGTGTATGACACGCCAAAACGGTTTTCCTTCTCGCAGATTCGTTCATACGATACCTGTCCGTATCAGTATAAATTGTCTAGTATCCTGAAAATACGCACACCGGGAGGCGCGGCGGCGAGTTTCGGAAAAAGTTTGCACAATACCTTACAAAAATTTTATGAAGAAGTGATCCGCCTGAATAGTCCTGAACAAGCCAGTCTCTTCGGCCCCATGAAAACAGTAATCGTCCCTACCGAGGAGCAATTGCAAGTACCCGGTTTCGAAGAACTTCTCCGATTTTATCAGAAGAACTGGATACCCTATGACTACGAAAGCGAATCACAGAGAAAACGCTATCGTAAGGAGGGGGAGCACATACTCCGCATCTTCTATGATGCCAATGATGGTCACTGGACAGTACCCGCGTCAGTCGAGGGCTGGTTCAAGATCATGGTAGGGGAGCATACGGTGCATGGACGGATGGATCGGGTCGATCTGAAGCCTGATGGTCGCCTC
>PCWF01000227.1:4079-4255 GCA_002796165.1 Nitrospinae bacterium CG11_big_fil_rev_8_21_14_0_20_56_8
GAGGACAAAGAACAGCTCCTCATCTATCACATGGCAGCAGAGGCTGTACCGGAATTTCGCAATGTCGGCCCGGTGGGGGAGCTCACCTTCTACTATGTGAAAGATGGAACGAGACTGTCATTCGAAGCGACACCCCCAGAAATTGAAGCATTGCGAAAGAAAATTATTCATATCAT
>PCWF01000269.1:0-508 GCA_002796165.1 Nitrospinae bacterium CG11_big_fil_rev_8_21_14_0_20_56_8
CATGGTCTTTTTACGGATTTTCCTATTGGGGATTGGCGGGCTTTTAAGCCTGGGCCTGATCCTGATCATTTCCAATACCATCAAACTATCCATTCTCTCCCGTCAGGATGAAGTCGAGTTGATGCTTCTCATCGGGGCGACTCCCCGGTTCGTCAAATCCCCTTTTCTTCTGGAAGGGATGATTCAGGGGGTCACGGGAGCCGGAATCGCACTCGGGATCCTCAAGGGACTCCAACTTTATATCGAATGGCAACTGCATCATACGTTTGAATCCGCCGTACATGCGATGGAAATCCAATTTTTGACTCCTCCGTTTATCGCCGGGCTGGTGGGACTCAGCGTCCTGGTGGCGGTCGTCGGGAGTTTCATTGCAATCCAGCAGTTTATTTATCCCGAGGCGAAATGAGGGGGCTTGTTATCCTGATGGTCGCCGTGGTGATATTGGGGGCGGGGTGGAATGCCCTCAGCTTCGCCAAAGGCCCGGATAAAGAGATCGATGAGATTAACA
>PCWF01000269.1:519-18636 GCA_002796165.1 Nitrospinae bacterium CG11_big_fil_rev_8_21_14_0_20_56_8
AGAAGCGGTTGCACGCGCGGGAGAAGGATCTCTCGGTTGTGGGAGCAAAAACCTCCTCCGTACTCAAAACCCTTCGCATGTTGAATGACGAGTTGAAGCTGAAGGAACGCGAAAACCGGATTTATCAATGGAACCTGCAATCCAACCAAAAACAGATCGCAACACTTAAAAACGGCATCGAGCAAGCGGAGCGGCAGATCGATCGGCAGAAAAATGCCCTCAGTCAAAGATTGCGGGGCATGTACAAAGAGGGGACCCTGTTCCCGGTCAAACTGATGTTTTCGGCTGAAAATTTCAGCGATCTCGTGCAACGCATCAAATACATGGAATCCATCGCGGCTTATGATGCCTCCCTGTTCAAGCGGCACGAAGAGCACCTGAAGGAACTGAAGGAGAACAAGAAATCGCTGGAGCACGCCCGCGCCAAACTGGAAATCCTGGAAAAAGCCACGCAGGAAAAGCAGATCGAAATCCAGAAAGCCAAGACGGGAAAATCCCGTTTTCTGAAGGAACTCGACCGCAAGAAAGAACTCAGCCTCAAGGCCCGGGAGGAGATTCTGGAAAGCTCCCGGAACCTGGATGCGCTGATCAACAAACTTCAGGAAAAACTGATCCGGGGAGAAAAACTGGATGTCGAGGATAAAAAAGGCCGGTTGCACCTTCCCGTCAATGGAAAAATATTAAACAAATTCGGAAGGAAACGCGACACCCGGTACTCCACCTACGTCCTCTATAACGGAATCAATATCCGGGCCGAAACGGGAACCCCCGTGCGGGCTGTTTTGCCGGGCAAAGTCCTTTATGCCGACTCGCTGGAAGGATATGGGAACCTGATCATCCTCGGACACGGAGAAGATTATCATTCTCTATACGGCCACCTCGACGAGATCCTGACGGAAGTGGGGAAGGCCGTACGGGAAGGACAAATTATAGCCAGAACGGGCGATACCGGTTCCCTCGTGGGCGAATCTCTGTATTTCGAACTCAGATTCAAGGGAAGCCCCATCGAGCCCACCCAATGGTTTGCCCTCGCAAAACGGTGAACTCTTGCAACCGTTGTGCGACGGGAGCAGAATTGCGGTATAATGATGGTTTTCTTGCCAACCCTTTTTCGGGAGATTGAACCTTGATTCCGGCGGCTGACAAAATGCGCATATTGTTAAAATCGGCGGGCGGTTTCCTGACTTGCCTGCTCGTTCTCCTTTTACTCTCTTCCGCCGCATGGGCCAAGGAAGACAGCGCCACGAAACTGGGGAACACCTACGATCGGCTGAAGATTTTTTCCGAGATCCTGTCGCTGGTGGAAACCAACTATGTGGAAGAGGTGAATATGGATCAGCTCGTCGAAGGGGCCATTCGGGGAATGATGAAGACCCTGGATCCCCACACCTCTTATTTAAACGCCGAATCCTTTCGTGACATGCAGGTGGAAACGTCGGGAAAATTCGGCGGACTGGGAATCGAGATCAGCATGCGAAAGGGTATCCTGACCGTGGTTTCCCCCATCGAGGATACCCCGGCCTGGAAAGCCGGAATTCAGTCCGGTGACAAGATCATCAAAATTGAAGACCAGTCCACCCTGGACATGACGTTGTCCGAAGCGGTGACCCAACTGCGGGGCGAGATTGGCACGCCGGTAACCATTACGATTTTCCGGGACAAAGTCGAAACTCCGTTCGACGTCACCCTGGTCCGGGACGTGATCAAGATGCGGAGCGTTCGGAACAAACTGTACAACGGCGACATCGGGTATATCAGTATCCGCAGTTTCGCGAAAACCACCACCACCGATCTGGATGCGGCCATCGTCTCGCTGGAAGATCAGGGGATCACCAAGCTGATCCTCGACCTGCGGAATAATCCGGGAGGACTTCTCAATCAGGCCGTGGAAGTGGCGGACCGGTTTCTCGACAGCGAGAACCTGATCGTTTACACCAAGGGGCGAAGCGAAGAGCAGAACATGCGCTTCACCACCCGCGACACGATCAAACGATTCCGCCTGCCCATGGTGGTCCTGGTTAATGGGGGAAGCGCGAGTGCTTCTGAAATTGTGGCCGGTGCCCTGCAGGACCTGGGACGGGCCGTGATTCTGGGGACCCCCACCTTCGGGAAAGGGTCGGTGCAGACCATCATCCCCCTCAGCGATGGCTCCGCTCTCCGGTTGACGACGGCGCGTTACTACACCCCGAGCGGAAAAGTGATTCAGGAAAACGGGATTCAGCCCGACATCCTTGTTGAAAACCCCGCTCCAAAAACGGATCTTCCCGAATCGGTTGAGGAAAAACCCGATGAAAACCCGGAGAAGGAAAATATCCGCAAGTTTCTCAGGGAAAAAGATCTCACGCGCCATTTGAAGGGAAAGAGCAGTATTGACGTGGGCGAGTCCTCGGAGGAAAAGGTCACCGATGAAACCATAAAGCAGATGGAACAGAGCAAAGATGAGGCCGATCGGAAGGAAGAGCTGGAAAAAGATCCGCAATTAAAATACGCGGTATTTCTTCTCACCGGCTGGGACGTCATGAAAGACATGCTGGATAGCTACCCGGTGGCGGGGACGAAACCCGACAACCGGTTGACTCTGAAACAACATAACTGATCGGTCCTCGACGGCGGCGGAATGTGGGTCCTTGGGATAGAAACCTCCTGCGATGAAACAGCCGCCGCCCTGGTGGAGGATGGCACGCGGATCCACTCCAACGTCATTGCCGACCAGGCCGATCTTCATGCCCCCTATGGGGGAGTGGTCCCCGAACTGGCGGGAAGGCGGCATATCGAGCAGATCGACCGGGTCATCCAGCAGGCCCTCACCCAGGCAAACGTCTCCCTCTCCGGCATCGATTTGATCGCGGTTACCGTAGGGCCGGGGCTGATCGGGTCCCTGCTGGTCGGGCTCAATGTGGCCCGGGGCCTGGCCTATACCCTGAAAATTCCTCTGGTGCCTGTCAATCATCTGGAAGGACACCTGTTCTCCATTTTCCTCCAGGAGAAGGTGGAATTTCCTTACCTCGCCCTGAGTGTTTCCGGCGGCCATACCGATTTGTACCGGGTCGATTCCATTGGGCATTTTTCCCTGCTGGGACGTACCCGGGACGATGCCGCGGGCGAGGCCTTCGATAAGGTCGCCAAGATGATGGGGCTGGGCTATCCCGGCGGACCGGTCATCGAGAAAACCGCCCGCGGTGGGAATCCGGCCACTCATCAGTTCCCCCGCCCGCTGTTGGAAAGGGATTCCCTGGATTTCAGTTTCAGCGGATTGAAAACCTCGGTTCGGAATCTTTTAATCAAGCGGGAAGGGGGCGTAGTGCCTTGGGTGTCCGATGCCGACATTGCGGCCGGTTTCCAGGAAGCCGCCGTGGACGTTCTGGTCACAAAAGTTCTTCGGGCCTGCGAACAGGAGAATCTGTGCCGGGTGGTGGTCACCGGGGGCGTGGCCGCCAACGGGGTGCTTCGAGAAAGAATCCAGATGCGGGCGCGGGAACGGGGAATCGGTGTTTTCATTCCTCAACCGGTGTTTTGCACCGACAATGCCGCCATGATCGCCTGCGCGGGGTATTTCCGATTCCAGGAAAATCCGGACCGGCAGGCCGATGTTCTGTATCTCGATGCCCAGGCGACCCTTCCCGTGGACGGTTAATCCATTCACTCCGGTTTTTCCGGGATCCTCAAATATTCATGATCTTAAGATGAGGCCACACGCGGGCTTGCCGGTAATTTGTAGAGATCCATGACCACCGCTTCAATTCCCAGGGTTCCATGAAAATTCTGATCACCGGAGGAGGGGGATTCCTTGGGCGTGCGCTATCCCACCGGCTCGCGGGGGAAGGGCACCGGGTTTCCGTTTTGGGACGGGGAACTTATCCTCAACTCGCGCCGGAAATTGAATCCATTCGTGCCGATATCCGGGACCGGGAGGCCGTTGAACGGGCGATCGAGGGAAAGGATGCCGTGTTCCATGCCGCCTCGAAGGTGGGGATATGGGGCCGGTCGGAGGAATATCAAGACATCAACGTTGGCGGTACCCGGAATGTCATCGACGCCTGTTTTAAAAATGGAGTGCCGCATCTGGTGTTTACCAGTTCGCCCAGCGTCGTTTTTGACCGGGGCGATATGGAAGGGGTGGACGAAACGACTCCTTATCCACAGACCTATTTGTGCGACTATCCACGCACCAAGGCCATGGCGGAGCAAAACGTCATCAAGGCCAACGGTCAAAATGGGCTGACCACCGTATCCCTGCGTCCGCACCTGATTTATGGCCCCGGAGATACACACCTGGTGCCCCGAATTCTAAACCGGGCCCGTAAACGGCGGCTGGTTCAGGTGGGCAGGGGGGAGAACCGGGTGGACATTGTGTATATCGACAACGCTGTCCAGGCCCATTGCCTGGCCCTGCAGGCCTTGATCGAGCGGCCGGAACGGGTGGGGGGGCGGTGTTATTTTATCAGCGATGGAACCCCGGTTTTTCTGTGGCAATGGGTGGGAAACCTTCTGGCCCGCCTGGGTCTGCCCCCGGTGGCCCGTTCCATTTCGTATCCGGCGGCATGGCGGATCGGGAGCGCGCTGGAATTCATCTACCGGTCGCTGGGAATAGGGTCGGAACCCGCAATGACCCGTTTTCTTGCCGGGCAATTGGCGACCTCACACTATTTCAATATTCGCCGGGCACGGGAGGAATTGAAATACGAACCCTTGGTGGGGGCCGAGGATGCTTTTGAGCGGCTTACCGCTTCTCTTCGGGAGGTTCGCCCATCCGGTTGATCTTGTGAGCCAGGCAACCCGCGCCGAATCCGTTATCGATATTGACCGTGCCGATCCCGGCGGCACAACTGTTCAGCATGGTTAACAGAGGAGCGATGCCGCCAAAGGAAGCGCCGTAACCGATACTGGTGGGGACCGCGATGACCGGGGAATCCAATAATCCCCCCACCACGCTGGCCAGCGCGCCATCCATTCCCGCGACCACAATCAGAACGCGGGCACGGCGGAGTTGCTCCAGCTTGTCCAGAAGCCGGTGAATGCCGGCCACTCCCACGTCAAAGATTTTTTCTACCCGGCTTCCCAGAACCTCCGCCGTAACCACGGCTTCCTCCGCAACGGGAATGTCCGAAGTCCCCGCGGAGACCACGCAGATCTGTCCCAGGGGTTTCACCTTGCGTGGCTTTTGGATGACCAGGGTCCGCGCCAGTTCGTTATAAACCGCCCCCCGTGGAACCGATTTTTTCAGCTTGAGATAGACATCCTGGCTCATACGGGTGGCGAGAACGTCGCTCCCGGCCTTGCACATCTGTTTGATGATGGAGCCGAGCTGTTTTACCGATTTCCCCTCGCAATAAATGACTTCCGGCACGCCGCTTCGCAGGGAGCGGTGGTGATCGATATTCGCGAATTCCAGGTTTTCATAGGGCAGGTGTTTCAACGCTTCCATGACCTGCGCGGGTTGCATTTTACGGTCGTAGAGGGACTGCAGAAGGTGTTTCAATCGGTCCGAATTCATTGGAGGCCCCTGATCCCGGAAAATTCAGTCGTGATATTGACCTTCATCAAATCGTCCAGCGCCTGCTGAGGAGATTTGTCATCGTGCAGGACCCGATAGGTTTCTTCGATCAAGGAAGCCTGGATGTTCAGTTGGTTTTTTAGCGCAAAAGCCGATTTGACGGTGCGTATTCCCTCGGCCACCATTTTCATGCTGTGAATGATGTCATTTAAATTTTCTCCCTTGCCCAACCGCATGCCGACCGAGCGGTTGCGGCTCAGATCGCCGGTGCAGGTGAGTACCAGATCGCCCAGGCCCGACAGACCGGCGAATGTTTCGGGCCGGGCACCGCGCGCGGTGCCGATGCGGGTGATCTCCACGAGTCCGCGCGTGATCAGGGCGGCCCGCGTGTTATAACCCAGACCCAGTCCGTCGGAAATCCCGGTGGCGATGGCGATGACGTTTTTCAACGCCCCGCCGATCTCCACGCCCTGCAGATCGGTGCTGGTGAAGACCTTCATGCGGGGATGAGAAAAAATGCCCTGTACCTCCTCGGCGATCTCCAGCGTTTCTGCCGCCGCCACCAGGGCGGAGGGAACTCCCCGGGCGACTTCAACCGCGAACGTGGGACCCGAAACCGAAGCCAATCGAATCGGGACCTCTATCGTTTGTTCCAGGATCTGATGAATGGTGCAGAGGGTATCGTTTTCGATTCCTTTGCTGGCATTGATCACCAGACACCCCGGTTGAATGAACGGTTGCAGTTTCGACACCGTTTCACGGACCACATGGGTCGGCACCACCAGGATCAAAACGTTTTTGCCCCGGACCGCCTCTTCAAAGGAATGGGTAGGACGCACATTGCCGGGCAGGGGATAGCCGGGCAAAAAGAAGCGGTTCTCGCGGTGCTCCTGCATGATTTGGCACAGGTCCTCCTCGAATACCCAGAGGTCAATGGAGTGCCCGAGAGACGAAAGCATCAGGGAAAGTGCTGTTCCCCAACTTCCCGCTCCCACGATTCCAATTTTGTCCGCTTCCATGGGGTCCCGTTTCTAATGAGTGGAAGAGCCTTAAAGTGCAGGTATTATAACCAATTCCTGCTCCATGCAAACTCCCAATTTGCCCTTGGGAAAGGGCGGAGAATTGCCTTGTATGTGCATGGTCGTTGTGATTAAATGAAAAAAAGGAACCTGCAACACTATCAGGAAAGTCTATTACGCCCTAACTTTTAAGCGGGGCGTGCTGTTCCGTGCCCCTGATTTCACGTCTTCAGCGTTTCCGGCAATTAATCTTTTGATCAAATCTTCCCCTTCACTGTCATGGCCCATCGCGAGCGATTCAACCGCAAAGTACTGAAAGAACCCGACCAGTTTTTATCCCTGAGCGACCGGGTCGTTCATTATATGTCCGACCACCAACCCGCCATTGTGACGGGCATTGTGTTGCTGTTCATCGTGTTCGCCGGGGGACTGGGTTACCATTTTTATACGAAATCCATGGCCGACTCTATGGAAGCCCGTCTGTATCAGATGGAAAAGGTTCAACAGACGGCATTGGATGAGAATAAGAGCCTCAAAGATTTGCTTCCCCAGTTGGAAACGCAATATTCCGAAATCAGCGGAGAATCGTACAAAAACCGCGCGGCTTTGATCCTCGCGGATGCCCTTTATCGAATCCAGAATTATGACAAGGCCATGCAGTATTACCAGGAAATCCTGGACCGGTCGGGAGAAGATCAAATCATACATCAGGCCGCGCATGCGGGGCTGGCCTATTCGCTGGAAGGCAAAAAAGAGTACAAAAAGGCGAGCGATACCTACAAGGTAATTATCGAACAAACCAGCGATATCCCTAAATTCCACCTTTACTTCAGCTTGGCTCGAACCTATGCATTGAGCGGCGATACCAACGGTGCCCTGCAGACCTTGCGTGAAATGAAAACCCGGTTTGCGGGACATTCGCAGATCGATCGGGTCGATCAGGAAATCGAGAAGCTCCAGGCAAAGGCTTAATCCTGCTGGCCCGCCCAGCTCACCCCATGCCATTATTCTCCAAAAAGATCGCGCCGCTGATCCTGGGAATGGCGGTTTTTTTCCTTATTCTCATCCCCGTCTCAACCTCTTTCGCCATCCAGTTTATTTCCGAAGAAACCGAAGTCGAGCTGGGACGCGAGGCCGACAAGCAGGTGGTCAGCCAATACGGGATCTATCAGGACAAGGAGCTTCAGCTTTACGTCAATTCCATTGGCCAGCGCCTGATTTCAAAATTGGCCGATCCCATTTTCAATCCCTATCAATTCAAAATTGTGGATAGCTCCGAGATCAACGCGTTCGCGCTTCCCGGGGGATTCATTTATGTGACCACAGGCCTGTTGGCCGTCCTGAATAACGAATCGCAACTGGCCGGAGTTCTGGGACACGAAATCGGCCACGTCACCTTTCACCACGCCGCTAAAATGATCGTTCGCCAGATCGGTTCCCAGATCCTGAGTCTGGGGGGGGCGCTCGCCAGTCCCAAGAATGCCGGACAATGGCTTATCCTTTCCACCACCATGTTTCAGACGATCAACCTGGGTTATGGGCAGGAAGCGGAATTGGAAGCCGACTCGCATGGAATCATGAACGAATTTGAGGCCGGGTACGATCCCCAGAGCATGGTCGCATTTTTAAAGAACCTGAGGCAACACGAGATTCTTTCCGGACAAAATTATCACAGCTTTGTGGCCACCCATCCCGAAACCAAGGAACGCATCATCAAAGCGGACATGATGGCCACCACCGTTTCCCGCCGGGCTCCCCACCTGATAAAAAATCGGAGTGAATATCTGTCCAAACTCAAGGGGCTGGTTTACCAGGGACCGCGGGACAAAAGTGATACCCGTCATTATGACCCCATGTATATCGATATCTACGAGGTAAAAGAGGGGGACACTTTTTCCAGTATCGCCAAAAATCTCTTGAATGATCCGCAAGCCGACATGGAAACCGCCGTGCTCAACGGAATGAAAATTGACGACCCTTTGACCCCGGGCGATACGGTGAAACTAATCCGCAAGGGAACCCTCAAGCAAAAACAGCGGCTCACCGTGGAACCGGATCATACCGCCCAGGCCCCCAGCCCTCCCGCCGGCCCACCGGATATCCCGCGGGAAATCCCCGAAGAAGCGTTTCCGCAACCGGAAAGACGCTGATCCCCGTTCGGATGGATGATTTCCGGGTCCTGGAAAAACTGACCTACGTCCACTTGAAACCCGAAGGAGAAATTTGCAACCGTCTTCCCCGGGGGACGCGCGTCCACCTGGTCCAGAAAAAAGGGGACTGGACCAAGATTGTCTGGAGGAATGGCAAGAAAAAGGGATGGATTCCGTCTTTTCCTGAAAAATAAAAACCCCGGACCCAATCGGGCCCAGGGTCATTTTGTTTCAATGATTCCCAATTCCCCGCGGTCTTGCCACGGGATTTCCTCATCGGTGTCATTTTGATCAAGCGGGGGGGGGCCATGCCCCATTCACGTTCCAGCCAGATCCTTCGCCAAAGGCTCAGGATGACATTTAGGAAGGCTCCATAAAATTGTCATTCTGAGGCGCAGACGCGCCGAAGAATCTTGCCGAGGAGTTGGGACGACGCCTGTGCCCGCTGTACGCTAAATGCCCCATTCACGTTCCAGCCTGCCTGTGGCAGACAGACAAGATCCCTCGCCTGCGGCTCGGGATGGCAAGAAGAAAACGCCCGCCATGACAGTTTATGGGTGGCCTTGAAATACCCCGCCCCTTGGGGCGGGGATCATTTATTCGAAGTGAAACGGAAACTACCTGCTCTGGGAGCCCACGTAATTGAGGGCCGAGCCTGCATAAAACCAGTTGATCTCCGTTTCATTCATGGTGTGGATCGTCTGAATGGTATCTTCCGACCCATCCGCATGTTTCACTTTTAGTGCAACCTGCTTGCCCGGAGACAACGTGTCCAGATCCAGAATGGAGACCCGGTCCGTCGGCTGAATCTTGTCATAATCCGCCTTGTTGGCGAAAGTCAGGGGAAGCACGCCCTGCTTCTTCAGATTGGCTTCGAAAATCCGCGCGTAGGAATTGGCGATGAAAGCGCGGCCTGCCATGTGCCGGGGCTCCATGGCGGCGTGCTCCCGGCTTGACCCTTCGCCGACGTTTTCCTCACCGAACACCACCCAACCCGATCCACGGTTCTTGAGATCCCGCGCGATCTTGTTCAACTCGATATCCGCTTCCCCGGTGATGGGGTGGGTTCCCGTTCCCGTCCCATTCGTATAAGCGTTGGTGGCCCCAAGAAACAGGTTGTTGCTGATATTATCCAGGTGCCCCCGATACTGGAGCCATGGGCCCGCCTGAGAAATATGGTCGGTGGTACATTTGCCCTTGGCCTTGAACAGAACCGGAAGATCCTGGAAATCCTTGACCGGATCCTGCTTCGGGAACGGATCCAGGAAGGCCAGCCGCTCGCTTTTCGGATCGATAATGACCTGACCGTCCATTGTGGGGGCTTCGTATCCGCTGTCCTTTGACGAGTACCCATTGGGGGGAAGCACCTCTCCCACGGGAGGTTGGAATTTGAAATCTTTTCCTTCCTTGTCCTTCAGGGTGTCGGTCAGGGGATTGAATTTAAGCGACCCGCTGAAAGCCATGGCCACCACGAGCTCCGGACTGCTGATGAATCCATAGGTTTCAGGATTGCCATCATTCCGCTTTGCGAAATTCCGGTTGTAGGAGGTAATGATACTGTTCTTGTCGCCTTTCTTGATGTCATCCCGTTTCCATTGACCGATGCATGGACCGCAGGCGTTGGCCAGGACGACCGCCCCCACATCCTGGAACTCCTGGAGAATCCCGTCCTTCTTAATGGTTTCATAGATTCTCTCCGAACCGGGGGTCACCATGAGATTCGATTTGGCTTTAAGTCCGGCTTTTTTGGCCTGGCGGACGAGACTTACGGCCCGTGTCAGGTCCTCATAACTCGAATTGGTGCAAGACCCGATGAGCGCGGCCGTGAGATTGGCCGGATAACCTTTCTCGTCACATTCCGAACCGAGCGCCGAAATAGGTCGTCCCAGGTCGGGAGTGTGGGGACCCACCACATGGGGTTCGAGTTTGGACAGGTCGATTTCGTGAAACTCGTCGTAATACTTTTTCGGATCCTTCTCCACTTCGGGATCGGATACGAGGTATTGCGCGTATTTTTTGCAGAGGTCCGCAATGGGTCCCCGGTCCGTCGCCCTCAGGTAGGGATCCATATTGGGATCGTAACCGAAAACGGAAGTGGTGGCGCCGATTTCAGCCCCCATGTTGGTGACGGTCCCCTTGCCGGTGGCGCTCATGGAGCGGGCGCCTTCGCCGAAATACTCGATGATCTTTCCGGTGCCGCCCTTTACGGTGAGCATCGTCGCCACTTTGAGGATGATGTCCTTCGACGAGGTCCAACCGCTCAGCTTGCCGGTGAGTTTGATCCCGACCAGCTTGGGCATCTTAGTGCTGAATCCCTGGCCGGTCATGACATCCACCGCATCGGCTCCACCCACACCGATGGCGATCGTGCCGAGTCCGCCCGCGTTGGGAGTGTGGGAGTCTGTACCGACCATCATCGTTCCAGGAACGGCATAATTTTCATAGACCACCTGGTGAATGATACCCGATCCCGGCTTCCAAAATCCCAATCCATACTTCATTGCGGCGGAGCGGAGAAAATCATACACTTCCTTGTTGGTCTGGATGGCGGTCTGAAGATCCTCTTCCGACCCCACATGGGCTTGAATCAGGTGATCGCAATGCACCGTGCTGGGAACGACGGACTGGGGCATCTGCGCGGACATGAATTGAAGAATCGCCATCTGCGCGGTGGCATCCTGCATGGCCACCCGGTCCGGAAACAGGACAACATCGGTAACCCCACGCTTCAACTGCGTATAGTCGGTGTTCTTGGCCATGTGGGTGTAAAGAATCTTCTCCACAACCGTCAAACCCCGGCCTAATTTTTTCCGGGCCACGGCATGGATCTGCTCCATGGATTGAAATAGCTTTTCAACCGGCTCTATTTCCAATAACATTGACATTTCTGAGTTTCTCCTTCAGTCGAAAAAGGTCACGATAATATCACTACACCCCACCGGGCATACTGGTATTCTAAGATTAAATATCGGGAAGAACGAAGAAATACGTACGAGGCTAATTCAGGGGGGTCATTCTGTCATGTTTTTTTTGAAAGATCAATCAATTTCAGCGGCCCATCGATTCCATTTGCCGGAAAAAAAGCGTTTATTTGAAATAGGTTAAAAGATTCATCCTGGGGATGGTTTGATATGAATTCGATTTTCGATAGCCGGGAGTTCAACGACAATCTATTCTTCCCCCGGCGCGACCGGGGGAAGGGGATCAAAGACTCCGAAGACCTGTTTGTTGAGGTGGAGTCCCCCATCAAGGTTCATGTACGCCGGTACCGGTCTCCCCATGCAAGGTTTTCCATGCTTTATTTTCATGGCAACGGCGAAATCGTCGCCGATTATGACGACCTCGCGCCCTTTTACAACGCTCTGGGAGCCGAACTGGTGGTGGCCGACTATCGCGGCTACGGGCAAAGCGACGGAATGCCCACCCTCCGGGCGGTCCTGAAAGACGCGCATGTGGTTTACCAGCACCTTGCGGACCGGAAAATTTTAAAAACAAAACGATGCGTGATGGGCCGCTCCCTGGGAAGCGCTCCCGCCATCGAACTGTGCATTCATTATCCGGAAATTGGATGCCTGATTATCGAAAGCGGATACGCCGATCCCATCCCCCTGGTGGAGCGCCGCGGGCTCAAAATCCAATCGATTTCGCCGGAGGATAACGCACTGTTCAGCAACAGTCACAAAATTGCCGCGGTGAAATGCCCTCTGTTTATCATGCACGGTGAGGACGACTTTCTGATCTCTGCCGAGGAGGCAAACCTGAACTTTCAGAAAGCCGGGTCCAAGCCCAAAGTTCTGGACATTCTCGAAGGGGTAGGGCACAACGACATGATGATGGCCCCCAACGGGGCCTATTTCTCCGGTCTCAAAAAATTTCTGGATTCGATTTTCTGATCGTGGGTGAAAAGGCGATCTGATATAAACTATAGCGGTACCCTCTAGATCAGGAGCCCTTTGCATTATGGTGGTTCAACGTTACTACAACATCGAAGGAAAAATAAGGAACGGTTTCAAGCTGAGCCGCAGTTACGAGGTGTTGGACTTCAACTTTGTCAAGCTGGGAGATCCCGGGGTCATCGCCCTGGCCCGGTCCAAATCCATACGGCAGATCAAACGCCTGACACTCAGCTCCAACAAGCTGGGTCCCGAAGGGGCCAGCGCGCTGGCCACCTCCGATAATTTGGGGAACCTGGAATCGCTCAAACTTTACAAAAATTCCATCAGCGACGAAGGCCTCCGTTTCCTGGCCGGATCGGACCGGTTCCCCAGCCTGAAATCCCTGCGGCTGGCCTGGAACAACATTGGTCCCGAGGGGGTGCGCCACCTGTCCCAATCCCCCCATCTGAAAGGACTGACCCAGTTGGTATTGGCTGAAAACAAGATCGGGGACGAAGGACTCCGCATTCTGGCACAGTCCAACGCGTTTCCCGCGCTGGAGTTTCTGGATATCCGGAAAACGGGCATCACCGACGAAGGACTCAAGGCCTTCGCCCAAAGCGATTCCTTCCCTCAGTTGAGTAGCGTCGATTACTCCGATAATGCGGTAACGGATGAAGGGAAGAACGCCGTGCGCGGATTCCTCATCCTCACCCTCTGTCACAAGCATTTGCGGGAAGAGGGGACGGTTCTGGATCTGAGCAAGCTGGGCATCGGGGACCTCGAATGCCGGCACATCGCGGGCATCGAAGAATTCAAGAATCTGCGTCAGCTTTACCTGGAACTGAACAAGATCACCTCCGAGGGGGTCCGGGCGCTGGCCGAATCGCCCCATTTGAACCAACTCGATCTGCTGTCTCTTGACCGGAACCGGATCGGCAACGAGGGAATCGCCCTGATCGCCGGATCGGAAAACTTCCGCAACCTGCAAAACCTGATGGTCGAAGCCAACGAAATCTCCGATGAAGGATTGAAAGCCATTGCCGGATCGGAGATTCTCTCCAATCTGGTGCGGTTATTCATCGAGGAAAACCCGTACACCGACGAAGGCTTCAACGCCCTGGCCGAATCCGAATTCCTCGTCAACCTGGAATATCCGGAATTCGAGCGCGAAGAGGCGGAAGAAGAGGAGGAAGAGGAGGAAGAAGAATTCGAGGAAGTGGAGAACGTCGAAGAAATTGATGAGGAGGAAGACCTTGACGAAGACGATGATTAAGAAAAGTGGAACCTCCCTTATAATGAGATACCCGATAATTTGGGTGATCTTTCTGGTTTGGCCGCTTTCTGCTTGTCAAGGCCATCATGGGGGCCATGCCGCCCACCACGCGGATACGGTCCGCCTGGATGCGGTGCAGGACCGGGGAACCCATGTGATGCCGTTCGATCTGGAGAAAACCCTGCACGTTTTCACCAAGACGGAAGAGGGCGGACTGCAGGAAGTGGTCGCGAAGAATCCGCAGGATCGGGAGCAGATCGATCTGATCCGGCAACATCTGCGTCAAATAAGAGAAGATTTTTCCCGCCGAAATTTTTCCGGACCCGCCTTCATCCATGGGGAGGACATGCCCGGCCTTGCCACTTTGAAACAGGCCGGTCCGGACGAGTTACACCTGGAGTATAAGGACCTGCCCGCGGGAGCGCGCGTTTCCTATTCCAGCCCCAGTCCGAAAATTCGGGAAGCCATTCACCAATGGTTCGACGCCCAGTTGTCCGACCATGCCCGGCACGCGGTTCCCGGACATCAAAATTGATCCGGGTCAGAACAGGGAAGATGGCTACGGCCATTGTCAAACGATAGAGGGATTCGATTTCCCCCAAGTTCCATCCCTTATTTCTTAGGTTCGTCCACCGCGGCGCCGATTTTTTTCAATCCTTCCTTCGCGCAGGCCTCGTCGAACTGGGATCCCGGTGCGCCCCCGACGCCGATTCCTCCCGCCAACTCCCCGTCAAATTTAATTGGAAGTCCGCCTCCCAGAATCAGGATCTTGTCGTTCATGTCGCGGAGCCCGGAAATGGCGGGAACTTTTACGGCCAATTCGGCAAAGTCCTGAGTGGGCCGTCCCATGCTGTTTGCGGTGTAGGCTTTCTTGAAACTGCTGTCGGTGGTGTGAGGGCCCGCTCCATCGGCCCGCAGGAGGGACTTCAGGTTGCCTCCCCGGTCGACGACGGCGGCGCTCACCTTATATCCGTCGGCCCTGCATTTTTCTACCGCCGCCATGGCGGCCTGGCTTGCCATCTCCAGGGAAACACTTTTCTCATGCACCAGTTCCGCTCCGGCAGGTGTGGCCCCCAGACTCAACACAAACAGTCCGGCGGTCCAAAGCGAAATTTGAAACGTCATTTTGCGCATCATTGGGGTCATCCTCATTCGTAAGTTTTACCCAAAGCTTGATCAAAGTTTTTTGGGATTCTGGAAATTGAACAATTCTGTAGGGTTCATCTTCATCCGCATGGCTTACCAACTGCTCATCCAGAGTTTTTGGGAATTCCGGGTTTTGAACAAATCCGTGACGCGAGTGGCAAATTCCGCATCGGTAAACGTCTTGTTATACTGATCGCCCTGGAATCGGAACGGATTCCACGAAATCACCAGGCGCTCCACAAACATGTCGTCCAGAGTGACGTAGGCTATTTTTTTTATAATGTCCGTATCTGAATCCACAAGGACGGCGACCATGATATTTTCGTCCTTGCCGTAAAACGCTTCGGCGAATCCGGGCGCTTCCCGTTCCTGCTGGGAAGGGTTACAGGGGGCTTCAATCAGCCAATCCTCGCCCCCCACTCCAAAAATGGGGATGGCCGGGAATTCCGACTCGGTGATCAACTTGGCGCGCCATTTTCCCGACCAGGCCTGAACCTGTTTCGGACTGGGATCGGGAAAGCGGCCGATCAGCAACATGTCGCCACCGGGGGAAAAGGATAGTCCGCCCCCGGTGCCCTCAATTTTAACGGGGCAGGTCTTGCCCTCTTCGAATGTGACGGTATCGTGAGTCATGGTTCCTTGTACGGTGGGGTTGACAATCAAATGGATGTGCTCCGACTTACATTTTCATGAACCCAAAGGGTATTGTCAACACGATCCTGAACATGGGTGGAAAATCTTCCTTGCGCCGACCCGTTGAAAAACACCGGCGCGAGCCCCAAAATCTTCGCAGACACAGGCGCACTTTCCTGACTTGAGAAAGCGGGCCGGTTTGGTTAAGCTATACCCTTTCCTTAACCCGGCGAACCCTCTCGGAACCCATGCTGAAAACCACGTTGATCGGGCATGCCTGCCTTTTTATCCAGTCCAGGGAAACCAACTTCCTGACCGACCCGGTGTTTTTTGATCCGCATTGGGAATCGATCAATGTCCAATGCCCGGAGCGGGAACTCAAATTGGAGTCCGTTCCTCCCGTGCATATCCTGTACCTGTCGCACCGGCACCAGGACCATTTCGACGTGCGCACCCTGGCTTACCTGAAGCGGCATCCTGGCATTTTACTGCCGGAGACGGTGGTTCTTGCGCCTCAGGATGAAATTCTTCTTGAAGTGTTGAAGGAACTGGAATTCGACAACGTTCAAGTGGTGAACGATTTCGAACCCGTCCGTATCCGCGATCTGACTCTCACCCCCACCCCCTCGTTCAACCAGGACGAATGGCCCGAACACGGTTTATTGATTCATGACGGAGAGGTCACCGTATGGAACCAGGTGGACACCATCGTGAACCCCCAGGTGATCCAGTACATCCATAAACTTTATCCAACCGTGCACTTCGCGCACCTCCGGTTCATGCCCCTGCTTGAGGGAAATTTCGCGCACCACAAATCCCTGCATTTACCCTTTGACGAGTACAGCTCGTTTTTGAGGGTAGCCCAGGCACTGGGGCCCCGGTTCGCCGTTCCCGGATCGGCGGCGTTCCGTTATTCCGACGAATATGGATTCTTAAATCAATATTCCTTTCCCGCGACGCAGACGGCGTTCCTGAATGATTTGCATGAATTTTGTCCCGAGATCCAGAGCAGTATTTTTTTATCCGGAGACGTGGCGGAGATTTCCCCGGGCCACACTCGAATCCAAACGCAGGCCTCCCCCTTCGTTCGGGTGGCACGGGACGATGGTCATCTTGTGGAGTTCAAGCCGGTGATGGAAGTGCCCTCCATTCGAACCCGCACACAGGACCCCGCCGAGCAAAAGAGGGAAGGGGAGGAGGTTCGGGAGTTCATTGAAAACCGGTTTGTGGACCGTCTGAAGTCGTGCGAAACGTTCGAGGTCTGGAGGCATTGGAAGGTGGGATATCAACTTGAGGTCTTCGGCAAAAACAGCGAACCCGACATCTGGTCGATTGATTTTTCCCTTCCCGAGTTACAAATCCAACCGGGCCGGCCGGGCCGTATGAATATTTATGAAGGAATCAGTTGTTCGGAATTATTCAACCTCATTCACAACCGAACCAATTGGGACTACGTGGGAGCCTCGGCCCAGTACCGCACCTTCGATAACATCTACCGCGTGTCCCCGGGAAATTTTGAATACTTTCCCTCCGAGAAGAAGTTCCCCCATCCTCTTACCGAGATCTTTCCTTCCAGCCGCGAGATGGACCGCGAAAAGTTTATGAAGGACGTGCGCCGATGGAAGGACCATGCATAAACCCGGTGGGAAAATAATTTCTATCTTTGATAAAACCGCATTGCCAGACAATTATGATTTGAGTTAAACTCTGTCCTTCGATTTTTAACGGCCGGTAAAAATGGCGGTGTAGCTCAGGTGGTTAGAGCATGCGGCTCATATCCGCAGTGTCCGGGGTTCAAGTCCCTGCACCGCCACCAATTTGGAGGGGTTGGATTAAATCCAACCCCTTTTTTTATGGCCTCAAGCCCGGAATTCATTAAAAAGCAGAGGGATAGGGTAGTTTTTCCCGATTTTCCAATTTCGGAAGTGGAATAACTTGAAAAAATTGGACAAACACGAAATTTGGGGATAAAATTGGGGAAAATCAAATGATATTAATTCTCAATTTTAACTTAACAGATCCCCATGGATAACCCGCTGGTTAATGAATCGGACATCATCTGCAAATGTTTTCAAGTGTCCGAGGGTACCATTCGCGCCTGCATCGGGAAGAACGATCTGACTTCCATCGAGGAGGTCACGCAGGCATGCGAAGCGGGAGGCGGATGCCATTCCTGTCATATTCTGATTCAACTCTTCCTCGACCAGCACCAGCACAAGCAAAGCAATGTTGAGGCCCTCATGTCGCAATATGGCGGCAAGATCAAAAAACGGGGAATCCTGAGCCGTTTTTTCAAACGGTCCAAATCCTCGGTCCCCGCATCTTGAATCTTTCAACCCTCCGGTCCTTCCTCATATTTGCTTGCTCTTGACCTCATTTTAAAATAACTTGTTGGCACTTGCCGAATAGGGGATCCAGTTTTTGAGAGGGGGACAATATTCATGAAACCAGATGAATGCATACTGTTCAGCGGCGGAGTCAAAGGCGCGGAAGAAGAGTTTGGTAAAAACGCCCAGAAGGCCGG
>PCWF01000161.1 GCA_002796165.1 Nitrospinae bacterium CG11_big_fil_rev_8_21_14_0_20_56_8
CCGTATGGTCGTATGACACTCCCAAGTTCTAGGGCATCAGCGCCGGTCTTGTTATCCGCCAGCATGAGGATCGCATCGACGGCAAATGGCGGCGCAATATCCCGGATCACTTGCATGAGCGCGAGGATGCTGGCGGCTCCTGCCATGTCATTTTTCATCGGGAGCATCCCTTCGGTACTCTTCAGCGAGAGTCCCCCGGAATCGAAGGTGATGCCTTTGCCGACGAGAGCGACGCGGTGTTCCCACGACGTCGGTTCATAGGAGAGTACCATGACGAAGGGGGCGTTCTTCGATCCTCGGCTGACCGCGGTGATCCCGCCAAACCCTATGAGATTTCCCGTGGACCGAAGCGTTACCCGGAGATCTTGTTCTTCGGCGATTCGCCTCGCTCGTCGTACCATCTCGAGCGGTGTTAGGATGTTCGGTGGCTCATTGATGAGGTCACGAGCTGTCCGGATCGCACCGGCAATCTTCACTGCATGGTGGATATCGGTATCCCGCAAGGCTGGGGTATACCAGTTGATCCGGGTTACAGGAGAGTAAGCGCGGATACGGCGATAGTGGTCAAATCGGTAGGTCGAAAGCTCACTTTGCACGAGTGCCTGCTGATAGACATAGGCCGGAGTCGCCCTGGACGGCTGCGGAAGCGGTGCGAAGGTAACCTGTCCGAGTGTATGCTTATCAGCTTCAGTGATCGCGTCATGGACGAGATCACGAATGTCGTGCAACGTCATTACCGTAGGATCGACACCGTAGAAGCAGACGGTTCCCATCTCTTGTGTCGTGAAGACTACACGCTCTCCTCCGCGGCCGGCAAATGACCGATCAGCCAGTCCCCGTGCAAATATTCGTTTTATCGGTTCGATCGCGCCCTCCGATTCATCGCCCGTGATGAATACAGCAAGCAGTGTTCCTGGCTGAGGAAGTGGGTTACCGAACCGTTCGACCGTGTGCTCCATGCTTAGTATCTCTTCATCATGGTAACGGTGAGGACGTAGCCTGTCAATCAAAATGGTCTAATTTTCCAATTCCTTCCTCAGATAAGAAAAAAGGCACCGCTGTTTAGGTGTCCTTTTTTCTAAAATTGGGGAAAATTACATCATTCCCGGCATTCCCATGCCGCCTCCCATGCCACCCGGCATAGCCGGTTCTTCTTTAGCGGGGAGATCGGTCACGACTGCTTCGGTCGTGAGGAGCATGCCCGCGGCCGAGACGGCATTCAAGATGGCGCTTCTCGTCACTTTCGTCGGGTCGATGATGCCGCTCGTGACGAGGTCTTCATAGTTCCCGGTTGCGGCGTTGAAGCCGAAGTTTCCGGTGTTCTTCTTCACTTCGTCGACGACGACAGCTCCCTCGTGACCGGAGTTCGCGGCGATCGTTCGGAGCGGTGCTTCGAGCGCGCGGCGGAGGATGCCGACAGCGATCATCTCTTCGTCACCCAGGTTCAGTTCATCGAGTGCTCGGGCAGCACGGAGAAGGGCGACCCCGCCACCGGGAACGACACCTTCTTCGACCGCAGCTTTGGTCGCGCCGACAGCATCTTCGATGCGGTGTTTCACCTCCTTCATCTCGGTTTCAGTTGCCGCGCCAACACGGATGACAGCAACCCCACCGGCAAGTTTTGCCAGGCGTTCTTCGAGTTTTTCACGGTCGAAATCTGAGTCAGTCTGTTCGATGAGGGTGTTGATCTGAGCGACTCTCGCATCGACGAGTGATTTGTCACCGGCACCATCTACGATGGTGGTGTGTTCTTTCGTCGCGACGACTTTGCCGGCGCGTCCCAGGTCTTCGAGTTCGACATTTTCGAGTTTGAGGCCGAGATCATCAGTGATGACTTTGCCGCCGGTGAGGACAGCGATATCCTGGAGCATCTCTTTGCGACGATCACCGAAGCCTGGAGCTTTGACCGCGAGGACATTGAAAGTGCCGCGGAGCTTATTCACGACGAGAGTCGCGAGGGCTTGTCCATCGACATCCTCAGCGATGATGACGAGGTCCTTTCTTCCGCTATGAGCAACTTTTTCGAGGAGCGGTACGATGTCTTCGATACTCGATACTTTCTTATCAGTGAGGAGAATCAGGGCGTCTTGGTACTCAGCTTCCATTCTCTCCGGGTTCGTTACCATGTATGGCGAGACGTATCCCTTATCAAATCGCATCCCTTTCACCGTCTCTATCTCCATGCCGAATGACTGAGACTCCTCGACGGTGATGACACCATTTTGACCGACCTCAGCCATCGCTTCGGCGATCTTCTCGCCGATGTCTTTATCATTGGCAGAGATAGCGGCGACATTGGCGATCTCATCGGCTTCGACAGCCTTTGACACCTTCGATGTAAGCTCGTTTACTACGGCTTCAGCCGCTTTGTGAAGACCACGGTTCAGTGCGACCGGATTGGCTCCGGCAGCGACATTCTTCATCCCTTCATTGACGATCGCCTGAGCGAGGACTGTCGCGGTGGTGGTACCATCGCCGACGACGTCGTTGGTCTTCGACGCAACCTCCTTTACGATGTCGACACCGATGTTCTCGAACTTGTCTTCGAGTTCGATTTCTTTGGCGACAGTGACACCATCTTTGGTGATGATGGGACTACCGAAACCGCGGTCGAGGACGACATTACGTCCTTTCGGTCCGAGAGTTACTTTCACGGTGTCAGCGAGTATGTTGACACCTCGGACGAGAGCTTGTCTCGCGTCATCGCTGTGTTTGATTTGTTTTGGCATAAGTTAGAAAAATCTTTAGGGGCTATTAGAGACTGCAACCGTGCTTTGCCTTAGCGGCTACGCGACGGTGAGAGGTAGCACAGGCCGAAAGGAACAAAAATATGTAATTACTCTATAATGGCGAGGATGTTTTCCATCGACATGACCTTGTATTCGACGTCGTTTAGCTCGATCTCATCGCCGGCCCAGCTTTTGCAGAGGACTTTCTGTCCGACGGCGATATCCATAGCTCCGCGCTGTCCATTGTCGAGAACCCGGCCGGGGCCGACAGCCACGACTTCGGCTTCCTTCTTTTTCTTTTTTTCCGCATTCTCCGGGAGGACGATGCCGGAGGCAGTAGTGGTCTCTTCCTCGAGCACTTTGACAACGACGTTGTCAGCGAGCGGTTTGAGGTTCATAGAAAGAAAATTAAGAATTATTATCACTCACATTATGTGAGTGATAATATTGTACACGCCTTATGCAGGGTGTCAAGTGAATAAACTGTGTATGGCTCGAACATACGAAAAACCCACGGTTCGAAGGAGCCTGGTTAACCGATCATGTATGACCCTGTGATGCCTGTCGTCATGCACAGTGTCAATGACGTGAAAACCATGCCCACTCCGAACCATGGGTTCTCTCGAGCTTATCTATAGTAATCTGAAAGTCTCCTATTGTCAATAATGACTTTGTAAAGCTGAATTTGGTGGAGGTGTGGGAAAACTGGGGACGAATTGACATCGTCTGTACAATTGCCTAGGCTATGATTGAGAGGAACACCATGGAGCAAGAAATATTCCCCTTTGAAAGAGGACCACGCATCTGTGATGTCTGTGGGAAGCTGAAGCATGTTCCGGGTATCTGGGGCTGTGCCTGTGATCCGGGGCACGAGGATATGGTCAGCCTGACAGACGAGAATGGTGATCGTCTGCTCGCTGACGGGCTCTGTGAAGAGGCGGCCACTGCCTATGACCAGGTCTACGAAGTATACCGCTGTCATGTGTGTTCTCGAGAGTATCCACTGAGCACACAGATTGGGCCGATGCAGGTAGGACCATGCGGGCATACGGTAATTCGCGCTCGGTCGGAAATGGCGGATAGGCTCGATATCTATCTGAACCTCACAGAGGATGAGGTTTGTCATCTCGCTGCCGATCGCACTTTAGTCGAAGAAGTGTGTGAGTACTATGCCGGTCTTGGTTGGGAAGATGTCGGAAAAATTCGTTTCGAAGGAAACGACCTCACCCTCTGGTATCATGGTGAAGATGACACGTGGCAAGTTTCTACGGTCTCGGCTCGGTCATTGCTCCGATTTCGTCGGTATCTTCGAGGCGGGGCACG
>PCWF01000179.1:0-862 GCA_002796165.1 Nitrospinae bacterium CG11_big_fil_rev_8_21_14_0_20_56_8
ACAACCTCGACCTGGATTTCAATTTCGATCTCACCAACACCGAGCGGTTTCATGTTCAGTACAAACCGTTTGTCGACCGGGATACCACGAAAGTCGGTGGTTTATACCGGTTTCATGAGCATCCCGACGACCCTTCGACGGCCGACCACAGGTTCGAACTGTCCGCGGACAATACCTTTGCCTGGTTCGAGGGAGAAATCGGCGAAATGTTCGATTTTATCTCTCCGAAGGACCGGGTTCCCACAGACTACCACATTGCCCTGGGTCTCCTCCCCGTACTGTATCAGAACAATTACCTGATGAACGACAACGTGCTGGGGGGCCTTCTTTCCAAACCGAATATCACGGTCCTGGGCGCCACAAACATCGTCCTTCAGGGAATGTTCGGCTTCGAGGATATCAATGCCTCGACAGCAGGAGGGGATGGAGACTCGAACCAAAACAATACCAACCTTTACGGCTTGACCGCCCGGGTGGAGTACCCGAAGCAATTTTGGGAACTCAACTATTTCCATATGGAAGACAAGGTCCAGACCGCCGAAACGCAGGATTGGGCCGCCGTTTCATTGTCCTCCACTTATGGACTCTTGAATTATGCGATCCGGGCGTTGTTTAATTTCAACGACGACCGAACGGGCGGCGGAGCGCCGGGGGATGGCCAGCTCTATGTCTTCGAAATGAATCATCCCGTGCTGATTGAGGATTACTACGACAATAATTACGTCTATTTCAACTGGTTTTACGGGACCGACGGGTGGAACGATATCGCGGGAGGGCGCGCGGGCCGGGCCGGGATTGCGTTCCGCGGCAATGGAGTTACCAGTTTCGCGGTCATGCGTAACACCGGGGTCGGTTCCATCGG
>PCWF01000179.1:872-18873 GCA_002796165.1 Nitrospinae bacterium CG11_big_fil_rev_8_21_14_0_20_56_8
GAAGAGTTGTCGATCAACCCGGAGTTTGCCTGGCTGTTCGATAACCACGACTCGGTGGGAGGAAGCCCCGTGACCAACGACCAGTTTGCCTTTGCCCTGGAAGTCCAATACTTGCTGAGTAACCATCTATCCGTTGTGAGCAAGTTGGTAGGCATTCATAATGAAACGCGCGAAGAAGATTATGGCAGTTCGCTGGAGATGCGGTTCAAATTCTAATTGTCAGTGGCGAAAGGTTAATTTCCTGTTGGAGCCGAAAATGAAAATGAATTGGAGTGTAAAAATCAGTGGAATGACAATTGGAGTCATCTTGATCGCTGGGATTTTTATGACCTCTCCTGCCTGGGGGGCCAATAAGATTATCGGGCCCAAGCAATGCTCCGATTCGAATTGCCACAAAAATGTTTTCGATAAGCTTTTGTTTCATCCCCACGAAACCTTTTTCAACGAAAAGTATGAAAAGGAAGGAACCAAAATCGCCGAAAAAATGAACGTCAAGGACCATTTCGAGGACCAGAAGTGTATCAAGTGCCATGGAGTCGAAGTGGCCTCGACTTACCCCAAAGTGACGGAGGAGGAAAAAGGGCTTTTCGGGATCATTTGCGAAACTTGCCACAATCCCGCCGAAGACTGGGTTGAACTCCACGATAAGAAAGGCAAGGTCCCCGAAGCGGTGCAAAAAGGAATGCGCGATACGCGGAATTTCTATGCCTGGTCCAAGGACTGTTTTTCGTGCCACAGGGGAGCGAAGGAAGAATACTTCAAAGCGGGCCACCGCTTGGGAGAAAAGTTCGACCTGGTCCAATACAGCCAGGGAGATTTCAAGCATTGGGTTTGGAGCAAGGAGGACAAGGCCTCGGGAAACCTTGAGGACAAGCTCAAAATAAAAACCGGCAAAATCTGGGTGGCCGGAGAGGCGTTCCAGGTCCTGTTTTCGACAATGAGAATTTCGGAAGCCTCGGGAAAGGGAGAATACAGCGAAAAAAATCTGGATTTACTCAAAAAGGCACTGGCCAACCTGCAAAACGTGGTGAAAGCCATTCCTGCTGGCAATCTTGATAAATTGATCGCGGCGGCTCTAAAAGTGAATGCCGACCCAGGCTCGGCCAAGGGGGTCTTGGAAGAAATTAAAACTTTGACGCAGGCCTATGTTAATGAAATCGACGCATCCCCCCTTCCTTCAGCCAAGTTCGCTTCTTTTCCGATACCGGTGGAAAGCAGTTACATGCGGAACAAAAAGTAAAGCAAATCGACGGCCCGGGAAAAAGTGCTACTTCCCCCCGCAATGAACGATAGTGATGGTTTCCGAAACGAAAATGTTCCTGTCTGGGGAAGAGGGCTCACCGGTTCAAGAGTTTCCCCCGACAGAGGCTCGGTTTGGCGGGTGACTCCGGAAACGCAAAACCCGCGGATGAGTTGCCCATCCGGTCCATGCAGTAAAGAACCGTCATATTATTTATCCAGCAAAAAAACAATTTCAGATTGGTATGAACCAAATCCTATAAGACCATACCGATCATGCCATCCAGCGAAAAAAGTCCAGAAAATTCCTACTACGGAAAAAAATACAACCCTCCTCACGAGGCCCCGCCCCTCCTCAAAACCCTCGTCATCATCTTTCTGGGGGCAGTGGCCTTGTTTGGACT
The DNA here is from genome assembly GCA_002796165.1 of Nitrospinae bacterium CG11_big_fil_rev_8_21_14_0_20_56_8. Lineage (GTDB taxonomy): Bacteria > Nitrospinota > Nitrospinia > Nitrospinales > VA-1 > 21-14-0-20-56-8. Next base: position 2,516 of record PCWF01000179.1, read on the forward strand.
GGATCACTATGCAGGAACGCATTTCTTCGCGACCGAGGGACCGCTGTCCTCCTCCCATGCCATGCTGGGACCCGATTGCGCGAATTGCCATACCCCGAATTGGACCCGGGCCGGAGAAGACATGCAGGCGCGGTGCATGCGATGCCATTCGGAAATCAAGCAACTGAAATTCCATGTCGAAAGTCATCGGCGCCATCTCCAAAAACAACGCGTCATTTCTGAAATTTTCTGTATCGATTGCCACAAGGAGCACCGTGGAAGAGATGTTACCCCGGCGTCCATCTCAGATTCGAACTGCCGGTCCTGCCACCAGATTCGCCATGTGGAAACGGACCATCCCAATTTCAAGGCAGAGAAATTGGAGGAAGCGCGCCTTGAAAAAATCGGCCTGGAATTCAACCATGGGGTCCACTGGAAAAACGATAAAAATACCGAGGAAATCAATAAAAAGTTCGAGACCGGATGTCCGCTTTGCCACGTTTTCGATTCGGAGCAGTATTTTCTGGATTTCAAGGCCAATACGTTCGAGAGCAATTGCCGGGATTGCCACCCCCTGCAGGAACTCTCGATAACCAATATGTTTCCAGAAGAGGAGTTGGAGAGCCTGGCGGGGGCGATAAAAAATCTGGCTACCCGTTTCGGTTTCGAAAATTACGATACTTTTTTATCCCGTTTCCAATATGAGGAGGGCAATAAAAGAAGACGGAGGCCTCCGGCGTTCAGGTACCGTCCGGTTCATGAGGATCCTTATTTAAACATGTGGTTTTCGCAAAAGGCAATGCCGTCCGATGATGTAAAGTCCATCCTGTCCCAGGGCCGGAAGGGCACTACGCTGAATTGCCTGAAATGTCATGTGTTGATGGAGGATCAAAACAAGGCGAATCCCCGGTTGAACGTGGGGAAATCCTTCACCCTGGCCCCGATTGCGGGTTCCGCCGAAACCCGGGTGACCCGGTTCCCCCATAAAAAACACGTTCAAATGGGCTGTGAGAAATGCCACGCCGATATTTTAAAGAGCAAATCGCTGGCGGATTTTAATGTAACCGTCAATACCACGACCTGTTTCAATTGTCATAACAATATCATGGTCAAAAATGAGTGCAACAGTTGCCACAATTTCCATCAACGGATGAATCAGTCCGCTTTGGTCAAGCTTGTGGCAACCGGGAATTTGGATTCCATCCTGAAGAACCAAGTCTCGGCAGGCCCGTCGGATGACCCATAAAATCTTTTTCAAGGATCTTGATCGTACCATCGAAATTCCGGAGGGGATGACGATTCTCGTAGCGGCGGAAGAGGCCGGCGTGGAAATTCCGTCCAGTTGCCGGAAGGGAGAATGTGGGACCTGCAAGATTGTAAAAATCATGGGCGACGTCAAATCGGCCGAGGGGGTCGCCGTTTGTCCCGGGGACGAAAAACGGGGAATCATCCTCTCCTGTGTTTCGGAGGCCAAATCGGACCTCGTATGCGAATCCTCCCTTCAGGAAGCCGAAGTAGAAGCACGAGTGATGCGGATCATTCCGCGCACCGCCGATACCACCTCGTTTCACCTCGTGGCTCCGGCGGGGGAGTTTCATGATTTTCTCCCCGGGCAATTCGTTACCGTGGGTCCGGTTCTGGAGGGGAAAAAAGCGTTTCGATGCTATTCCATTTCTTCCTCCTGTTTAACAAAAGATTGCCTGGAAATTACCGTAAAGCGGCAAAAGAAAGGACTGGTCAGCAATTACTTTGTGGGCCAAGTGAAGACCGGGGATTCGATTCCCATCCGAAAACCCAACGGAAATTTCAAGCTGAACCTGGAGGATCCGGACGACCTCGTCCTGGTGGGTGCCGGGTCGGGCATTACCCCGCTGATCAGCATGGTCCGGTCTTTGACCGACAGCAATTCCAAACGGAAAATCACGCTTCTTTATGGATGCCGGACGGAAAGCGATATTATTTTTCACGGAGAATTGCTGGACCTGGAGTTGAAAAATGCCAACTTTACGGCGCGGATTTTTCTCAGTCAGCCTGGGTCGACCTGGAAAGGCCCTGCGGGAAGGCTGGACGAAAGCGCCCTTGCAACCGTAATAAAGTCCTGCACCCGTTCCCCTTCCCTTTATACCTGTGGTCCGGCCCCGGTCATGGAGATGGCCATGGCGGCAGGACAGGCCAACGGAATTCCTCCCCATCGTTGCCACATGGAGGCGTTTGCGCCACCCAAGTCCCAATTGCCGGTCAATTTTCTGGCTTTGGAGCAGATGCGTCAAATCGACCTGTTAACAGACCTGGACGACAAGGTTTTGGAAAGCATTCAACCCCATATCATGATTCGCCGGTTTCTGCCGGGAGAGGTTATCATCCGCGAGGGAGATTACGGGAACTCCGCTTTTTACATCATGGAAGGGCGGACCGCAATTTTCACCGTGCCGCTGGATTTTACCCAGCTGGGAAGAAAGCCGCGGAAAAAGAGAACCGTCATCGAGCGCCTCAAATCGCTCTTTGCCAAAAATCCCCGGGGTGCGGAGTTTGTCGACGGGGCCGATGTGAGTGTTTCGAACACCAGTTTCAGCGCCTACGGTTTACTCTATGACGACGAGGGGAAATCCCTCTCCCCTTCGATCCTTCCCCAGGAAGTTCTGGATGAGGAAGGGAAACCGGTCACCCGGGATAACATCGTTTTCCTTCCCCAGGGCGAAATGTTCGGCGAGTTGGCGGCCCTGTTTCGCTTTAATCGAACCGCCACCGTCGCGGCCGATCTCCAAAGCGGAACCTGCAAGACGGTAGAAATCAATGTTCAGGCCATGCGAATCCTGGCCAGGAAAAACAAAAATTTCAAGGCCTTCATTGAAGAGCGTTACCGGACAAGAAGCCTGGCCCAATTTTTACGCCATCACGAACTGTTCTCGAGCCTCGGCAAGGATATCCTGGAAGAAATCACCCATTCCGTCGAGTTTTTCTTTTACCGTCCCCAGGAAGTCATCCTCGAAGAGGGTCAACTCAACGACCAGCTTTTCCTGATCCTTTCTGGATTTGTCCGGTTATCCAAAAAGTTTGAAGCAAAGGACTTCAACTTCCACACACTCAAAAAAGGTGATTTCTTTGGAGAATTGTCCCTCATGTCCCAGGGATCGGCCTCCTGCTCGGTAACCGCGGTGAACAACGTTCAGGCTATCGCGCTTCCCAAACATCTGGTCGAGAAAATCATGCGGGAGGAATTGACCCGGAATTTCATTCTCACCACCTCGGAAAACAGAAAAAACACTTGGCGGGAACTCGAGAGCCGTGTCGCAAGCTTGTCTCTTTTGAGCTTTGGCATCGATCACCAATTGATCAACGGCCAGAGCATCATGGTGATTAACCTGGACCTTTGTACCCGGTGTGATGATTGTGTCCGGGCGTGTGCGGATGCCCATGAGGGTTATCCCCGCTTCGCGAGAGAGGGGAAAAAATTCGGCAACACCCTCTTTCCCCACGCCTGCATGCATTGTATCGATCCCTTGTGCATGGATGGATGCCCCAGCGGGGCCTTACACCGGGCGGAAGAACGGGGAGAGGTACTCATCAACATCGACACCTGTGTGGGGTGCACCATGTGCGTGACCAAATGCATCTATGACAATATCATCGCCCTGCCCGTGGCCGAGACCGTCCACCCGGACGGCCAGGTGGAATTCAGGAGAAACGCGAGTAACGGAAAACCCGTATTAAAATCCATGAAATGCGATCTTTGCGTGGAGACCGGCGATCCCGCCTGCGTTCGGAGCTGTCCCCAGGGCGCCATGAAAAGACTCTCCTTCGAGGAAATATTCCAGCCTCGAATTCCGAATCCTCCCCAATGAAAGACATGCAAACCACCGACATCGCGGGGAAGCAAAATCTGAATGACCTGCTCCGCTGGCAAAATCAACTCCTGGCCCCCAATATCCCCATTTTCTCCGACTTGAGGAAGGTCAAAACCTGGGGATGGGGGTTCGTTTTATATTTCCTCATCTGTATCTGGTCCGATACATCCCAATTGTTTGACTTGAATCCGGGGCACTATGTGGCGGCCGGGGCACTATTCATGATCCTTTTCGTATATTCGAATATGAGGTTCACCCAACCTGGACATTGCCTGGGTTTGATGGTGACCGGCTTGGTATCCATCCTTTTCGCCGCTTATCTCATGGCCAACCGGAGATACGATTTTGAAACGGAGAAATGGATAACGGGGATTCTTATGGCGGGTTTGCTTGTGTTCACCACCCTATTCAAATTGAAAAAGAAACTTGCGCCTTTTGTGGCCCTGGGCAAGGCCAGGGTTTGGATGTATTTTCATATCTATTCGGGGGGGCTCGCCGCGTTGCTCCTGCTTTTCCACACCGGTTTCCATTTTCCCGTTGGTTTTTTTTCGAATATCCTCTTTTTCATTTTTCTCCTCTCCATCCTCCTGGGACTGGTGGGAATGTATTTGCAAAAAGTGATCCCCCTCAAACTGGCTGACCTCGATGTGGAAGTGATCTATGAAAAAATTCCGGAAATTGTATGCCAATTGAAAAATAAAATCGAAGGCCTGACCGTTGCCGTGGACGAAAACCGGCCCTTGTCGAAAATGCTGGCCGGTTTTTGCGATCAGGAAATCCAGCCCTTTTTCCGGTCCCCGCTCCCCTCGCCGGAATACTTTTTCAGCGTGACCGCGGGGTTGCTGGAAAAGCTTCACAAGTTCGAAAAGATCCGGCAGTTATTGAACGAAGAGGAAAAATCAATCCTGGACAGGATTAAACAACTCTATATCGAAAAACAGCAATTGGACGTCCACAAAAGCCTGCAATGGATATTGCGGGTATGGCTTTGGATCCATGTGATTTTTTCCTCGCTTCTCATTATTTTGATCGTGTACCACGTGGGCTTGATGATCGCTTATTGACTTATGGGGTCCCGGAACCAGGGAGGCGGTCCCAATCCTTCTTGTATAAAAATTTCAATTTCGATCGGTTGAAAAAATGCTTGATAAAATTTCCACGGTGGTGGGAGTCCTTTTGGTTGTCTTCTTCCTTTTGCATTCCCCAGCCTTCGGTAAAGAGGTCATTCACGTGGTCGGTTCCGAATTTTCTCCCGACCGGCTGGAAATCAACACCTGCGAGGAAATCGAATTCATTAACGTGGACCGGGTCGATCATCAATTCCAATATTTCGTCAACGGCGCGAAAAGAACCCTTTACCTGCTGGGTCAAGGGGTAGCGGGCAGTCCCGCTCCGGATACGAGAATCATCGAACTCGATTCGGGAACCTATGAATTCCGCTGTATCCCGCATCCCTGGATGCATAAGCTCACCATCCACGTGGAAGTCGACGACGAAAAGTGCCGGGCCGAACGGAATTCTCCTCCCCGTTGACTCCGCGTTCCCGGTCCGCGCAGGGGCGGCTTGTATCCAGGAAGATCAAAACCTGGGCAGTTGCATCAAACATGCGGATGCCAGGTTGTACCTCGCAAAGCAGAGGGGAAGAAACCGGATCGTCTGGGAAGACTGAAAGGGAGTTCGTAAAAAAAGAGGGGCTCCATCGCTTCGAGGTCAACGGTTCAGAACCAGACTATTAACGGACGAAGCCATTCCCGCCGCTTCCCGAACTCCATCGGGAGAATCATTAAGATCGGTCGGGAGCCTCCAAAGATCCCGGTTGCGGATTTGACGGGGAGGGCTTCAATCTCTCCGGTTCGCGTCACCCTCTTTTAGCGAATGCCTCCATGACGACCCGGACCGATTCTTTGGCTTTCTCCGTCTCTTCTCGAATCCCTTCGATCCTTTTGGTCACCTCTTCTGCGGCATCCGCCGATTGCCGGGCCAACTCTTTCACCTCGGTGGCCACCACGGCAAATCCCTTTCCCGCATCGCCCGCCCGCGCGGCCTCGATCGTGGCGTTGAGCGCCAGCAGGTTTGTCTGCTTGGATACCTTGTCAATGATCTTCAGGGTTTCGTTGATCTTGGCCAATTTCAGCTCAAGCTGTTCGATGGCGCAGGAGGTATTTTGGATGCTTTTCAGAATTTCATTCGTGTCCATAGTTTTGGGATAAATCAAGGAAGAGGTTGAGTAAAGCCTGAATCAAAAAGGTCCCCCTGAAAATGGGCCATAGCCATGCGCCTGCCCTTCGAAGGGAGAGACAAGCCTGTTGGCAAAACGGGAATTTTCGAATCACGATGCGGTTTCCACCCCGTCATTCTATCAGTTTTTGGAATTTACGCGGTGAAATTTCCGGGTGGGGAGAGGGTTAAGATTTTCAGAAAATGCCCGATAAGGTTATTATCTCTTCTTCTCCAGGGCGGGGAATCGGGTTTCGGCCCGGTTCCCCGCCGCAGGTTTGGCACGATTGCAGGCCTGATCGACGTCCCCTCCCCTGCCCATAACCGGCAGGCTTCCTCTGCCCCTCTCAAATTCCGTTACGAATCATCTCCGGCCAGATCGTGGTGTCCAGCCCATATTGCGCCAGGAATCCCCAGGTCAACCGCTCAATGCCGAATTCCGCACTACCGGTTGCCGAAGCATGGGTCCCGTCGGAAATATTGAACGGGCGGCTGTAGCGGTCGGCGTGGTAGGTGAACGACCCGGCGGACAATGAGTATCCCTGTGCCGGGAGTGCGATTCGCAGTTCGTACTTGACGGGCAATAATGAGTGAATTGCCGGTGCCATATACCCCGAATCCGGTGAAAGCGGGCCATCCGCCGGTTGCACCCAGGCGTTCAACCCCAAGGGGTCCATCCACCCGCAAACGAGATTTTCGATTTCCCTCAACCCGTTGCGCACAAACGTCGGCGATCCCAGGTAAACCGTCCCGCGCATGATGAATTCCCAAAGCCGGTCCGGCCCAAACCGGTCCTCGCCTTCATACCGGTAACACCGGCCCTGTGTGGTGATCGTCACTCCCTGGGACCCGGAAATGATCCGGTTCCGGAAATGCGGGTAACAATGCAGTCCGACGCTGGGTTTGCCCAGGTGCGGGGATGCCGGAGCCCCCTGCGGCGAACCCGGCGGAGTGGGAGAAAACCAGGTCGCCTCCCCTTCATTACCCCCTGCGCCGCCGGAGTGGAGTCCCAAATCCAAGGGGATCAGGTTCGGGTAGACAAATTCCTGCGGACTCTGCTGAAGCGTCAGGCGATAGCATTCCCGCTCAAAATATTTAAAGGTCCTGAGAAACAATCCGCCCATGCCGTATTGGCCCGGACCGAAACAAACCAGGTGATTCCCCGCGAGCAGATCGGGAAGCAAGTCCCGGCAACAGGCCATGCGGACGGCGCGGTTGTCGAAGAGCGGGCGCGCGGGAAAGACAACCGAATCTTTATTCCCGCCTTTCCTCAAAAGAACCAGGAGGGCGCGGGCTTTCTGCTGAATCAGCGCCGCGTCTTCCGGCGTCCGGCAGGTAAATCGAAATCCCGGAGCGGGGCCGGGAACATAATCCAGACCCAGAATGCGGTCGCATCCATAGGGAAGGTACAGGCGGAGCCGGTCAAGCTCTTCCCGGCTGACTCCGTCCGGAAACACAAGGTTCTGTTCAACCATCAACGTATCTCAACTTTTACACAATCCCGAAAGGCTCCAATCATATCAGAGCGTTCTGAACCCCGCGCTTCATTTTTCTTTATCGGGTTGGAAGGAATTGGGACGGAACCTCCATTCCCTCGAACAAACTTTCTCCAGGGAAGAGATGCAAAAGAGCGAAAAGAACGAGGGAATTTATAAGGGGGGAGGGAGGTCCCTCTCTGAAAGGGAGGGAGCTTGAAACTCACGGCAAATGAGAGTGACGTCGGTCTCGCTCAAATTTTCACGGGTCAATTCGCAGAAAAACTCTCCCTCTCCCAGTTGCGTGTTATACCGGCAGGATCGGCAAAGGCCGAAGGGCTTCAATTCGTTCATGAATTGCATCGCCTGCAGGATTTTTCTCAGGACCTCGACCAATTGGTCCTGCTCCGCGTTCGGCAAACCCGCCCAGGCCCCAACGACCGCCGGTGCGGGAATGCTCCTCTGCAACAATTTCTTTCCTTCCGCGGTGACGTGTAAGTGGACCTTGCGGCCGTCCTGCTTATCCGGGCTTCTCCGAATCAGTCCCTTGCCCTCCAACGCCTTGAGCGTCTGCGACACGGTTCCCTTGGTCAACCCGAAATAATCCGTGACTCCCTGCGGAGTATTCGAATAACGATTGCAACGCAAGAGGTAATGGAGCGCGCTCATCTGAATGGGATGAAGGTCCAGATGGATACCCGCCAGGCGGGTTTCGGAACGAAGGAGATAAGCGATCCGCTCAAAATAGTCCTGTAATAAAGTCGCGCTCATAAGAACTCCATTGTATCGAATCGAAATTATTTTGACAAATAAATCCGGCTGGAATTTACTTCCTGGATATGTCCCGGCTTTTTTCGGGCGCATTTTATCATTTGCCCATTTCCGCTTTCTTTGTAAACTGGGGCGGGGGCACTCTGGTTTCTTTAGGGGTGCCCCTATCCGGATGATTTAGAACTTGCTTTCAAAATCGCGCCATGAAATCTCTTGAAGATCGCGGCATTTTTATCGCATTCGCTTTGGTTCTCGCTGGCTATGTTGCGGCCGCCCATCCGGTTTCGGCCCAGTCGAACTCCCCTGTTTTCGATGAAAAGGACATGGTGTTTCTTCCCGCCAATTGCTTTGCCATGGGAAGCGACGAATATGTCGTCGAAGCCCCGGTGCACAAGGTCTGCCTGAATCCCTACTTCCTGGACAAACTTGAGGTCTCCCAGAAGAAGTTTCAGGAGGTCGTGGGGTACAATCCATCCTTATCCCGGGGTGACACCCAACCGGTGGATAACGTGTCCTGGGTCGAGTCGGATGCCTATTGCCGGAAATTGGGCAAGCGCCTGCCCTCGGAGGCCGAGTGGGAATATGCGGCGCGGGCGGGGTCGTCGTCCAGTTACGCATGGGGGGGGGAAATGGACGATGCGTATGGGTGGCATGGAAACAATTCCAACCGCACCACGCATCCGGTTGGGCAAAAAAATCCCAATGCGCTGGGTTTTTACGACATGAACGGGAACGTCTGGGAATGGGTCGGCGACTGGTACTGGGCAGAATATTACGAATCGATCGCCCAGCCCGGCCCGGAGGCCAACCCACAGGGGCCCCCCACGGGACAATTTATTCTCATCCGCGGGGGCTCCTTCCAGGATGATGTCTTCTTCCTGAGGTCGGCCTCCCGCTACTGGTACGAACCCACCGTTAAAAACGGAAGCCTGGGCTTCCGTTGCGCGGCCAGCCAACCGGTCTCTCCTTAGGAATATCGTGATGAAAATGCGTCCGGTCCCGATCTCCAGCCTGTTCCTTGCGATTCTTTTGTTGGCGCAACCGCAATTGTCATTCGGCGACACCGTTGAGGTGAAGATCATCAAATCCACCTTTTTCCCGGCCGTCGTGAAGATCAAAAAGGGGGACACCGTCCGCTGGGTGAACACCGAGGAACTCCTGCACGCCGTCGCCAGCGGCAAGGCTCCCATCCCGGACGGAAAACTCGAAGAACATTACGTTCTGACGCAATTCGAAACCAAAATCGAACAGGCCGGATTTATCGATTACTTTTGCGTCCTGCACCACGCCACCATGCGGGGCGTCATTATCGTTGAGGACCAATAACCGGCGGCCAGCCGAGGGAGCGGGCCGTTTTCTTTTCTGCACGGTTCCGAATTTATGCCCCGAGACGCGACACCTTCGTCCCCACGCCGGTCCCCGTCGAGGCGCAAAGCCCGGGTCAATTCGGGACCCCCTTTCTTCGGTTCCCATAAAAACGGTCAACTTCTTCTCAAAAGGATTGAGTTTGAAATTGGATTAATTGAAGATGGTTCTAAAATGACTCGACCCCTTATCCCCGCAAAGGATTTAAAATGAAAATCGTCAGTTTATTGCCCTCCGCTACGGAAATTGTCTGTCAATTGGGATTGGAAAATCAATTGGTGGGAATTTCTCATGAATGCGATTACCCCCCTTCAGTAAAAAACCTTCCCCGGCTGACCTCATCGGGAGTCAATCATCATGCCGTCAGCGGGGAAATTCACCAGTCCGTTGCCGACATTCTGAGGAAATCGATTTCTGTCTACACTCTCGACCTGAAACAACTGAAGTCATTGGATCCGGATTTTATAATCACACAGGATTTGTGCGATGTCTGCGCCGTCTCCATTCAACAGGTGCAGGAAGCCTGCGCGGCGGAATTGGGCGGAAGAGCCCGGATTATTTCCCTAAAACCCTGTCGGCTGAATGACATCTGGAGCGATTTGGAACGGGTCGCCCAAACCCTGGGTGCAACCGGATTCTACCGGGCTTTTAAAAACGAAGTGGATGGAAAAATTGAGTCCATTCGAAATTCCATTCCCGACCACCCCAAATTCAGAAAAAAAATTCTGACCGTGGAATGGCTTGACCCCATATTTATTGGAGGCATGTGGGTTCCGGAAATGATCGAAATGGTGAAGGGAACCTGCCTGCTGGGGTCCCCCGGTCAAAAGGCGCGGCAAGTTTCCCGGGAAGATCTCAATGATATCGAACCGGACATTGTGATTTTTAAACCCTGTGGATTCAAACTGGAGCAAACTCTCTCCGAAATGGACTTGATCCAGAACGCCTTCCCCTGGAAGGAGTGGCCCGCGTTGAAAAATTCCGGAGTATTTTTGGTGGATGGAAATGCTTATTTTAATCGTCCCGGCCCGCGCATCATGGATTCCCTGGAAATTCTGGCTTATTGCACTCACCCCGACTTATTTCCCGAGCCGGGTCATAAATATAAGGATTCCATTTTAAAGTTAAGACCCGATTTCACGGTCGCCCCCCTTCGCGGTAAATAAAACGCCGCGGAAAAAATAACGGGGGGAATGGCGGCGGGAAAGTATTCGATCTATACCCGTTCTGATGCCTGGCTGTTCCCCTGGCTGTGCCGGACCTTTCCGGTCATCGCCAACCGTTTCATGGACCGCCAGGTCAAACGGGCCCAGGCTATCCTTAACCGTTCTTCATAACGAGGCTCCCCGGACCATGTGGATCGAACCGGGATTTGGGATCCCCGTCACAGTAATCCGTCGATCGTGGCACTCCAATTTGCATTAATCATTTAACTTTGTTTTGTGCACGATCAACCAGTAGGAGATACCCAGACAGAGCACCAGTCCCCCATACATCAGCACATTCATGGTATTGGTGGTTGAAAGCGAGAGGATCAGAATTTTCCGAATGAGGGCCGCAATGGCCAAAGCAATGAACGCTTCAAGGGCAAAGCTTCCGCCTTTAAGCCGTTTGATTTCTTCATGAATCAGTTCAATGGCAGCCCATAAAATCAGGAGACTGCCGAGGGTGGTTAAGATGCCGGTTTCCATGGACGTCTGTCCGGAGAACAACAGATACACGTCAAAACCAAACAAACCGATGGCCGAAAACGCCACCAGCACCAGCGCCCCCGCCAGAAGGTAATTAAAGTAGGAGCTGATTTTTTTCAAAAAACCCAACAGGGTCTTTTCAAGCGGGGAAAGCGACAGGAACCGGCCCATCTCCCCTTCCCGGTAGGAACTGGTCAAAACATCCAGATTGATATCCAGGATTTTTTCCACGGCCTTGAGCCTGCCGGTCCGATCCGGATCGTCGCCGTATTGTTGATACACCCGGTCCAGCGTGAACACGCGGACAAAATTAAATGCGGCGTTCACATAATGGGTGGGAAGACCCAGTTTGACATGCACTTCACCGATTTTATAGAGCTTCTGAAAATACGGAATGTCATAGGAACCGTTGAACAGCTCCAGATACCATTTGCGAATCTGCGTGCGGTGCCGTTTGAGAACCATGTCATCTTTCAGAAACTCCGCCGTTTGGCCAAAATTCCAGATATACAAATAAAATCCATCCAAGAAGGCTTCCGCGAACTGCTCTACATGGGGTTTCATCTCGCGGAGGAATGTTTCATCCCTTTCGGTGAATTTGTAATCCGCCTTGAGAGTCGCAGGGTTGTTTTCTGCCGAGATTTCCATTGCGATTAAAGTGCCATTTCAGACAAAGGGTGGTATGGGCAATTGAATTCCTCATTATACACGCTATCCCCGGCCAACAAAGGGGATTCGCGCTGACGGGATAGATGGAGGTACGGCTCGATCCTGTCGTTTAAGAACCGGGTTCGCAGGGACCCAATGGGCTTTCAAGCATAAATGAGCCATTTGGAATTTCCGGACCGCAATCCTCAATCCTCAAAATTCCGAGAGGATTCCTTGCGATTGAAAAATTGTTGCAACCTGTTGGGCCAGGTTCGCGGCCGGATGAGAGGCTTGTTAATTTCCTTATAAATATCCCAGCGGAATTGCCGCTTGGGCAAATTGTTAAAGGAGAAGGTCACCCAGAGATCGCTACTCGGGTATTCCTTTCCCAATAATTTCCCGGCAAATTTTCCGAGATCGGTTTTGATCCGCAACACCGCTTCGCGTCCCAGGTCCTGCCCATATTCCCGGTCCAACCGTCCCACGGGAGCCCCGCGTTGCAAATGGGCGAACACACTTTCCCGGGCTTCCACTTCCAATCCCTTTTTCCGCAGTTTTACCTCCAAGGCTTTGCTTAATCCGCTGACCCCGCCTTTGGGATCGATCATGTAACCGTGTTTTATCATTTCACTCACAATCACAATATGGCTTTTGTCCTTACTGTTCAGACTGAGCGTCAGCTTATCCACTAAATAAGTATCGATGAACTCGTCGATATCGATTCCGATATCCTTCATCTCATTCACCAAAACCGCCTGGGGATTTACCGCATGCGCCAGGGAGAGGGCGAAGTGTCCCGACCCCGCGCCGTAAACCTCGGCCAGATGCACCCGTTCCATCGAGCGGCTGGTCCATTCCAGCATCTGGATCAGTTCGATGGTGGCGTTCAACGCGGAATCGAATCCCAGGCAATACACCGGAAGGTCGTTGTCGATGGTTCCGGGCAGGGCCACCACCGGATATCCCGCCTGGAACAGTTTGTCGCTCAACCGGACCGATCCATCCCCGCCAAGCACGATCAAGGCATCGCATTTATTCTTCCGGAGATTTGCAATGGCCTTGAACTCCACCCCTTCCTGTTCGATGTTCTTAAAGCGCTTGTTGCATTGGATCACACTTCCCGGCGTCCCCATCAACCGCCGTTTCGCCTCCTCGGTATATTCCTGACCGTCATTCTTAAGGACCCCTTCGATTCCCTTCCGGAAAACATAGGGCGTGACTCCCAGGGACAGGCATTTATCGATAAAACTTTTTAACACGGCGTTCATTCCCGGCGCATCCCCGCCGGAGGTGATCAGGGCGATCCGGTTGACCTCCGAACGCGAGATTTCGATAATGCTCCGCAAGTGGTCTTCCTGAATCTTTCTTTCCTTCTCCTTTTGCTCGCGGGCCGTCAGCTCCTCCCGGGATAGGCCCACGGCACAGGAGTAACTGCTGAACGTTCCTTCCTCGTAGACCAAAAGAATAACGTTATCCTGCCCCTCCTGGTAGGACATGTATTCGTTATACGCCTCCGCAAACGGACGCATGTCCAGATAGATCATCAAGGCCCGCATCATGCTGGAATGGGTGAACAGGGAAACATGCGAACCCGGATGTTTCTCGGCAATCTCGTGAATGCCCTGTATGGTGGAAAGATAATTTTCGTAAAAAGTTTCCCCGCCGGGATAGCAATACAGCGGGTCCTTCAATATTTTTTTGGCCTCCGGCTCCGGCACGTTCATCACCCGGCACAATTGCCTCAGCTCTTCCTCTTTGGATTCTCCCGTCAAAAGACCGAAATTCTGGGAGTCCAGGGAGTCGTGATAATGCATCGCTTCCCGATCCCGGTACCCCCCCTGGCTCTGCAACACGGAACGGATGATCCCGGCCAGCTGACGGGTATTCGGTGACCGGCTGACATACACCGGCTGGTTCCGGGTTTCAAGATATTTGACCGAAGTTTTCAGCTCGACCGCCAGGTTGGCGTGCCGAATCATCCGCGCGAACTCTTCACCGATCCGTTTCGCCCGTTCAAAACCCTGGGGCCGCAATAAATAATTGCGGTAAAGCGAGCCGATTTTTAAATCGCCCGAGTTTCCTCTCGATGCCCCGTGCCTTACCACGGAGAGGATGGCTTTGCCTTCCAGGTTCTCCGGGAGAAACAGCAACTTGTCGTTGGGCAGATCGATCACAATTTTCTTCTCCAGCAGGCTGGCGGAAATGTTCATCCGATCGATCAGCACCCTGGGGCGGTTGCGGGGTTTCAGATAACCCCGCCCGATTTTGGCCTGAAAAACCCGCTGGCGGAATGCAGGGTTCGGAACACCCTCGTTCCAGGCCACCGCATATAAAATTTCGTTGCCTCCGCAAGATTTCCGGATGAATTGATTTTTCCTGTTTTGATACTCCTGGAACGCGATCGGTTGAGACAACTCCCCAAGTTTGGCCAAGAAATCCTGCAATCCCTTCAATACGCCGGGAACCTGGCGGGCGACCTCCGGACCGGCGGAAAATTCTCTTCCATCAGCAGAGAAAAACGGCTGGAGGTAATGAGCATAAGGCGTGAAGGAACGCCGCGCGTATTCCTGCTTTTTTTTCTCAAGAAAATATTCGAAATACTGTAACAAGCAACATCTCCTCCTGGACGATAATGGGCGGCGGGAATCCGCTAACCCGGGGGATCGACTGAAATCCGCGATCACGGAAAATCCGGCCCCTTCCCCATATTCTATCAAGGAAACCTCGAATAAGATGACATTTTGAAGAACTCCGGCCTGCCTCCCGGTTAAAACCATATCCTCCATGACGATACCTCCCCAAAAACAAAAAGAGCCCGGTGGAAACCCCCGGAAAAATTGTGGCCTCCACCCTTGAAATCCTTTATACTTAAAGTCTGCACCATGCACACTTTTCTGGTATTCTTGTGGCTATTTTTTTAGCCATCCCCGGCCTCGCCCGCTGGAACCAATCAACTCATTAAATTACGGAAAACACTATGGGATTTACCTGCGGCCTCGTCGGCCTCCCCAATGCGGGGAAATCGACCCTGTTCGGCGCTTTGACACGGACCAAAGCGCTGGCGGGAAATTATGCGTTCACCACCATCGAACCCAACAGCGGTATCGTGCCCGTTCCCGACAAGCGGCTGGACATCATCTCCCAGTACGTCAAGACCCATAAAATCGTTCCCACAGCCATGGAGTTTGTCGACATCGCGGGGCTCATCAAAGGCGCGTCGAAGGGAGAGGGTCTGGGCAACAAGTTTCTCGGCCATATCCGCGAGGTCGACGCCATCGCCCACGTCGTCCGCTGTTTCGAGGACAGCAACGTCCCCCACGTCAGCGACGTCATCGACCCGGTTTCCGATATCGACACCGTCAACACCGAATTGATGATTTCCGACATGGAATCCCTTGAACGCCGGAAAACCAAGATCGAAAAGCTGGCCAAATCCGGCGACAAGGAAGCCCGCATGCAAATCGACGTGCTCGGCAAGTTGATCCAGGCGCTCGACCGCAACCAGCCCGCGCGAACCCTTACCGGCTTGAATCAGGAGCAGACCCAATTCCTGAAAAGCCTGAACCTGCTGAGCGCCAAGCCCGTTCTCTATATCTGCAACGTCATGGACCCCGGCGACGCGGAAAACGAGTTCGTGCAACAGGTGAAGGAGATCGCCAGGCAGGATGGCTCATCCGTCATTGCCCTGGCGGGCAAGATTGAAGGCGAAATCATGGAGATCGAAGACCCGGAAGAACGGCAAATGTTCATGCAGGAAATGGGAATGACGGAAACCGGACTGGACCGCATGATCACCACCGGCTATGGACTGCTCCACCTCTCCACCTACTTCACCGCCGGAATCAAGGAAACCCGGGCCTGGACCATTCCCAAAAACGCCAAAGCCCCGGTAGCCGCAGGCGTCATCCACTCCGATTTCGAGAAGGGGTTCATCCGCTCCGAAGTCTACAGCCTGGAAGACCTGATCAAATTCAAATCCGAAGCCGCCATCAAGGAAGCGGGTAGATTGAGGATCGAAGGGAAGGACTATGTGGTTCAGGATGGCGACATCATGCATTTCCGCTTCAACGTCTGACCCCACGCCCGTCCCCGGGAAGAGGGCAAAAAACGACGGCAACCCAAACAAAAAAAACGACTCAAAAAGCCGCTTGATTCCCAAGCCCAGCAAGGGCCACTATCAGGCGAATACCGTCACTGTACACCCAATTTGTAGTCAAGCAGAGATTTGACCCCTTTATTTTTCGTGGTCCAGAAGCAATCCCACCCCACCGGGTGTAGTTCCCCTTCATTTGGGGATGGTCTCCAACCAGATTTCTCGCAAGGGTTCTGCATGCATAGGTGTAGTTCCCCTTCATTTGGGGATGGTC
>PCWF01000073.1 GCA_002796165.1 Nitrospinae bacterium CG11_big_fil_rev_8_21_14_0_20_56_8
GCAAAGGTTTCCCTTCCAGGAGGGTGCTGAAAAGCCACAAAATTGTCATGCAAAGGTTTCCCTTCCAGGAGGGTGCTGAAAAGCCACAAAATTGTCATCCTGAGTCCTTCGGCAAGCTCAGGATAAACTCCCCGCGAAGGATCTGGCCGGATTTGGTATATTCAAACTGGACAAGAGTTTCGTGCAGGATTCTTCGCCGCATTTCGGCTCAGAATGACCCCCGAAAGGGTTTTTCAGCAACCTTCTAGTATAACCTCCCCGCCCCGGATTCATTTCCATCCTTCATCATCCCCCCGGGAATTCTTCACTTCGGTACGGCCTTTGCACTATCAAGGTCCAAGTGTACTTATTGATGACTTTTTTGACGCTTGGGCCTATGACAAATCATCGACTGAAACAAATTATTATTTTCATCTTCGGGGTTTTCGCCCTTGGGGCAGGGGAAGGAATCCTTCCTTCCATCGCATGGGGGAGCGTGGACGTCAGCACCATGAACCGGCTGGAGGATGTCATCATCGACTCTTCCGGCGACGAACTGGTGCTTCGCCTCGAGTTCAAGCGAAACGTCACCTCGTACCGTGGACCGTCCTTTTATGCCAAATCGGTCCAGATCGATTTCCCCAACGCCTACATCGAGCCCTCCAAACGGTTCTTTGACACCGGAGCGTCGCAGATCACGCAGGTGTTTGCCGCCCAGTTTACTCCGCAGATTCTCCGGATCCGTCTTTTGGCCGGAGAGGATGGCACCCGTCTGGAAGACAACCTTCGGGTCGAGCGGAAGGATAACGTGCTGACCCTCCATGTTCCCAAGGCGGGGGGAGATGTTTTGAGCCAGATTCTGGCCCGCACCGCGAAAGAGATACGGGACCATCGCGCCGAGCAGGAAACCGGGACGGAGCCGGAGCCCGCCACCGTGCCCGTCTCTTCCACCGGCCCTGCCGAGGCGATGCCCGTCTACAGGACGTCCGATCTTAAAAATCCACCCACCGGGGAAACACCCCTCGCCATGCTTCTGAGAGATGCCAAACCCGAGGGGGAAACCGCCCAGATGGAAAATCCGGACCCATCCAAAAAAGGAAACAAGAGTAAGAAAGAGGAGATTGCGGGCACCGGCCAGGGATTCGATCTGGTTCCCTCCGGGATGCGCATGGTCGCGATGCTCTCGCTGGTCCTCGGATTGATGTTTCTCCTGTTCTGGGGATTTAAAAAATATGTCCTGAAGAATACGGCGTTCGGGGGCGGGGAGAAGATGGTCCAGGTATTGAACACCACCTTTATCGGTCCTAAAAAGCATATCGCCCTCGTCGAGGTGGCGGGCGAGGTGATGGTCCTTGGAATCGCGCGCGACACCATGTCGTTCCTGACCCGAATCACCGACGAGGAACAGATCGAGCGGATCAAAAACAACAAGAGTTCACAAAGCATCGGTGGCTTGAAGGACTGGTTCCGAAAAGATCCGGCGGTCCCTGCCAAGACCGAGGAAACGGCGCCTGCGGAAGCGCGGACCTCGGCCGCCCAGGGAGCTTTTTCCCGATACCTGGGCCAGTACGAGAGCCCCGCGGCGGTGGATAAAAATGATTCCGTCGCCGAGGTGACCGCAAAAATCCGGCAAAACCTGGGAAAGATGAAAACGCGATGAAACAGCGAATCGGTACATTCGCACTGGTTTTCGGGATCGTAGCCGTTCTTTTGGGAGCGGTATGGGTGGCCCCCTCATGGGCCATCCCGATCCCCACCGTTCAGATCGGGCTGGAGGATACGGACGCTCCGGACAAGGTGTCCAGCGCCCTGCAGATCATGATTCTTCTCACCGTTCTGACCCTGGCTCCGTCGATCCTGATCATGACCACGTCCTTTTCACGGATCATCATTGTCCTGTCCTTTTTGCGCCAGGCGATGGGAACCCAGCAGACGCCTCCGACGCAGATCCTGATCGGACTGGCCCTGTTTCTGACTCTGTTCGTGATGAATCCCGTGTGGACCCAAGTCAACGAAAGCGCCCTCCAGCCGTATCTGGAGGAAAAGATTTCGCAGGCCGAGGCCCTCCAGATCGCCTCCATTCCGATCAAAAAGTTCATGATGGGGCAGACCCGCGAAAAGGACCTGGCCCTCTTCCTGAACATGCACGAGGGGGAACCGCCGCCCGAAAAGGTGGAGGACGTGGCCATAACGTCGATCGTGCCCGCCTTCATCATCAGCGAACTCAAGACCGCGTTTCAGATCGGGTTTCTGATTTACATCCCGTTCCTGATCCTCGATATGGTGGTGGCCAGCATCCTGCTCTCCATGGGTATGATGATGCTCCCGCCCGTGCTCATTTCGCTTCCGTTTAAATTGATGTTGTTTGTCATGGTGGACGGGTGGTACCTGACCGTCGGTTCATTGATGAAAAGTTTTGGCTGATTGAGGAAAAAATATGACCCAGGCGTTTATAGTCGAATTTGCGATGGACAGTATTAAGACCACGCTTCTCCTTTCCGCACCCATGTTGGGTTTTGGATTGTTTACCGGATTGCTCGTTTCGATTTTCCAGGCGGTGACGTCGATCCAGGAACTCACGCTGACCTTCATTCCCAAGATTCTCGCGGTGTTTGGGGCCGTCATCCTGTTTTTCCCGTGGCTGATGCAAACCATGATCGGGTTCACCGCTAAAATTCTGATCCACTTTCCCGAATACGTCCGCTGATGGGGCTGGTCGAGCTCAATCCCGCCGAGATCGAGACGTTTCTGTACGTCCTTTTCCGGGTGGGTGCGATGTTCCTGTTTGTTCCCATCCTGGGGAGCCGGCAGGTTCCCCTGCAGATGAGAATCGGGCTGGCGCTCATGATGAGCATTTCCATCTTTCCCATGGTGCGGCCCCAGACCCTGCCTCCGGTGTCGCGGGGGATGTTTGAGTTGGTGGTGTACCTCTTCTCCGAGGTCACGATCGGGTTTGCCATCGGGTACGCCTCGCGGTTGATCTTCACCGCGGTTCAGGTCGCGGGTACGCTGGTGGATTTCCAGATGGGTTTTGGCGTGGTCAACGTGATCGATCCGCAAACCGAGTCCAATGTTTCCATCACCGCCCAGTTCCAGAATGTTCTGACGATTCTGGTGTTTCTGGCCGCCGATGCTCACCATATCGTGATCCAGGCCGTTTCCCAGAGTTTTCACCTCATCGATCCGCGGCACGTCGATTTCTCCACCTACACGCCCGAATTTATTTTGCAGATTTTTGCGTCCATGTTCGTGGTGGCCATCAAGATTGCCGCCCCGATCATGGCCATTCTTTTCCTGATCGGCGTTGGGCTCGGGCTGGTCGCCCGAACCGTGCCGCAGATGAACGTGTTTATCGTCGGTTTCCCGTTGCAGATTGGCGTGGGTCTCCTCATGGTCGGCCTTTCGATGACGTTTTTTATCATCGTTCTTCAGGACCAGATCAACCTGCTCCCCGATCAGTTGATGGGGCTCATGCAGACGTTCTGACGGGATGCGGGAGAGATAAATGGCCGAGGAAAACAAAGACCAGAAAACAGAAGACCCAACCTCAAAGCGAATCACCGATGCGGAAGAGAAGGGCAATTTCGCACACAGCCGGGAGATCACCTCCTCGTTCATCCTTCTCGGCGCGGTGACCATCTTCGCCGCCGCGGGCGCCGACCTGACGCAAAGGATGTTGCTCTCCTGGCGCCATATCTTCACGGAAGCGGCTTTCATCCAACTTTCCGTGGAAGAGCTATACCGCCTGCTCCAATGGGTCATGGAGAAAATTTTCCTGATTCTCGGCCCCGTACTGTTAACCATCATGATCATGGGGGTGCTCTCGAACCTGTTCCAGACCGGGGGATTCCAGTTTTCCATGCATCCCCTGGCGCCCAAGTTCAGCAAGCTCAACCCCATCAAGGGAGTGGCCCGGATTTTCTCCAAAAATGCGCTGATGGAACTGGCTAAATCCCTGTTTAAAATTTCCGTGGTGTCCTACATCGCGTTCCAGACCATTCGCGGGCATTGGGACGAGATTCCCCCCCTCATGGGTTTTGGGGTAGGGCAAATTCTCGTCTTCATGGGAGATGTGGCTCTGGAGATCATGCTCAAAGTGTTTCTGGTGATGCTCTTTTTGGCCCTCCTCGATTACCTGTTTCAGAAATTTACCTATATGGAAAACCTGCGCATGACCAAGCAGGAGATCAAGGACGAGCGCAAGGAAATGGACGGGAATCCCCAGATCAAGCAACGCATCCGTACGGTTCAGCTCGAAATGACGCGCAAGCGCATGATGGCCGCCGTTCCCCATGCCGACGTCGTGGTGACCAACCCCACCCATCTTTCCATCGCCATCAAGTATGACCTGGATAAGGCGACCGCACCGGCGGTCGTGGCGAAGGGGCAGGGGGAAATTGCCATGCGAATCCGGGAAATCGCCCGGGCAAACGGGGTTCCCCTGGTGGAGGATAAGCCCCTCGCCCGGGTTCTGTTCCAGACCGTCGAGGTGGGACAGCTCATTCCCGCAAGCCTGTACAAGGCGGTGGCCGAAATTCTCGCCTACGTTTACCGGCTGAGGGGGAAGGTTCCGGTATAAGCCTTGCATTATTGAGTCTGGGATGCAAAACCTGCCGGGTTTTTGACGAAAAACCATCCCCCGATCCCTGAAACGGACTTAAAGCAGGGTTGGGGAGCAAGGTTCCCCGGTAAAACTGTCATTTATTTGAATCGGAGCGGGAAAACCCCAAAATGGCTCAGGCAGTCGCGCAAACGAATCTTTTTAAGATGTTTTCCACCCGGCCCCAGGAATCGGTGGTGGCCGCCGGGGTCATTGCCATTCTGGCGGTGATGGTCATGCCCATCCCCCCGTTTGGCCTCGACATCCTGCTGTCGTTCAGTCTTACCTTCTCGCTGATTATCCTTCTGGTTTCGATTTTCATGGAAAGCCCGCTGGAGTTCGCGGTTTTTCCCTCCCTGTTGCTGGTGGTCACCCTTCTCCGGCTCTCGCTCAACGTGGCAACGACCCGGGTTATCCTTCTCAACGGGGCCGAGGGATCCGGCGCGGCGGGTGAGGTGATCCAGTCTTTCGGGTCCTTTGTGGTCGGCGGCAATTTCGTCGTGGGGACGGTCATCTTCGTCATCCTGGTGATGATCAATTTCATCGTTATCACCAAGGGTTCGGTGCGTACCTCGGAAGTGGCCGCCCGGTTTACCCTGGATGCCATTCCCGGCAAGCAGATGAGCATCGACGCCGATCTCAACGCGGGCATCATCACCGAGCAGGACGCCCGCAAGCGGCGGGAAAAACTTGAAAACGAAGCCGACTTCTACGGGGCCATGGACGGTGCCATCCGGTTTGTACGCGGTGACGCCATTGCAGGCATCCTCATCACCATCGTCAACATCCTCGGCGGGTTCAGCATCGGGGTCCTGCAACAGGGGATGGATGTCGGGGAGGCGGCCCGGGTTTATACCCTCCTCACCATCGGCGATGGACTGGTGTCCCAGCTTCCTGCCCTGGTGGTTTCCACGGCCGCCGGTCTGGTGGTGACTCGTGCCACAGCCGCGAAAAATCTGCCCTCGGAGTTGATCGAGCAATTGTTGAATCAGCCCAAGGCTTTCCTGATCTCCTCCAGCGCCCTGTTTTTCTTTTCGCTCATTCCCGGATTGCCTCACGTCCCGTTTTTCCTGTTGTCCATGCTGGCGGGGTTTGTCGGCGTGATGAAGTTCAAGGATATCCGGGTCAAAAAAGGGATCGAGGCGAAAAAGATCGAGGATGAAGCCAAGGCCCCCGTGCCCGAAAAGGTGGAATCCATTCTGCCTTTGTACATCATGGAACTGGAAGTGGGTTACGAACTGATTCCCCTGGTCGATTCGGACCGGAATGGAGAGCTCCTGGACCGCATCAAGTCCATCCGGCGGCAATTCGCGCTGGAGATGGGGTTCATCGTTCCCCCGCTCCACATTCGCGACAACCTGCAACTGAAATCGAACGAATACGCGATCCTGATCAAGGGAGTCGAGGTGGCGAGAGGGTCCGTGATGATGGGCCGCCTGCTGGCCATGAATCCCGGAACCGTGGAGCGGGAGATTGAAGGAATCATGACCAAGGAGCCGACCTTCGGCCTGCCCGCAGTCTGGATTTCCCAGAGTGCCAAGCAGGAAGCCCAGGTGTCCGGCTACACGGTGGTGGACCCGGCGACGGTCATCACCACCCATATCAAGGAAACCATTAAGCGCCACGCGCACGAACTTCTCGGCCGTCAGGAAGTTCAGTCCCTGGTCGACAAATTCAAGGAAAGCAACCCCAAGGTGATCGAGGAGTTGATTCCCAGCCAGTTGCCGCTCGGCAAGGTGCAACGGGTATTGAAAAACCTGTTGCAGGAGCAGATCTCGATTCGCGATCTGCGCACCATCCTCGAACAATTGGCGGACTACGCGAGCGTCACCACCGATCCGGATCTTTTAACCGAATACGTGCGGCAGGCCCTGGCCCGCCCCATTACCAAGCAATATCAGAACGATGACGGGTCGCTCTCGGTCCTGACCCTCGACCGTCGACTGGAGGATTTGATCGAGGGCTCGATCCAGAAAACCGAAACCGCCACTTACCTGGCGCTGGAACCCTCGGTGGCCGAGCGGTTCCTGACCCGGCTCAAAGATGCGGTGGAGTCGGTGACGCCCAAGCTGGAGAATTCTCCCATTTTGCTCGCGTCCCCCATGGTCCGCAAACAGTTGCGACGGTTCACCGAGCGGTTTATCCCCGACCTGGTGATCCTTTCGCATAATGAAATTCTGTCCTCCGTTAGAATTCAAAATCTCAAGGTGATCTCGATCAATGCATCTTAGAAAATTCACGGCTGAAAATTATTCTGCGGCCCTGGCCCTGGTCAAACGGGAACTGGGAGGCGATGCCCTGATCCTGAATACCCGTTCCCTCGAGGACGATTCGGCGAGGAAGGGGGCGGCCTCGCGGGTGGAGATTACCGCCGCCGTGGATATGTCGCATGTGGCCCGGTCCAGCGAAATGGGCCGGGGGCCTTCCGGCCTTCCCAAGCCCAAACCCGCGGGTATCGATGATGAAGAAATCGATTTGCAGTTGCTGGTGCGCACCCTCCTTGGGAAAACGGAGAAAGCCCAATCCCTGGGACTCAAGGACCAACACCTTGGATTGTTTTCCCGTCTCGTGGATAGCGGAATCGGGGAAAAGCTGGCATCGAAAATGATCGACCGCGCCCAGCGGGAAATTTCCGGAAGCCGGAAAGAGGGCTCCAGCGGAGAGGAAATTCAGGTTATGGAATTGATGAAACGGGTGATGGGATTTGGCGGAGGAATTCAGTTGGTTCCCGGCAAGCAGAAGCGTGTGGCTCTGGTGGGCCCCACCGGGGCCGGAAAAACCACGACCCTCGCCAAGCTGGCCGCCGACTTTTCCCTGCGGCAAAAGAAAAAGATCGCCCTGATTTCCCTCGATACCTTTCGCCTGGGAGCGTTCGACCAATTGCGGATTTATGCCGACATCATGAAGGTTCCCGTCGAAATGGCCTTTGACAAGAACGATTTCTGGAAGGCGGTGAAAAAGCACGCGGACAAGGACATCGTTTTCATCGACACCATGGGCCGGAACCACCGGGATCTGGAATATTCCCGGGACTTGAAGGAAATATTCGACACCGTGGGTGGGGTCGAGACGCACCTTGTGGCCAGCGTGGGAACCCAGGAGAAAATCATCCAGCAATCCTGGCGGCAGTTTGCCGACCTCGGGATCCACCGGGCCTTGTTCACCAAGATGGATGAAGGATTGAGTTTCGGTTCGTTGTTTAATTTTTCGCTTCGCACACGGGTTCCGTTTTCATATTTCACCACCGGCCAAAGGGTTCCCGAAGATATTGAAGTGGCGAGCGGTAACCGGGTAATAAGTTTGATTTTTAACTGAAATCAAGCTAGATTAGGAGGTTGACAGGTGGCCAAAGGCGATCAGGCAAGAACTTTAAAAAGAATGGTGTATGCAGATATGACCGGAGCGTCTCTCAGGGTCTTGGCCGTCAGTAGCGGCAAGGGAGGTGTGGGGAAGACCAACCTCGTCGCCAACCTCGCGTTTGCCCTGGCCAACCGGAAGAAAAAGGTGCTGGTGGTGGACGCCGACCTCGGGCTGAACAATGTCGATATCCTCCTGGGCCTGGTTCCCCGGCACCATATCGGCCATGTCCTGTCGGGAGAAAAAACCGTGGACGAAATTCTCGTGCCCGGTCCCCAGGGCATGATGATACTCCCCGCCGGAGATGGGTTGCAGGAGTTGACCCAGATCGATTCGGAAAAGAAAATGCTCATGATGGATGAGCTGGACCGGGTCAGCAACGGATTCGACTTTCTGATTTTCGACACCGGCGCCGGGATCTCCACCAACGTGACTTTCTTTTGCAGTGCCGCGCATGAGATCCTCCTCGTGATCTCCACCGAGCCCACGTCATTGACCGACGTTTACGCGCTGATCAAGGTCCTGTTTCAAAAACATGGCCAGAAACATTTCCGGATCATTGTGAACTCCGTCCGCTCCGAGCCCGAGGCGCAGAAGGTTTTCCGCCATCTGGCGGCCGTTACCGACCGGTTCCTTAAGAACGTGTCGCTGGAGTATATGGGATTCATCCTCCTGGACGCCAATGTGCCCAAAGCGGTGCGCCAGCAAAAGGCCTTCATGGAGCTTTATCCCAACTCCAAGGCCAGTCTGTGCATCGACCAGTTGGCCAAAAAAATTGTGTTTGAACAATTGCCGGATTGGGCGAATCGGGATCAACCTTACTTCTGGAGGAGTGCGTTTCAGGTCCAATGAGCGAGATAACCGCCAAAAAGACCGCCCTCGCCTTCGCCCTGTTCAGTTTCGGGTTGATGGTCGTGGGTAGCGTGATCAATGGATCGACCTTTCTCACCGCCCTCATTCGCGGGGGAGAGGCGGCCATCCTGTTCGGTCTGCTGGGCCTGATCTTTCTCGCCCTCCTGGTGGACCGTGGGGAATCGATGGATTCGATCCCGGCATCGCCGATGTCGGAAACGGTAGAGGAAGCTTCAAAGGAAACGGAACCCGATCAATAGACTTGACGTTAAGGCGTGGTTTGAATTATGTCGAATAAAGAACAGGTTGTCGGTGAGGTAGAGATCACCCCGGAAAATCGCGACCGGATCATTAAGGAATACGCTCCCATGATCAAGTATGTCGCCAACCGGATCGCCCTCCGTCTGCCTCCTCATATCGAAGTCGATGACCTGATCAGCGTGGGGGTGTTGGGGTTGATCGACGCCATCAATAAGTACGATCCCACCCGTGGCGCCAAATTCAAGACCTATGCGGAGTTTCGGGTGCGGGGAGCCATTCTCGACGAATTGCGATCCATGGACTGGGTCCCCCGTTCGGTGCGCCAGAAGGCCTCCAGTATCGAGGCGGTGATTCACAAACTGCAATCGAAACTGGGCCGCCCGCCCGAGGACGAGGAAATCGCGTTGGATATGGGAATTCCCCTCGATGAATTTTACGGAAACCTCCATCAGACGCAAAGCATGCCGATCCTGAGCCTGGAAGACCTCGGCATCGCCAAGGAAAGCGGGGAACAGCAGAGCCTCCTCGACTGCCTCGCCGGGAAAGGCGATGCGGACCCCCAAACCCACCTTCGCCTCAACGAACTCAAAGAAATTATCGCCCGCGCCATCGACTCTCTTCCCGAAAAGGAGAGGCTGATGATCTCGCTTTATTACTATGAAGAACTCACCATGAAGGAAATCGGCGAGGTCCTGGGCATCACCGAATCCCGCGTTTCGCAAATTCACTCCAAGGCCGTTTTTCGTCTCCGCACCAAGCTCAAGGCGGTTATCGCCGACGAGTTGTAATCCCCTGCCGTTGGCTCTTATCCGTTGAAAATCGGGGTTCGCAAAAATTCCGGAAGGCTGTCCGGATTTTGGATGGCCCGTTGACAGCAACGAAGTCACGGAATCAGTAGATTTTAGCGCCACCCTCCTCCGGTGGGCGGGTTTTCCACCGGCGATGAGCCCACATCCAGCATTCCGGATGAAGGCGGACCTTTTCTTCGATAAAGGATTCGCAGGCCTGCGTCCACGTGAGGAGATCGGCTTCCTTGTCGCCGGTTTTTTCAAGGTGAATCTCCGGACCGTACTCGATGCGCCAGGTGCCCCGCCCGGTGGGATAGGAAAAGAGGGGAAGGATGGCCGCCCCGATTTTGTAACTGAGGAGCGCGACCGAGCGGGCGGTGGCCGCCTTCCGGCCGAAAAAGTCCACGAACACGCCCCCCTTGGCGGTATTTTGATCCATCATCACCCCCACGCAATGGTTGTTCTTGAGCGCCCGGACAATGCGGAGCGGGGGATCCTCCCGGTAAAACAGCTCATTCCCCGATGCGGTGCGCAGTTTTTCCGTGACGGATTCCAGCAGGGGATTGTCCAGCCTCCTCACAATGGGATGCAGTTTACCCAATCCCATATAACCGTGGTTGATGGCCATGAATTCCCAGTTCCCGAAATGGGCGGACAGGAAAAAAACTCCCTTACCCCGGTCGAGGCATTTCTTAAGCGCGTCCAGTCCCTTGGGATCCTCTTCAAGCAATTGCTTAGCGCGGTATTGGGTGTCGGATTGCAACCAGAGGCATTGCAGGGCCGCGGCCACCAGGTTCTGGGTGGATCGTTCGAGGATGGCTTCTTTTTCGTTGTGTGTTTTGGAATCGCCGAAAGCGAGGTCGATATTGATACGGGCAATCTGTTTTCTTTTTCCGGGAATGGAATTCAATAACGATCCCAGCTTTCGGGCCCATCGATCCAGCGTTAAAGGATGAAGAGGTCTGACCAGGGCCGAAATCAACTGGAACAGGCCATATTCGAAAGCATGTCTCAGGGGCGTGAGGGGGCCCCGCTTTTTACTCATGTCGGGTTCTCATTATTTCTCGGCGAGAGCCTGGGCGACGGCGTAATCTTGCCCGTGGGAAATAGATATGTGGATGGCCTTGAGTTTCAGGGATTCGAAGAGTTCCTTCCCCTTGCCGTGGAGCCTGAGAATCGGGCGGCCCGATGGTTCCGAGACCACTTCCAGATCCTTCCAGCCGATTCCCCCGGTCATCCCGGTTCCCAGACACTTGAGCACCGCCTCCTTGACGGCGAAACGGCCGGCGAAGTGGAGGACGGGATTGGAACGGGAGCGGCAGAATTCGATTTCCTCGGGGGTGAAGAGTTTTCCCTCGAACCGCTCTGCGTATTTTTCCATCGACTTTTGGATGCGTCCGATTTCCACGATATCGATTCCGATGCCGAAAATCATGAGGGGTTGGCCGGGTTCAAGGGTTAAATTCCATTAAGACACTTAAGGATTTCCTCGCGTCCGATGGCCCCTTCCCGCAAAAAGCGGGGAGGCGATACGGTGAGGTCGATCAGGGTGGATACCTTGCCTCCGGGGGTAGGGCCCCCGTCGAGGATGAGGTCCACGTGGTTTCCCAACTGCTCCTCGACCTGCCGGGCGGTGGTGGGATTTTCGGTTCCGCTTAAGTTGGCGCTGGACGCCGTGAGCGAATGGTGGAGATCGTTGATCAACCGCCGCGCAAGGTCATGACGGGGAAAGCGCACGCCGATGGTTCCGGTCCCGGCGGTTAGAAGGTGGGGCAATTCGGGCCGGGCTCTCAGTACGAGGGTCAGCGGTCCGGGCCAGAACGTTTGCGCCAATGCGGCCGCCGTTGGGGGAAACTCCTCCGCCACCGAATCGATCTGATCCAGCGAACTCACCAGCACCAGGATCGGTTTGCCGGATGTCCGGCCCTTGATCTCGTAAATCCGCGCGACCGCGGCTTCGTTGAACGGGTCCGCCCCCAAACCGTAAAACGTGTCGGTGGGGTAGGCGATGACTCCTCCCCGTTGGAGGATGTGCCGGATCGGTTCCAGTCCCCCCCCCCGGTTCAGCGCGTCTTTCAGGTCAAGCTTTATGGTGCCCACCATAAGTGGCCTGGACTTTCTTGCTTTTTCGTTCCACTTCCCAGACCTGATCCTTTTTGAACCGAAGCAGTTTGGAGGCCAGGACGGAATCGTTCAATGCCAGGATCTGCACGGCCAGGACGGCGGCGTTGCGGGCTCCCGGCTTGCCGATGGCCATTGTCGCCACCGGTACGCCTCCCGGCATTTGCACGGTGGACAGCAGGGCATCCAGTCCCTTTAACGCGCTGGAATCGATGGGCACCCCGATCACGGGAAGCGTGGTCTCCGCCGCGATCACCCCGGCCAGATGGGCCGACGCACCCGCGCCGGCGATGATGATCCGCATCCCGTCCCGTTCCGCCTTCTTGACATACCGGCGGGTGCGTTCCGGGGACCGATGGGCCGACGTCACCAGAATTTCGTGAGGAACGTCGAATTCCTTCAGGATGCGGCTGGTCTCTTCCATCACCGACATATCGGAATCGCTTCCCATCACAATTCCCACCATGGGTTTAACCGAATTCATATCAGGCCTTGGAAACAGGTTTGGATTAAGCGTAAAAGCATGCTTTTGCTTGGAACGGTTCTTATAACAGCTTTTCCGGCTCCGATCAAGGAGGGGAATGCCCGGACCGGCATCAGGTGTCCTCGCACACCACCCGGAAACCGAGGAAGGAGGTGCAGTAGCTTCGGGAGAACGAAAGCCGCCTCCAGGGTGCAATGTGTTTATAGTTCGTGATAAAACTTCCTCCCCGGACGATTTTATATTCCAGTCCCTGAACCCGGGGTTTGGGCAGGGAGTCCATGACCCATTCGTAGACATTCCCGTAGAGATCCCGCGTTCCCCCCATCCGGTCGAGGTCGGGGAAATGATCGACGGGAGTGGTGTCGCCGATTCCGGTTTCCTCAATGTTGCAGAACCGGACGATTTCCTCCGGCGTCCATAGAAACTGATCGGGGGGGATTGCTCCAAAATCGCTGGCGACGAATTCCCATTCTTTTTCCGTCGGCAGGCGAACGGGTTTGCCTGCCTGTTCGGTTTTCCAGCGGCAGAAGGCCTGTATATCGTTCCAGGAAACCTGGGTCACGGGATGGTGGAATTTGGGGTACAGGGAATCGGGGCGGCCGTCGGGTTTCAGCCAGAACGCCGATTTGTCCGGCGCCAGGGTGGGATTTCCATAAGTTGCAATGGTTCGCGTCCCCTCGGGTCCGTAAACGGGTTTTGTGCCGCTGTGGTAAGTGATGGCGGTGACGGTGGTCTCGGCTTCGGTCTTGTAACCGGTTTCCTGGATGAACCGGAAGAACTCGATGTTGGTGACGGGAAACTTGCTCATGAGGACGGGTTTTTGGATGGCGGTTTCCTGATATGGCGCCGCGTCTTTGGACACCTTGTGTCCCATCCAGAATTTTCCCGCCGGGACCCGGGTCCATTGGATCCATTTTTCGGAAAGCTTGAAGATGTTGTCCATCAGGTGCGGCTCCGGCACATCCTCCGGCGAAAGGCCCAGCATGTGGCGCACCAGCCGGGGCCATTCGGCGCGCGCCAGGGCCTCGTCGTATTCGAGGGGTTTGCGCTCGTCTTCCTCGGCGATGATCTCGATTTTTCCTTTTTCGCGTTCCCGGTGAAACGCTTCCGACAAGTCCTCGAAAGCCTTGCCGAGGTGGGTCAGCTTGTCTTCGTACTGAAGCACCGAATCCATCAGTTCCTTGCGGCGCACCTCGTCCTCCTCCACCATGCTTTTCTTGACATCGGCCAGTTCTTCCATGTAAGACCGGTATTCCTGAACTTTTTGCCGGAGTTCCTTTTCCATGGCCTCGACCATCTCCTCGCGTTTTACCAACCGCTCCTTGACGGCCATCTCCGAGGCGGCGGTTTGTTTCTCCACCGATTTTTCCTTTTCCTTTAACGTTTCCACGACGCGCGAGGCATCGTTTTCCATCGCGGCGATTCTTCCCTTGAACCGGTCATACTCGGTCTGTTGCGAGTCGAGAATTCTCTCGTAGGTCATTTGAAAATCGTCGAGGAACCGGTTGACCTTTTCCTGATATTCGAGGGCGTTTTCCTTTAACGCCTGAACCTCATGGAGGTGTCCGGCGATCTCCGTTTCGCTTTCCTGAAGCCGCCGGGCGGTCTCCTCTTCCATTTTGGCCTGATTCTTGAGTTTTTCGGCCAGATTGCTTTGATCCTCATTGAGGCGGTCTTCCTTCTCGTCAAACGTCATTTCCTTTTCGATCTGTTCGACCTCAAACGAGTTCCGCAGTTCTTCGTATTCTTCTTTCAGCCGCTTCAGCTCCGTGGTTTCCCGCCGCACCAGATCCTTTTCCTTTTTTCTCAGGCGCTGTTGTTCGCGGAGGAGTTCTTCGTGGGTTTCGTTCAAGGCCGCAAGGGCTTTCTCCCGTTCCTTGTCGATTTCCTGGAGCTTTTGGGCGATGTCCTCCTGGGCCTTTTTCTGATCTTCTTCAATGGATTTGACCACGTTTTGTTTGCGCCGGGACACCTTGCGTTGATCCTTGGTCAGTGCGTCAAATTGCGCGGGATTGTACTTGCCTCCCTTGATGGCGGCAAGGGTGTCCAGGAGGATTTCTTTTTCCCGCTCGTTTTCTCGCTCCTGCTTGACCAGCAGTTTTTCTCTTTTGTTCAGTTTCTTTTCTCTCTTGTCCAGTTCGGCCTGGCGCTTTTTGAACTGTTCGTCGGTTTGCGATTTGATTTCCAGAGCCAAACTCTGTTCGCGGACGCGGAGTTTTTCCGTTTCCTTGGCGACGCGTTCTTCCTCCTCTTCCCATTCTTCCAGACGGCGGGCGAGGTATTCCGTTTTGCGGGTATAGTCCCGGTCCAGTTCGTGTTTTTTGTCTTCCAGTTGATCTTCCAGCGATTTCTTGAGTTTTTTACGTTCCGCCTGCGCCGCTCGAATCTGTTGCTCCAGAAGTTGTGTCCGTTTCAGCTGTTGGGCGGCCAGTTTCTGGACCTGTTTGTCGCGGGCCAGCAGGGCTTTGAGTTCCTTGTCGCGCCGGACCATGAGGTCTTTTTCCTGCGCCAGGAGGTTTTCCATCAGTTGGGTCATCTCGTCGAACTTGGCCTGGAAGATGACCTCGTGCCGATTGAAATTGTCCTCCATGGTTTTTCGGCCCGACTCGTAATCGTGCAACTCTTGTGACCGGTTTTTGATGAGGACCCGGTTTTCCTCCAGGGCTTTTTCGAGATCCTGCTTGAATCGGTCGATTTCTTCCCGCGCCAGTTTTCTTTCCTGCTCGAACTGGGTTTCAAGGGTTTCTTTCTGTGACAAAAGGCCGGTACGAATATCGGCGTTCTCCCGCTCCAGCCGCGCTTTCTCCAGTTCCAATTGCTCTTCCTTGTCCATCAGCTCCTTCAATTTTGCCGTGGCCGCTTCTTCCTGGGATTTCAGGCGATCGACCTGGTTTTGGAACTCCTGGCGTAATTCTTCGGGAAGTGAGAAGGTCATTTCCTCAACCCGGAACTGCCGGGTCGAAGGTTCGGGGCCGGGACCAGGGGTTGCGCGGCCGGCGGGCGGCTCGTACTCCCACACGAAGGTGTATTGCGGCCCCAACGTCAAGCTGGAGGGGTTGAGGCCCCGGCGTTGCATTTCGTTGAGTTCGCCATTCAAGACCGCGCGCAGGGAAGAAAGGAATGATTCAATACTCAGCGGTTCCCCGGGGTCGGGGACCGAGAGACCTGCCTGGACAAGCCGTTCCGTAAGGTTTCCGGGGGGGATCGAGGACAAGATGTCGAGATCCGCGTCGTTGCGATAGCTGTTCCGCACGGCGTTCAACAAGGCGTGGGTCTCGGGAGTGCCCTGGTCACGGTGGTGCTGGATCAACTCGTCGATGGATTTAAGAGAGTTTGTGATCTGGCTCATTGGGAACGTCCGCTGGCGAAAGGAGGGACCCGGGACTATTCATCGGGATTACGAAACCCATATCATCCCAGTTTTCATTATAACAAAATAACCCTTTTCCAACAAACACTTAAGGGAGACAGGGATATTTTATTTTTTCCCCAATGCCGATTCGCTGGACCTTGAATCTCAAGGGCATGGGCTTGGCCGCCGACAAATTCAAGCGGACGAGCCCAAGGACCTCCCGTTCCGTTTCGTCCGCTCTTTGGGCGGGTTTGCATCCGGCGCCAGTAAGCCGGAGGGTTCGAGATGGCTTCAGGGAATGAATTCTTCGCGCTTGTGGCGCAGTTCGGGAATGAGCATGAGGGTGGCAAGAATCATCATGGCAAAGGACAGGACCCCGATGTTGACAATGCCGAGGGCGCCCGCCACCCAGTACCCGAGGAGAGGACCGATGGTTCCGCGCACCCCGGTCAGGAAGACATGAACCGACATGTAGGCGGCGATCTTTCCCGGCGGGGCGTACTTGGTGACCCAAAGGCTCCACGCGATGCTTCCTCCGGCGAACGAGATGCCGATCAGGGCAGAACCGAGGGCGATGATTACCGGGTTCCGGGTCAGAAAAAACAGGAGCACTCCCAGGGCAAAAAGGGTGTTGAGCACCATCCGCAAAAACACGAAATGGATCCGGTCGAACAGCCGCGCCCAGAACGGAATGAAAAGAAACCGCATTCCGTCGGGGAGAATGGTGATGATGAAGGTGACGAACAAGGCCGAACCCTCGATCCCGTAATCGGCGGACGTGATGTAATCCACCCGCAGAGGCAGGGTCCAGAGATTGGCAAAACCCATGATGAACCAGGTGAGCAGGACGTAACCGAACGACCGGTCCTCCCAGGCATAGCGCAGGTTCCCGAAGGGATTTTTATGCTTGCCGGACTCCACCGGCTGAGACGGCATTTTATAAATGGCCCAGGCTTTCCCCGCGGCGCACACGCCGAGAAAGGTGAAGAGCCAATTGAAATTTTCGATGTCCCGTTCGAGCAGGGTGGAGCCGATGAAACCGAAAACCACCGAGATCCCCACGGTCAGCATGAGCGGGTAGGAAAAGAAGGACCCGCGCCGGCCTGGCGGATAATTGTCATGGTAAATCGCGGTGAGGAAGGGAAGCAGGGCGCTTCGGGCGGTATAGCCGAGGACGATGAAGAAAGTGTATCCCGCCGCCGAGGGGATCCAGGCCGCGATCGCCAGGCACACGGCGGTGAGAGCTGAGGGAAGGGCGCCCCAGGCCGCCTTGCGCATTCCGGTATATGAGGAGTAATGCACGAGGAGCAGGGATAAGAACATGCCCAGAAACGGACCGGCGGCAATGGCCGATTTGAGCCATTCCGAAGCGTGGAAATGCCGGATGGCGATAAACAGGCAGAAGGTCTGGGCACCCGTGGTCAACACCCCGTCGCACCCGCCCCGCCACAGGTCGCATCGGTACGTGGATCGGCGCAGTTCCGATTTAAGCCGGTCGGGATATTTTTCCGTCATGATGAATGATAAGGGGGACAGGAGGCGCGGGAGCCGAAGGGCTTCGATAGAACCTCGAACCGCGTTTGGGGGAGAAAGACCGGAAGAAAACGGTTGGCGTCAATTTAATTTTCTTCGGCAACGACCGATGTAATGGAGATTGACGTCGGCGTAGGGTTGGATTTCGAGCGCCCTCTGGAAACAAAGTATGGCCTCTTCGAATTTCCCCAGGTTGTAAAGACATAGCCCCTTTCCGTTCCATGCCCCGAAGTGGTGGGGATTTTTTTCGAGGGTGATGTCGCATTCGATTACAGACTCCAAGTATCTTCCCATCAGATAAAGAACTGTGGCAAGTTTGTTGTGGCCTTCAGGAAAATCGGGAAATTTTTCGCATAAATCGGCGAAGTTCTCCCGGGCCTGATCGAGTTGCCGTTCCGCCATCAGGGCGACTCCCCGATTGAGTTGAAACTCGGCGAGTTCACCCGCTTCCCGGTGCCACGTGGTCCAAAGGGCCTGCGTCGCCGTTTCCCGAACCGCGGGATCGGTGTTTTTCAAATCGTTTAAAAATTCCTGGAGCGTTTTATCGTTCATGGATTGGAAAATATGAAAGCCTTATCGCGGGATCGGTGT
>PCWF01000216.1:0-2205 GCA_002796165.1 Nitrospinae bacterium CG11_big_fil_rev_8_21_14_0_20_56_8
GTCTCCCCCATATGGGTCAGGAAACCTTTCCTTTCGCCGTTCTTTTTGGGGGTATGGCCGCATTCTGGCGATTATCTCGCAGCCATGAATTGGTGGTCACCCGTGCCGCCGGTGTATCCGCATGGCAATTTCTGTTTCCGGTTCTGGTGTTAGCTTTTTCACTGGGCATCTTTCATATCACCGTCTTCAATCCGCTGGCCTCAACACTTTTGACCCGATATGAGCGGCTAGAAGCCAAGTACTTGCGCGGTCAGGAAAACTTCCTCGCCGTGTCGCCTTCAGGCTTATGGCTTCGCCAGTCAAATGCTGTCGGACAATCCGTCATTCATTCCAATTCCGTCCTGCAGCAGGGTAAAGAAGTCGAACTGGATAAGGTCGTTGTCTTTGTCTATGAGGGCACAGACAAGTTCCGCGAACGGATCGACGCAGACTACGCCCGCCTTGAAGACGGGTTTTGGTATATGCGCAACGTGAATATCCAAAAACCCGAAGAAGGCACGACGTCATACAAGGAATACTGGCTGGAAACCGATCTGACATTGAGTAAAATTCAAGATAGCTTCGCACCGCCGGAAACCATGTCGTTCTGGGCCCTTTCTGATTTTATCAAAACATTGGAAGCAGCAGGCTTTTCAGCGGTCCGCCATAAACTGCACCTGAACACGCTGCTGGCATCGCCTCTTTTGATGTGCGCCATGGTCCTGATTGCCGCGACTTTCACGCTGCGGCAGAGTTCAAGACGCGGCGGGACAACTTTTATCATTTCTATGGGTGTCTTAACGGGCTTTTTGCTCTATTTCTTCTCAGACGTCGTCTATGCCCTGGGACTTTCAGACAGCATACCGATCACACTGGCTGCCTGGACCCCGTCCGGGGTCGCTACATTATTGGGTCTAGGGATGATTTTGCATCTGGAGGATGGGTAAAGTGCCGACGATGAGGCAATCACGCACAAGAGTTCGGCACACAGCCATCACGGCTGCGGTGTCCCTTTGCGTGCTGGTCGCAGTTGTGCCCAGGGTTCAGGCTCAAGATACAGACAGGCCTCTTGGCATTCTTTTTTCAGGCGTTCAACCACAGCCAGTTGAAATACGCTCGCCAATTCAGTCATCACCCTCTCAAAACCGCCAAACACAACAGGCGGTCAGCACGCAGCAAAACCAATCAGCGACCTCCCCTCGTTCAGATCGGCCGCTCGGGACCCTCTTTAATCCTGCCTCCGGCACAGGCCAGCACGCGGGTTCGGTGTTGCCAAAAAACTGGAATGCGCCGCTCACAAAAGGTTTGGAGCCACCTGAAGCAAAATCACCACCCCCTGTTGCCTCATCGTCTGACCGGCCATTGGGGACGCTCTTCAATGCACCGCCAGCCAGACAGGCAGCAACAGGCACAAGCGTATCTTCACCGCGCATTGCAAGGCAGGGAATCACGCCCGTTTCACGCATACAAAGCCGGCCAGGCCCGAATGCATCCAGCAGCAAACCTCTCGGGATACTGTTTGGAGAGCAATCCGTCGACCCTGTTATCCCGCCGATGGCTGCGGCCAAGCCCGCAAAGGCAACTCCAAAAGCCGCTCCCACTGACGCTGCAGCCACCGATAAGAATATAAACCGGATTCCAGCAGAACTAAGCGCGGATTCCATGACTTATGACAGAGAAATGGGCCTGATCGTAGCGACAGGAAATGTCGAAGTCGTGTATGGCGAGCGTACATTGCTCGCGGATAAGATAACGTATAACCAGAAATCTGATATCGTCGTCGCCGACGGCAATGTCTCAATGACCGATGTTTCAGGCAAAGTGTTGCTGGGTGATAAAATGGAAATCACCGGCGACCTCAAAGATGGTGTGATTTATAATATCGGGCTCGTCCTGGAAGATAAATCACGCGTTGCCGGCGCAGGAGCACGACGATCCGACGGCACAATCACCGAGGTCAGCAAAGCCGTCTATTCACCTTGTAATTTATGCGCCGATGACCCAAGTGCAGCACCGCTATGGCAGCTAAAATCAGTTCGGGTAATCCATGATTCCGAGCAAAAACAGGTGTCCTACAGAAATGCATGGCTAGAAATATATGGCATTCCGGTTGCCTATACGCCTTACCTAAGCCATCCCGACCCAACAGTTAAAAGACGTTCAGGCTTTTTGGCTCCAAGCATTTCAACCTCTTCAGATTTGGGATTTCGTTTAAACACCCCCTAT
>PCWF01000216.1:2298-4003 GCA_002796165.1 Nitrospinae bacterium CG11_big_fil_rev_8_21_14_0_20_56_8
TATAAAGATGGCTTTCTGAATACGAATGGCAGCTTTGTCGGTGATGACCCGGATCGCGGTTTCAGAGGATATTTCAAGCTCGATAGCGAATACCATCTGAATCCAACATGGCGCGCCGGATTGAATATTGAGACAACTTCAGACGATACCTACACACGCCGTTATGGTTTTGACACAGATTCTGTGCTTGTCTCTCGTGGCTACCTTGAAGGTTTCCGGGGTCAGAATTATCAAGTCGTAAATGCCTATTCATTCAACGATCTGCGAGAAGATTCAAATTCCAGTGAATCCCCGATCGTCGTTCCAATGTATGATTTTAATTATGCAGGAAAACGCGACAGATTAGGGGGCTTTGCTGCATTTGATTTCAATGCCCTCAATCTGTATCGGGAATCCGGTACAGACACGCGACGCCTGGCATTTCGACCACGCTGGGACCGGCCATTCAACGGGCCGTTTGGCGAGTTGTACAACGCCTCGATTTCACTGGCAGCCGATGCCTACCATGCTTCAAACGTAGTCAGAAATGATGGCACGAACTACACCGGAATGAGTGGTCGTGCCGTGCCACGCGCGTCGCTCTCATGGCGATTACCGCTGATCCGTCCAGGCAAGAGCTATAGCCAAACGATTGAGCCCCTGGCGTCAATCGTTGTAGCGCCCAATGGCGGCAACCCGGACAAGATGCCAAATGAGGATAGCCAGGCGATTGAG
Source organism: Nitrospinae bacterium CG11_big_fil_rev_8_21_14_0_20_56_8 (assembly GCA_002796165.1). Taxonomy (GTDB): domain Bacteria; phylum Nitrospinota; class Nitrospinia; order Nitrospinales; family VA-1; genus 21-14-0-20-56-8. Next base: position 3,013 of record PCWF01000216.1, read on the forward strand.
TTCGATGAAACAAATCTGTTTCGGGACAATCGCTATGATGGCTTTGACCGTGTCGACGGCGGTACACGCTTAAATTATGGCATGAACTGGGTACTCACAGGCAACAAGGCCGGCAGTTCTTCGGTCTTCCTGGGGCAGTCTTATCGTCCACGTCTTGACAGTTCTTCTACTCAGACTTCAAGCATCGACAGCCATTTTTCTGACTTTGTCGGCCGCGTTCAGGTTTCACCTGCGAAGTACTTGAATTTGATATACAGAACTCAATTCCGGCCCGATAACTTTACACCGCAGCGAAATGAAATAACCGCCGACGTTGGCGCTCCTTCATTGCGCCTTACCACCAATTATATTTTCATAGATCAGCAACAAGGCAGCGAATTTTCTGGTCGTGAAGAAATTTCTGGGAATGTGAGCTCACAGATCAATAGATATTGGTCGACTTCGATTAGTGCGCGGCATGACCTATCAGCCTCATCTATTCGTTCACTGGGATTAAATGCTGTTTATGAAAATGAATGCGTTAAATTTACAACGCTCATAACCCGTTCGTTCTTTGAAGACAGGGACCTGAAACCTTCAGATGCCATAACGTTCACCCTGGTCTTAAAAACACTGGGTGAAGTCCATTCCGGCGTTTCCCTTACACAATGAGGCCCGGCGAAGATGAAAATGTTACATAAATTATTCAGCCGCGTAATTATCGCCTTGATCGTCGTCATGGGCTTGACCGGTATTCCGACTAGTCCTGCTCACAGTCAGGCCACGCTCAATATCGCTGCAATTGTTAATGATGATGTCATTTCAGTTTATGACCTGTCGCAACGTATTCAGATGGTCATCGCATTTTCCAGGCTCCCGAACACGGCAGAAACCCAGCGACGGATTGCACCAGATGTATTGCGTCGATTGATCGCCGAAAAATTACGGTTACAGGAAGCGAAGCGTCTGAACATTACGATTCCGGATGAACAGATTAACAATGCCATTGCAG
>PCWF01000068.1:0-2780 GCA_002796165.1 Nitrospinae bacterium CG11_big_fil_rev_8_21_14_0_20_56_8
GGGTTTGTTCCCTGGGAACGGCCAGCACCGCTCCCCGAACGATCTCGGCGCCATAGGCTCCCGTGTTGAGTCCAAGCACCCAAATGCCCGCGGCGAACGCCTCGATGCGTATCCCCATCAGCGGCAGGGCGAAGTAAACCCAGAACAATTGGACCAGCGCCGAGGTGCCGCGAAAAATTTCCACATACGCGGCGGCGGGCCAACGCAGTAGCGGGTTCGCGGAAAGCCGGGCCAGGCCCGCAAGGATGGCCGAAACCAGCCCCACGCCCAACCCTCCCAGGGTGAGACAAACGGTGGTTTTCAATCCCATCAGCAAAACCGGCGTCCATTCCAGAATCGTCATGGGTCTCCCGTGGCAGGCCCGGGTGTGGGCTCACGAAGGTTGGCAAAGTTGTTCGGCGGTCATTCCCCTCGGCAGTTCGTCGCTGGAAAAGCCGAACGGGCGGACGGCGGCCCGGTGCGCCTCCGTTCCCAGGAACCGGGTCAGTTCCGTATTGAAGATTTCCCGGAAGGCGGCATCCCCTTTGCGAAACGCAAAAGCGCCATAACCGAATACCGGGGTCCCCTCGACCTGGGGTTGATGAAACGGATCGGCCCGTTCCAGGTTGGGGTCGCCGGCTTTCTTCAGCATATCCTGGACCGTGAGGCCGGTGCCGCCCAACGCCTCAACGCGCCCGGCCCGAACCCCGGCCAGGGCACTGGGCACGTCCGGGAACAAGCGGATCCGGTCTTTGGGGATTCCTACCGCGTCGGCATATTGAAGCTCGATGGTCCCGGCCACCAGGCCGAGGCGGGCTGTTGACTGACCAGCTACATCCTCATACCCATGCAGGCCCAGGGGATTGCCCCGGGCGACGATGAAGGCCTCGCCGACGCGATAGGTGGGATCGGAAAAATCCACCTCCCGGCACCGCTGGGGCGTGACGTACATTCCCGCCGCGATCAGGTCGAAGCGTCCCGCCTTGAGCCCGGGAATGAGAGAGCTGAATTCGGTGAGGACTCCCCGGATGTTTTGCACCCCCAGTTTTGAGATCACGTGCCGCGCGATCTCCGGCGCTTCTCCCGTGAAGCGTCCCGAAGCGGGGTCCATGAACGCGAACGGGGCCTCGTTGGCATAGCCGACGCGGATTTCGTCCGCTTTCCGGATCCGTTCCAGAGTGCCGCCTGCGGGAACCGGCTTGCAGGCGGAATATAGGAACGCGCTCAAGAAAAAAAGCAGGATCGGCCACCCGGTCTTTGGCCCGTTCCGGTCTGGGCGGGTCATGGCGCCGGGATTACCGTGACGAGGTGGCGTGGAAGGCCAGCGGGGTAAAATCGCGGCTCGCGATGAATTCGGGACGGGGATCGAGCCCGCAGAACGGAGCGGCGAGGGAGTTTTCCGCGCTGTTATACACGAAGAAGATATTGCTTCGGGCCCAGGGGGAGATGTTGCCGTTGGAGCCGTGCATCGCGTTGCATTCGAACAGGACCATCGAACCGGGTGGACCCTTCGCGGAAAATATTCCCCCGCGCTCCACCAGCCGGTTGAGGGAATCGGGATCGGGAACTCCATACTCCTGTTTTTTGAGCGAAACCTTGTAATGATTTTCGGGAGTTTGGCCCCGGCAGGGAACGAACAGCCGGTGCGATCCGGGGATGATCATCAGGGAACCGTTGCATTCGTTATTTTCGGTCAGGGCGATCGAACAACTGAGAGCACGCATGCGCGGCATCCCGTCTTCCGCGTGCCAGGTTTCAAAGTCGGAGTGCCAGTAGAATTCCTTGCCCGTGAAGCCGGGTTTGTAGTTGATGCGGGATTGATGGATGTAGACCGGGCCATGCAGAATCTGCCGAACCCGGTCGAGGATGCGCCCGTCCTGCGCAAGCTGTTGGAACAGGGGAGCGTTGCGATGCACGTTGAAGATCGAACGAACTCCGCCGTCCCGGGGTTCCAGGAACACGTCCTCCCTTTTGCGGATCGACGGGTCGTGCCGGAGACGTTCCAGTTCCTCGGCGTAAAGGGCCACTTCGTCGGGGGAAAGAAACGATTCGAAAAAGAGGAAGCCGTTGGTTTCGTATTGCGAAATCTCGCCGCGGGAGAGCGGCCCCGACGGGGTGGCGGGGTCGCCGTAAAATACCGGATCGAGGCGGGCCTGTAATGCCACGGGCGTTTCGCCGCGGGAGGGATAAAGATCCGTCATGAGTGTCATGCCGTCAACGCCTTCTCCCCATGGGGTTCTGTTGGAATCGTTAAGGTCTCGTCAGGACGAAACCGCATTTTCATCGTGCAAAGGATAAATTCCATCCTTGTCATGGACCTCCGTTCCGTTGAGGGGTGGATTGAACACGCAGATCATCCGCAGGGAGGTATGGGCCCGCAGGATGTGTTTGTCGTTCTGGTTGAGGGCATAGAGCGTTCCGGGTTCGATCGGGTGCCGGGCGCCATCGTCCAGGGATTCGATTTCTCCTTCTCCCTCGATGCAGTAAACCGCTTCGAGATGGTGCTTGTACCAGATGTAGGTTTCCGTTCCGGGGTGGATGGTGGTGTCGTGCATCGAAAATCCCATCCGGTCGCTTTTCAGGAGCAGACGGCGGCTCGACCAGTTGGATGCGCGGATGTCCCGCTCGGTTCCGACAATGTCCTGGAGTTTTCTGACGATCATGATGCCTCCCAATCCGACGACGGGTTGACGATTTACCGGGAAACCAGGTTTCCCCCCACCACTTCGGCCACGCTTTCCTCAAGAATCTGGAGCCCTTTTTCCAGGTCTCGTTCCGAGATGACGAGGGGAGGAAGGAGC
>PCWF01000068.1:2837-17630 GCA_002796165.1 Nitrospinae bacterium CG11_big_fil_rev_8_21_14_0_20_56_8
TCCCTGGAAACGCGCTCGCCGACGCCGGGATGCGTGAAAACGATTCCATGAATCAGCCCGCGCCCGCGAATGGCCGCGATGTCCTGGGGGAAATTGTCCTTGAGTTCGTGCAGGCAACGATTCACGATCTGTTCCTTACTCCGGATCTGCCGGGTGAGTGAATCGTCCTTCCAGTAATTCAGGGCCTCGGTGGCGGTGACAAACGCCAGGTTATGGCCGCGAAAGGTGCCGTTGTGCTCGCCGGGTTCCCAGATGTCCAAGGAAGGACGAAGGAGGCAGATCGAGAAGGGCAGTCCATATCCGCTGAGGGACTTGGAAAGGCAGATGATGTCGGGATCCAGCCCGATCTCCTCGAAGCTGAAAAAGGTCCCGGTCCGCCCGCATCCCGCCTGGATGTCGTCGAGGATCAGCAACATCCCGTATTTGCGGCACAGTCCCTGTAGCCGGAGAAGCCAGTCGGCGGAGGCGACGTTGATCCCGCCCTCGGCCTGGACGGTTTCCACGATGGCCGCGGCGGGCAGGTCGATCCCGCTACCACTGCTTTCCAGCATGCGGTCCATGTAATCCATCGTGTCCGCGTCTTCTCCCAGGTACCCCTCGAAAGGCATGCAGGTGGTGTTGGTGAGAGACAGCCCGGCCCCGTCCCGCTTGAACGTGTTTCCGGAAATCGAAAGGGAACCCAGGGTCATGCCGTGAAAGGCCTGGGTGAAGAAAAGGATCTTCTCCCGCCCGGTGAACTTGCGCGCCAGTTTCAGGGAGCTTTCCACCGCGTTGGTCCCCGTGGGGCCGGGAAACTGGATTTTGTATTCCATCTCGCGCGGTTTCAGGATGACGGACTGGAATTGTTTTAAAAACCGCTCCTTCGCAACGGTGTACATGTCCAGACTGTGCGTGACCCCGTCTTCTTCCAGGTATTCCATGAGGCGTTTTTTCATCAAAGACGGGTTGTGCCCGTAATTAAGCGCCCCCGCGCCCGAGAAAAAGTCCAGGTAGGGGACATTGTCTTTATCGTAAAGGTGCCACCCCCGGGCCGTGTGAAACATGGCGGGGAAGGACCGGCAATAAGATCGAACTTCGGATTCGAGTTGCTCAAAAATCTGCATCGTTTTTTCCTTTTCTGGAATTTGCGGAAAGAGGCCCGATGCGAAACAGGTGCTCCGCTTCATGGGCTCCATCGGGGAATAATTCCTCCGGGAAACAGGGTTTTTCCCGAATCGGGACGTCCCACTTTTTCGCCAGCGATTGAAACAGTTGCCGGGACCTTTCGTTGGAAGGGGTAACGGTGGCCTCCAGAAACCGGACGCCCTTCCCGGTCTGCGCGGCAAGGAGATCTTGAATTAAAAGTTTTCCCAGCCCCCGGCCCCGGTACCGCTGACGGACCCCCACTTGCCAGATAAACAGCGACTCCGGATGTTGGGGAGGAATAAAAGAGGTCACAAAACCTGCCAGGTCGTCGCCGCACCAAGCCACCCGGCATGTGTCGGAAAACAGCTTGCAGAACACCAGGTAGTGATAAGCCGAGTTGCGGTCCAGCGTTCCGGATTCGTTGACCAGCCTCCAGATCTCCGGAGCGTCCTCCGGTCGGGTTTTCAGGAATTTGAATCGGTCCAGCGCGTTCTCCCTCTGCTTTTCTTTTCAAAAAAACGCGAATGGCGAGTGTGTCGGACTCATTCGCGGTTGTTGTTCGAACAGGATAACATGGTGGAAGTCGGGATTCAAAAATTTTGAATAAAATGGCAGAAATTTATGTTAATGGTTCAAATTATTTAAACCGATGATTCGATAAATATGAACTATAAAGGCAAAATCATTTGAATTTTAGACATAAAATCCGTTCAGATCTGTTTTTTTCTGTTTTTTGAGTGCATTTCCGTTTTTATTAATTATATAGACCAAATTGGCATAATAATAAAATTATGAAAATTTTTTTATGAGTTGGGTTAAAATGAAATTGAGATTGGGGGTTTGGTTGCAAGGGGTTGGGGAGATGGGCGTGGAAAATCGGCGGGTTCTTTTTTTAAGCCAGTTTTGTGAGCCTGCCTCAGGCGGGAATTCCTTTTCCCCCGAATAGGGGTCCCGCCGCCAATCCGGGATTCATCGGCCGGACCGGGAATGGCCGAGGGAACTTTTTCAGCAACCTGCTAATTCTGAGTGAGGAGAGGGACGATGATAACCTTGAACGACAATCAGCTTTGGGGCGCGATCATGTTTGTCGCGGGCGTCATGCTCCTGAATGTCTGCAATCAGAAGGAGCGCAAGGAACAGGCGAAATGGAAGGACCCCAAGTTCAAATGGCAACGCCTGCAGGACAATGAAGCGGCCCCCAAATCCGCCACCCTTCCCAATGCCCTGATGACCGTGACGGGGGCCATGCTTTCCTTTGGCGGCATCGTGTTTTTCATTATGGGCTGGTCCTGAGGGTTCGCGGGATCGGCGGTCAGAAAAACCAGAACCTGCGTTTGTGCTCCACCAGGAGGATGGCCACGGGTTCGGAAGGATAAACCACCGGGGCCGCGCGGATCGAAACCAGGATTCCCTCCTCGGGAGCCTCGGGCACCTCCACCAGGTCGCCTTCGTAGATCGTCCTCAATTCCCCCAGTTTCTGGCCCGGTTTCATGCGGGTCCCCGCGGTTACGGCGGGAAGGAACAATCCCCCATTTTGAACTTTCACCGGAACTTCCTGCCGGGAGTTGAAGAAGTTTACCTCGCCTTTTTTCCCCTTCTGTTCGGGATGGGAAAGGATCCCGGTAACGAGCAGGAGGTTCAACAATCCCCGAAACAGGGAATCGCAAAGGGCTTGATCCAATTGCCCGGCCCGGCCCGCGCAAAGGGTGAGTGAAGGAATCTCATGCTCCATCCATTGATGCAGGAGTTGGACTCTCCTCAGCGGCGAGGTTTCCCGGACGCGGGCGATCTCCAATCCGAGTCCGGCGGCGAGTTTCTTTTCGTTCCGGCCCCGGTTGAGGCAGACCGCGTGGGGGGCGTCCTCAAAGTGCTCCGGCGCGCTGGCGAGGATCAGGCCCCAGGTGGATTCGAAGGTATGGCGGTAAATCGCGCGGGCCAGTTGTTCGGTGAGGTCTCCCTCGTCGCTCCCGGGGAACGAAAGGTCCATATCGAGTCCGTCCTGCGGCCAGATCCGTGTTCCGGCCTGCAGGGCGTTGAGTTGAACGGCGGGAAAGATCTGCACGCGCTGGTTGAGCTGGTAAGGGGAGTTCGACCGGGCCGCGGTGGCGGTTTTCAGAAACTGGATGAGGCGGCCGGCCAGGTAAATCCCGTTCAGTTCGTCCCCGTGCAACCCGGTGACGAGGGACAGGGTGTCGTCGTACCGCGCGGGCGCAAACGAGAATTTATACAGTTCCAGGGGATCTCCCAGGGGGGACGGCAGGCTGAGGATTTTCTCTTTCACGGCGCCGGGGACTCGTTCAGAACCAGCCGGGCGACGGGGGCGCCCGGGTGGACCAGGGGATGTTCGCGCAAGGTGAAAAGGAGACCGCTCCCCGGCGCGGTCACGGTTTCCACCGTATCCCCGGCCCGGGGATCCACGATGTCTCCAATGGCCTCACCCTCCTTCACCTGCGTTCCCAGCCGGGCCCGCTTGACGAACAGGCCGGTGGTGCGGGCGGCACAGAGCGCAACCTGGAACGGAAGCGCCAGAAGCGGGGAACGAACGGGATAAGCCAGATCGGGAAGGTCGAGAATGCCCTCATGGTGGAGGAGATTCAGGATTCCGTTGAAAATCTGCTCACAGAACTCGGGATGGATGCGCAGGCAGATTCCGGTCTCGATGACGAGGGTGGGAATTTTCTTCTGGTTGAGGTTGTACCCCAGGGTCGTCTCGAACACGCGCCCCAGCGGATGGATCCAGATCACGTCCACGTTGCAATGGCGCGCCATCGGGACCAGGCGGCCCTCGAGTCCTTCGACAATGCGGATTTGCGGCAATTCCAGGAGGTGCATGTTGCTGGCGTGAAAATCCACCGCCAGGTCGGAGGAGGAGGCGACGTCGCGGAAAAACGCATGGGACACCTCCGCCGGGAGAGAGGGTTCCGTCCCATCCCCCAGCAGGCGGTTCATGTCCACCGAGAAAAACGGCCACAGGCGCGATCCGGAACCGATGGCCTGCGGGTTGACGGCGGGGTAAACGTTCACCTGGCCCCGGAAGGCGTCTGGCCGGGTCTGCTGAAGCCGCTTGAGGTGGGCGATCAGCAGGTGACACAGGTAGATGCCTTCGATCTCGTTGCCATGCAACCCGGCAACGAAGGAGATTCTCCTCACCGGTTTCCGGTTCTGCGGCCCGAAGGTTTGCTTGACGATTTTTATGGATCCGCCGAGCGGGGTTTGGTAGGTAACAACGGTCTGCGGAGTCATGGTCAGGTATCGGGGGAGGTTTTACGCTTGTTGATCTGCACACTCAACGTATCGATTTTGCGTTTCAGGGTATTCCGGTTGATTCCCAAGGCCTTGGCGGCTCCCACCTGTTTTCCGGAGAATCGGTCCAGGACGAGTTGGAAGAGCTGTTTCTCCAGCGCCTGGACCATTTGATCGTAGAGGTGTCCCTCCTGCGGGGCGAAATGCAGGTCGAGGTATTCGCGCACCAGGGAGCGGAGGCGGTTTTCCCATTCCTGATCCAGTTCTCCATCGGACAACTCCATTTTGTGAACCTGCGGGGGAAGATGTTCGGGCAGAATGGGACCCGAAGATGCAAGAACGAGAGCCCTCTTCAGCATATTTTCCAATTCCCGGATATTCCCGCGCCAATGGTAATTCTGCAGAATCCGTTCCACGTCCGGAGAGAGATAAACGTGGGCGCGGGACAGTTCCTTCCCGAAGCGATGAATGAAATGGTTGGCCAGAAGCAGGATGTCCTCCTTCCTCTCGCGTAGCGGGGGAAGGTGGATATGGATGACGTTGAGGCGATGGAACAGGTCTTCGCGGAAGCGTTTGGAATCCATCAGGATCTGCAGGTCCTGGTTGGTGGCGGCGATGATGCGCACGTCGGCCCGCAGGGCCTGTTTTCCGCCAACGCGGTAGAATTCCTGGTTCTGCAAAACCCGGAGGATCTTGGCCTGGAGGGAAAGCTCCATGTCGCCGATCTCGTCGAGGAACAGGGTGCCCCCTTCCGCCAGCTCGAATTTGCCTTCCTTGGTCTCGGTGGCGCCGGTGAAGGCGCCCCGCTCATGTCCGAATAACTCCGATTCGAGCAATTCCCGCGCGATCGCGGCGCAGTTGATGCAGATGAACGGGTGATTCGAGCGGCCGGAATAAAAGTGCAGGGCGCGCGCCACCATTTCCTTTCCCGTTCCGCTTTCCCCGGTGATGAGCACGGGGAGGTCGGATCCTGCCGCCTTGCCGATGGTTTTGAAAATTTCCTGCATTTTTCGGCTTTTGCCGATGATGGCGTCGACGGAGAATCCGGGTCCCGCCACCGGCACCGGCTCGGCCCGCGGTACGGGGATTTGCGCGGTGGCTTCCACTTTTTCGACTAGGGCGTAGATTTCTTCGATATCGAACGGTTTGCTGATGTAGTCGTAAGCCCCGAGGCGCATGGCCTCGATGGTGTTGTTCATCGTGTCCTGGGCGGTCATCACCACCACCTTGGTTTCGGGCCGCCGGTTTTTCACCTGCTGAAGCAGGTCCAGCCCGCTGATGCCTTCCAGGAAGATGTCGGAAAACACCATGAGGTAATCGTTTTCCTCGATCTTGCGCAGGGCTTCCTCCCCGCTCTCGGCGGTGTGCACGATGAGCGGTTTCTTTTCCAGGGCTTTTTTAAGCACCCAGCGGATGTTTTCTTCGTCGTCGACGACCAGAATTTTATGTTGCGCGTTCATGCACCTATCCTATCATTTCTGCCGGACGGGGAGAACCACCTGGAACGTGGTGCCCTCACCCTTGCGGGACCGGACTTTTATTTTACCCCGATGGTTTTCCACGATGCGGAGGGAAATGGGCAGACCCAGTCCACTTCCCCGCGACTTGGTCGAGAAAAAGGGAGTGAACAGGCGGTCGAGATCCTTGTCGTCGATGCCTCCGCCGTTGTCCGAAATTTCCACCACTATGCGGGGGCTGGGCTGTTCTTCTTCGGCGGTCTTGACCGTGTAGTCCGAGTTGACCTGGGTGAGGATGCGAATTTCTCCGCCGTTGGCGAGGGACTCGATCGCATTTTTGATCAGGTTGAGAAATACCTGCTTCAACTGGTCCTCGTCGGCTTCGATCAAGGGAAGGCTGGGATCATAGTCCTGAATCACCCGGCCGTATTTGTCCGCCAGCGGTTCCTTTTCCAAAAGCAGGATGTCTTCGAGAACTTTGTGAATATTGATGGATCTGAGTTGAAGCTCTCCCGGACGGCTCAGGTCCATCATGCGCTTGACCATGCGGTTGATCCGGTCCACCTCGCCGATCACCACCTCCAGATATTCCCGATGCTCGGCGCTGGACAGTTCCAGGAGCAGGAGTTGGGCCGAGGCGCGGATGCCCCCCAGCGGGTTGCGAATCTCGTGCGCGAGGCCCAGGGTGAGCAATTCGGTCGAGGAGAGGTGATCCATCTGCCGCGTGCTCGCTTCCAGTTCCTTGATCAGAGTAAGGTCGCGAACGAGCACGACCGCTCCCTCGGATTGATTGTTCCCGTTGATGAAGGGCGAAAGGGTCAGACTGACGGGAAAGGTGCTGGCGTTGATTTTGCGGAACCCCAGCGCTTCGACGTCGCGGTAGGAACGGCCTTCCTCAATGGTGGTTTGCAGGATTTTCAGAACCTGGGGCTGGCCGGGCAACAACTCGCCGATGTCCTGGCCTGCGAAGGAATCGCGGGAACGCCGGAACATTTCTTCGATGGCCAGGTTGGCCTGCCCGATTCGCAGGTCGGGTTGAACAAGGAGGACTCCATCGATAAGAGACGTAATAATATTCCGGAAACGGTCCTCCCGCTGGCTCATGAAGGGGCCCTGGGGGTTATTTGGACACCCTGGCTTTTTTGGTTTTTCCGCCGGTGTAAGGATTTTTGGACGCGGAGCTTGCCTTTCGGGTGGCCGCGGGTTTGGGGGCTTCATCGCTCCCGCTCGCTGGAGCGGGTGTAGCGGCTCCCGTGTCGCCAGCCGGAGTGGAGCTGGAGGATCCCGCGTTGGAATTGGCCCCATTGGCTTCGTTGGCCCATCCCTTTTTGCGTGAATCCGACGGGTAGTCGGTGGCGTACCATCCCGATCCCTTGAGGATGAATCCAGAGGCGGAAACGAGGCGCTGGACTTTCCCTTTTTCGTTTTGTCCTTTGCATCCCAGCCCCTGGCAGACTTTCAGCGCTTTGGCCGAGACGGGTTGCATGGCTTCAAAGGTGATCCCACAGGTGAGGCATTCGTACTCGTAAATCGGCATTGAACCCAAACTCCCACAAATTCGGTTAAAAAGATTCCCTTAGATTCAGGATAAAATTTACCGAGCCTCTTGGCAAGGCGGTTTTCGATTTTTTTGGGGTCGTGGGGGCCTGGGGGCCGGGTCAGACTTCGGTCAGCCAATGGCGGAATTTGGGGATCTCGCCCCGGACCGCCTCAAAAAAAGTCTTTTGAATCAGGTCCGTGGTGGGACCCTTCTTGCCCGCTCCGATCGTCCGGTTGTCGATTTCCCGGACGGGGGTGATCTCGGCGGCGGTGCCCGTCAGAAACAATTCTTCGGCGATATACAACTCGTCCCGCGTGATGAACCCGTCCGCGAGGGGAATGTTGAGGTGCTCGCAGATCTGGATCACCGCATCGCGGGTGATCCCCTCCAGATTGGCGCAGGAGAGGGAAGGCGTCCGCAACCGGCCGCGGTGCAGGAGGAAGATATTCTCCCCGGAGCCCTCGGAAACCAGGCCGTTGGTGTCGAGAAGGATCGCCTCGTCGTACCCGTCCTGTACGGCCTCGGCCTTGGCCAGAATGGAGTTGATGTAATAGCCGCACGCTTTTGCCCGCGTCATGGTGATGTTGACGTGATGCCGGGCGAAGGAGGAGATCTTGACCCGGATCCCCCGGTTCATGCCTTCATCGCCGAGGTAGGCCCCCCAGGGCCACGCCGCGATGGCCACGCGCACGTCCACTCCGTTGGGGTTGAGTCCCATTTTATTGTGTCCCAAAAATACAATGGGGCGAATATAGCACTCCACCAGCTTGTTTTCCCGGATCACGTTTAAAATGGCCGCGCGGATCGCCTCCCGCGTAAAGGGGATGTTGATTCCCAGAATGACCGCGGAGTTGAACAGCCGGTCCACATGTTCATTCAGGCGGAACACCGCCGATTTTTTGTCGTGCGTCTGGTAGCAACGAATGCCCTCGAACACGCCATACCCGTAGTGGAGGGTATGAGTGAGAACATGCACGTTGGCCTCGTGCCAAGGGACAAATTTCCCGTCGATCCAGATTTTTTCGGACTTTTCCAAGGTGTTGGGGACCCAAAGGGTTGTTGTTAAAGCAGGGATCAATTTTATTGACCCTTTGCGTTAAAAGCAAGATAATAAATGAATTGACAGACCCAGTCTTGTTTGTTAATTTTTGCCTTCTGCTTGTGGGCCGCTAGCTCAGGTGGTAGAGCAACGCCCTTTTAAGGCGTGGGTCGAAGGTTCGAGTCCTTCGCGGCTCATTCCCGCATTTCGTCTTACGTCCCCATCGTCTAGCCAGGCCCAGGACACCGGCCTTTCACGCCGGCGACGCGGGTTCGAATCCCGCTGGGGACGCTCTTTTGATTCCTGGTTGAAAAAACCTTGTCGCAGTTGAACGTGGGGACGTGCGAGGTCCCCCGGTTCCCGTTTCCCAGGTGTCATGTTCATGATACGCTGGTCCCTTCTCCTTCTTCTGATCCTCTCTGACACCGGGTGGGGGTATGTTGCCGGTAGCCCTGGAAGAAATCCCATTTTCTTATCGCCGCAGAAACGCTGGGAAGTGGTGTTTCGCGTGGTGGAACATCTGCAATTCACTCCGGAACAAACCGCGAGTTCCCCCGACGCGCTGAACCGCGTCCGGTATCAAATCGAGTTTTCCCCGCAAACGGGCCAGGGACCGGTCCGGTCGATCGAGTACCAGGATGTCTATGGAGCCGATTTTTCGGGGAAACCGACCCCCTTGGAAACGTTGTTCGTCCAGATGATCTGGAGCCCGAAGGAGGATTTCGCGGTGCTTCCCGAGGAAGGCTGGCCAAGCGCTCCCGGAACGGCCCTGCTCAAGGCCCTGGCGCTGTCGCCCGGCCTCGGCTGGACAAAAGCAGATTTCCATCTGGATAATTTTCATTGGGCCGATTCCCTGCGGGTAGTGGGGGACGTGCACGACGATTGCGAATATTCCGTCCGCCTGTTCGATGGGAAAACCGGAAAAACGGAAATCATCCAGTCAGGGGCATCGCCGGAAGGATTCCAGATCGGGCGCGTCGAGGGCCGGGAATTGATGCTTCAAAAAGTTCTGGATAATTGCCGGAGGGAGGAGGATCTTTCCCGGTTTGTCGCCGAATGTTTTACGCTGGATCTGGATTCCCTGTCCCTGAAGCCCGTTACGTGCGATATGCCCACGGCTCCACGCCGGTGAGGATGTGTGGAGGGCCAACCTGTCGACGGGCCGGATGTTTGGGGAAGAGGATCAAACAATACTTCGCGGGTTCCTGGAGCCCGAGTCCTTTGGGGGGTGGTTCACCTCTCGTGGGTTTGCCGGAGCCAAGGTTTTTAAATTACCCTCGGGGTTAAATTTTCTCTACAATGGCCCTTGAGGGAATCGGAAAGTTGAAATGATGTTGGATTCGAGGGTTGGACCTTCTTCCATCTGAAAATTCGAAATATTTATTCTTAATTTTCTGGACTGCGGTGAAAAATAATAGAATTGAATATAAGTATTACGTAAATTTTTATAAACGCACCCAATTTTTAAATGATATTCTGCCTCATTTCAAATTAGACCCCCATGCCAATGCGATATCAGCCACATACTCCGTCTCCTCCATCTACTTTGATGACCACAAGTTATCTTCCTACCATGAAAAGTTGGAAGGGCACCCCATTCGAGTAAAGCAACGATTGCGTTTTTATCCCTCTTCAAATGGCAAGCATTTATTCCTCGAATTTAAACATAAAACGAGTGACCGGATTTACAAAAATAAAACCAAATTTCCTATCGATCAATTGCCATTTTTTTTGGATTTTCCTAATATGGCCTTCGATGTCACGGATCAGGAAGGGGAAGACTTCTTTTTCCGAATGCGAATCAAATATCGTCAATTGAAGCCTCTGTTGAGGATAGATTATTCGCGGATCGCGATGACAATGAAAAACGATTCGAGAGTGAGGGTGAGTTTGGACAGTTGTATCAAGACGGCACGCGTCCGGGGCAGAGAAATGACGAAAACCTGGATACCTGTTATTCCGGGTCACCTTTCGATTCTGGAAATCAAAACTCCAAATTATCTGCCAACTCTGCTGACGGGACTGATAGGGAAATACAATTTGCAACGCAGAGCCATCAGCAAATATGCATTGGCCATGCAAAAATTGGGATTGAACAGTGCGATGTCCCATTATTAATTAAAGGAAAATCAAATGAACGATTGGGCAGGGATAAGTGATGTCTTCCAAAGTTCCTTCCAACTGGGTTTTGGCTCCTCGGTAATAATTCTTGTTGTGAGTTTTCTTTCAGGGTTGGTCATTTCATGGGTTTACTGGTTAAATTCGCCCAGATTTTCGGTCGAGTCCCAATTCAGATTCACTTTGACCATGATCTGTATGATTGTTGCGGCGATCATGGCTGTCATCGGAACCAACGTAACTTTATCACTTGGACTCATTGGGGCGTTGTCGATCATTCGTTTCAGGGCCGTGATTAAAAACAGCGTCGACATGACTTATTTGTTTTGGTCTATTGCTACGGGCCTTGCCATGGGCGCAAGGGCGTGGGACATGGCATTTGCGGGCCTGATTTTGATCGGCGGGGGAATGACAACGATTCGCCGCTTCAACATGTTTACGTCCTCGAACCGGGGTTATATTCTTACGCTCTATACCGATCCCGAAATACAAAATAACAACGTCTCTCAAATTCTGAGTGCCGCGATTGATGGTGTAAAGCATGAACTGAAATCGGCATCCCTCAATCATATCGACGGCCAAAACGAATACACCTACGAACTCCACACCCGGAAACCGGATGTGTTGGAAAAAATTGCGGAGGAGATTCGCGGAATGACGGGGATCAAGGGAGTCGTGCTACTGGCTCCGGAAACGAATCTGTATATTTAACGCTGGGAGTCAAAACATGCCCTCTCCCTCCTTTCGTTTTCAGCCAATTAGGGCAAAAGCCTGGATTCGATTATCGGTTGGGATTTCTGCGGTTCTGTTCACGTCCCTTTTAGGGTATCCCGCAAATTCCAGGGCAGGGGATTGGGATCATTTAATAAAAATCCAATCCTTTTCCCAATCCGGTCCCGAATCGCGAGAGGTTTTTTCCCTGCCTCCGGGCCGGCATTTTTTTCGAAACAATGTAATCATCCCGAAATCCGTTAAGGTTATTCTCCAACCCGGCGCAAACCTCATTTTCGCTCCCGGGGTTTCCCTGGTTGTATACGGTCAATTGGAAGCCGTTGGGACCTCTGCCTCTCCCATTGAATTCAGCGGATGGAACCCCCGCCAGGGATGGGGTGTGGTGGCGGTGCTTCAGGAGGAAGCCTCCGCCCGTTTTAAATATTGTCTGTTCAAGGGAGGGAATGACGCTTACATCAACGGAGTTTTCCTCTCCGGAATGTTGAGTGCTTATTTTGCGCCGGTTCAGGTGGAGGACAGCATCTTCCTGGATGCCCGCGGGGATGATGCCCTGAACTTCAAGAATTCCATTTCATCGGTGCGTAACAGTTTTTTCATTGGCAACCATCATGATGCATTGGATTTCGACTTTATGCTTCCTGGGACCCTGGTTCAGGGAAATCTGATCTACCGAAACGGCGATGACGGGATCGACCTGTCTGGATCCCATACCCTGGTGGTGAACAATAAAGTGGCAGAGAGTGGGGACAAGGCCATCAGTGTGGGAGAAGAGTCCCAAGACGTCATCTTCAATAATTTATTGGTGGGCAACAATACCGGAATGGCCATCAAGGATTCTTCCACCCCGATGATTGTCAATAATACCATCATTGAAAACCGGATCGGTATCGCGATCTATCGTAAGAAGGCCGCCCACGCGGGCGGGCAGGCCAAGATATTCAATTCCCTCCTGCAAAACCTGGACATGGATATCGGAATCCAAAATGAAGAGGGGGGGGATTCTCTGGCGATGGCGGCCCACTCTTTTTGGATAGACCGGCCCGGCGATTTCAAATACATGATTGTGGCTCCTGAAATCCCCAAGATTCAGGGAAAAAAAGGGCGCTTCAGAAATTTCCTCGAGGGTGAGGAACCGACCCAACTTTCACCTGGGAAATTTGTCGTGTTGAGAGGGAATGGGACTCGAGACCTGGGGGGAAGAGTTACGGAGTCCCCTTTGTTCATGGATTCCTCCGGGGAAGATTTCCGCGTTTCCGGTCCCCTCCAAAAGGCGGGTGATCCGCAGATACTCAACCGGATTGTGCTGGAACACCGTCTGTTGGAGTTTGGCGGAAAGAAAACCGAAGTCCCTATTGGGATCATAGATCCCTTCCCTTTTATCGGTGGCAATCCGGCTTGGATGGAACGTTAAAAAGTCATGACTTCGGATGTTGAAACCCTTTTGATTTCCCCCGCCTGGATACCCCGGGTGAAATTATGAAATTATGGAACTCCGTAACTGAAGGAAAGCAAGTGTTCACCCAGGGAGATAGCGGAGTTGGGATGATCGCCCCGAATGTTTTCAGAGGGATTCTGAGGTTTGCGGGGTGGCTTGTGGTAGGGCTCCTATTGGAAGGGAGCGGCACCGCCCAAGAGGCGCCTTTGCTCTCCAACGGCAATTTTCAAGATGGTTTGGCTTCTTGGGAAGTGCGCCCTACGCCACATGGTCCCCTCCATGGTGGGCAACCCTTTCTTCTGGAGGAGAATCGCGCCTCACTTCTCAGATACCAGGAATTGGCCCCGATTGTTCGGTGGCAAAGGGACACTTCCATCCCTTTTAATCAGGATATTGATGTTCTGAGTGAGGCGGCCGGAAAGTTTTTCAACATCCGGTCAAAAGCCGGCATCACGACCCAGTCCACTCTCTCCATGGTCCAGGTCCTGAAAGTTTCGGATGTCAGGAATGTTGGCTTGAATGCCAAGTTTCGGGTCGGGGAACGCCATGGTTTGCCCAAGGCGATTTTGGAGGTCGAATTTTTTAGGGGCGATTATCCTGTTGGAAGAATGTTGTACTACTTGGGAGGAGTGCCAGGCGGGGGCTGGTTTCAAACTCCCAACACCATTTTTGAGGATGCCTCCAAACGCCGGTTTTTCTCTGCCGCGGTGGTTTTCCCGGAAAATCCCGGACAATGGTACGACACCAAAAATCGCAATCCTGCGGAGGATTTCAACGCCGCCGTGCGCCGCCATGGGAGTACTGAATCCAAATTGCTGGAGGAGTTACATCCCGATCGTCTGGTAGTCACCCTGCGACACGACATCCACCAACCTGGAGATGTCTTGTCCATGGATTACCGGGACGTCCGGATCTGGTCCGATCGGTCTTCTAATAATTTCCGGAAACGCTTCGACCTGCAAAAGGAAAAACCACGAATCCTGTCCCTCGGCCAGGCGGGGATCACTTCCCCGGAACTGGCGGCCTTTTTTTCCCGGTCCGGAATTGGCCTGGCTTTGGCTGTCTCGACGGAGAGAGGGGTGGATCTGATCCATGCCCCCGTCCCGGTAAATCCGGGTGGAAGATATCTACTGGAATTCTGGGCTTATAATAGAGATGAAACTTCAAATCTTCCCATCATTAGAATCAAAGACGGAGAGGGCAGGGAACTGATTGTGCATGTCCCCGGCCAACTCCGAAATGGCAATTGGGAAAAGGTGGCCGTGCCTTTCCGCACTACGGAGTCTCCGAAAATCCGCATTACCATTCAAACCCCTGAAGGCACTTTCCTGTATACGGATTTTCAATTGACCCCTCTACCCGATTCTCTGATGGAAATTGACCGCACACTCAAAGAAAAACTCCACGCTTCTTCGATCCGGCTTGACCTGGCCCCGGCTTTCCAGAGCAAGATGGATGATATCGTGGCGGAGATTCCTCCCCCGCTTCCCTTTTCCCCGATCAATTTGAAAATATTGGCCGACCAGTTCAAGGAATTTTTTCCGGGCGGCATGTTGCTGGATGGGGTTCAGTACCCGATGGAAATACGTTATCGCGGTATGTTGGCCGACCATTGGACAGGGCGAAAGCGTTCCTACAAGGTCCGCCTTTCGAATGGAGAAAAACTGCCTAAAGGGCAGAAAGAATTGAACTTCATCATTCCTGAGGACGACGACGGATTGTTCTACGAATTTGCCTTTAACACCCTGATTCGGCGCTTCGGTCTTCATGCCCCGGATACTCATTTCGTCGGATTGAGTATGAACGAACGTTTCATGGGGCTGTACTTGCAGACCGAGGAGTATAAAAGCACCTTTTGGGAAACCAACAGTTTGGCCCCGGGCAATGTCTACCATGCGGTGCATTTAGATAGTCAGGCCTTTGGCCAGTCAGGCCTGAGTTCAGCTCATAACCCAGGTTGGTTCGCGAAAAAAAATGCCTTTAGTCTGAAGGATCATGATATCCGCAAAAAGGATTTTTCAGAATTGGATATGTTGATCCAGGTCATGGGCATGAATGACGACGGGGCCTTTGCCCGAAATATTTTTAATATTCTGGACCGGGA
>PCWF01000092.1:0-17174 GCA_002796165.1 Nitrospinae bacterium CG11_big_fil_rev_8_21_14_0_20_56_8
TCCCGACGGCGGGTTGGTCGCCACCACCAGCGCGGGGTTTGGGGCTACCAATCAAGCCATCGAAACGCAAGTGGCTTCGGTCAATATCACCAACAGTACTTCGGGCAATATCGAAATATCGGAATCGGACAGCTTGAACGTGACCGCGCTCACCAACAACGCTACGGGCAATACATCGGGAACCCAGGGCAATATCACGGTGTTTTACGCGGGAACGCTGACGGGACAAGAGAATGCCTCGGTTGCGACTCCCCTGTTGAGCCAGATTTCGTTTAACCAGCGGTTGATCACCGATGCTTCGCTACTTCCCGTTGGGAACACGGGCCGGACGGTCGGCGAGCTTTCCACGGAACGGACGGTCAACGCGATCCAGGGCGTTCAGGGAACGCTTGTCCCGAATCCGACCTTGAACACCCAGCCCGGCGGCAAGACCCCCAGCCAGAATATCAGTCTCTCCGGGTTCGACTCGCGGGGTTTTGTGGTGGACCTCTTCGCGGTCGATACGAATCTGTTTGAGGTGAAGGACCCGACGGGACTTGCCTTCCAGGACATGGGGGTGCAGAAAATGGGAAGCGTGTGGGGACCCGGCAATCTGAACTCTTTGCCCGCGCCCAAAGGGGGGGAGTCAAAGGGTGACGGGAAGCAGGCAAAACGTGCGCGTAAGGTGGGAGAGGTGAGCCAGCTCCCGCGTTAACATTTGAGATGTCATTCTGAAGCGCGTCCGCGCTGAAGATTCTTGCTCCAACCCGGTAGAGGGCGCATGTGCCTTTATCGTTCCCGCCGGATTCCTCGCTTTCAGCAGGAGCGACATCGAAATTTCATTCGGGTCAAACAGCCCCTCCCGGGGTTCATTCCAAAGGCAGGGGTAGGGGTTCCATAAACCGGCGGTCCAGCCGGTCCCTCCTCAGCAGGGCCATCGTCGCCGGTTCCAGTTGCAGTTCTTTTCCCGCCATTTCCAGGGCCGCGAGCGGCTCGTTTCCTTCGTCAATGTACTCCTGAATTTTGGCCTCGATGGTTTCTTTGCGTTTCATGTGGGGGAGGTGGGGAAAATCGGGCCGGGACAGCAGGGTGAAGTCCAGATGCGGCCAGTACCGGTTGATGAAATCGTCGAAATCCACCACCGTTCCCTTGCTGAGGTTGATGTCGCGGGCCTTGGCGGGGTCGTTTTCGAGCAGGTGGTTGTACAGCGCGGCAATGTTTTGTACGCAATCGTAAAGGACCATGAGGTGCCAGGCGTTCATTCCCTGGCGGGTGCCGAAGGAGTCCATGGCCTTGATGAGGACCACGAGCAGGCCGTGCAGATCTTCCATGTCGAGGAAATGGGCCGACCAGAGAAACCGCTCGCGGTACCAGGCCGGGATATCGGCGGGCCAGTCCTGCCGGGTGGAATCGGGCGGGGGCTGGTGTCCGTTGTCGATATAATTGAGGATGTCGTCCAGTTCCTTGTAGGCCAGGTCCAGCCCGGCGCGCACGATGGTATAGGGAAACAGGTTGTTCCGGTAGGTCTCGCGCGACCGCTCTTCGGCGGAGGCATTGCCGGGAAGCGGGACGCGGTCCCGTTTGTCGATGTCGAGGGCGAATTTAAGCATGGGTCCGGGTTTCGGGTTCGGGTTGAATGGGGGAGTGCGGTTCAGCTCCCGGGTTTGAATTGCCGGGCGAGAAGCTGGATGAGGTTTTGCTTTTCCTCATCGCTCATGTTGTCGAACGATTTTTTGATCTGTTCCAGTTGTTCGGGTGGCATCTTCGCCATTTGCTCCCGCGCGAATTGTTGCAGGGATTCGAGATTGCCCAGTCCGGGCAGTCCAAAAAAACCGCGGGCGCGTTCCGGCCCGGGCTGGGACACCCGCCCTTCTTCCAGATGCCGGGATGACCTGAAAACGATGTGGTCCCCCTCCAGGGTCCCGAAAACGTCCTGTGCCTCCAGGTTCCGGAGCACGTCGGCCAGCGCGAGGCCGTGTTCCTTGCAAGACCGGTACACCGGAAGGAAGAGCAGGCGGACTCTCTTTTCGGGAAACCCGCTCCTGCGGATGGACTGGAGAATGCTATCTTCCATTATGCAAAACTGTATTATTAATATGGGGTTGATCCGGCCTCTTCCGGCTGTTAAGGTAACCCACGAGTGGGATCGAGAGGCAGGTTTCCGGTCGGTTTGGTGTAGTATAATCTCGAAAGTTCCCGGAAACAACAGGTGGTCCGGGATGGGCGCGAATTCCCGGAAAACGGCCCGGTTCGAGGGAACCGGAATCCTATCCATTCGATCGAGGGGGTGTGTCATGGGCAAGAAGAAGATCGGGGTGATCCTTTCCGGTTGCGGGGTTTACGACGGGTCGGAGATCCACGAGGCGGTGGCCACTTTGCTGGCCATCGAGCGGGCCGGGGCCGAGGCGGTCTGCATGGCGCCCAACGTGGATCAGATGCATGTCATCAACCACCTGACGGGCGAGGAGATGAAAGGGGAAAAACGGAACGTGCTGGTCGAAGCCGCCCGCATCGCCCGCGGCAAGATCAAGGACATCAGGGAGGTGAGCGCGGCGGATCTGGACGGTCTGTTCATTCCCGGCGGATTCGGCGCGGCCAAGAACCTGAGCGATTTCGCCGTGACGGGCGAAAACTGCAAGGTCCACCCGGAGGTGGCGCGGCTGGTCAAGGATTTCCGCCAGAAGAACAAGCCCCAGGCCGCGGTGTGCATCTCTCCCGCCATGGTGGCGAAGGTGTTCGACGGGTCCGGCATCCATCCCACCTTGACCATCGGGGGGACCAACGAGTTCAGCCAGAAAATCGAGAAAATGGGGAGCAAGCACCAGGAATGTCCAACCCGCGATTGTGTCGTGGACCGTGAAAACAAGATTATTTCCGGCCCGGCCTATATGACGGGGCAGAACATTGCCGAGGTGGCCGACGGGATTGCTAAAGCGGTCCAGGAATTGGTGCGGATGTTGTGACCGTCCCACCGGAGGAGCCTCGATTTGGCCGGCCGGTGGGCGAATTGCCGCTCCATGAATTATGAGAGGCGCCTTTAAGTAAAGGTCCCGTTTAACCGAAAAGGTATTATGGGACTCCTCATTTCAAGCCGGGATGGCTTGACCCCCGGCGGCGCGTGGAATTCGGGATCGCGTTCGGCCGGCCCAGTCCTCATGACCAACCCACAGATCTCCAACCCCAAAAGGAACCTCCAATGATCCTGATTTCCGGAAACATGGGCTACATCGGCCAGGTGATGACCCGGTTTTTGACCGAGCGGTCCCTGGAAGTGGTGGGGCTGGATTCCCGGTTTTACCGGGGGTGCGAATTTCAAAATGGAACCCGGCCCCGGTTCCGGCAGATCGTCAAGGACGTGCGGGACGTGACCGAGGCGGACCTGGAAGGGGTGACGGCGGTCATTCATCTGGCCGCGTTGTCCACCGATTTTCTCGGGGAGATGGACCCGCAATTGACCTATGATATTAACGGCGCCGCTTCGGCCCGCCTGGCCGAGATGGCCAAGAAGGCCGGGGTCGAGCGGTTTCTGTTTTCGTCTTCATGTAGCCTTTACGGAATCTCGCCCGAGGACCGGCCCATCACGGAAGAGGGGTTGCTGAACCCCATCACCGCTTATGCCCGGGCGAAGGCCCAGGCCGAGGTGGAGATCCGCAAGCTGGCCGACGCTCATTTTCATCCCGTGATGTTGCGTAACGCCACCGTTTACGGTATGTCGCCCGGCCTCCGGCTCGACCTGGTGGTGAACGTGATGGTCGCGGGGGCGGTTCTGGAAAACAAACTGACGGTGTTCGGCGACGGGCACCATTGGCGGCCGCTCGTTCACGTGCAGGACCTCTGCCGGGCGTTTTACAGCGTCCTCCATGCGCCTCTGGAAACGATTCATAACCAGGCGTTCAACGTGGGGGTCACGGGTGAAAATTACCGGGTTCGGGAAATCGCCCGGATCGTCAAGGAAACCCTGCCCGGCGGAAACGTGGAGATCCAGTTCGTTCCCGGCGAAGGGGGCCGCACTTACCGGGTGGATTGTTCCAAGATCCATTCAGCCTGCCCCGATTTTCAACCGCAATGGGATTTGCGCAAGGGCATCCTTGAACTCTACGAAGCTTATCGCAAGGGTGGGCTCACTCTTCGCGATCTGAAGTCCGACAAATATTTCCGGGTCAAGCGGATCCGCCACCTGATGGACGAAAACGTGCTCAACAAGGACCTTCGCTTCCTGTCCCGGCAGTTTCAGGAAGTCGGCTGACCTGCGTGCCTGCCGGAGCGCAACCGTTATCCGGCGGGGTGAGGGCCGGCCTTACTCAGGATATTCCGATGCGAATCGCCATCCTCCAGCCTTCTTACCTCCCCTGGCTTGGGTATTTCGAGCAGATGGCCCGCGTCGACCGTTTCGTGTTTCTCGACGACGTGCAGTACACCCGGCGCGACTGGCGCAACCGCAACCGCGTCCGCACCCGGGAGGGATGGTGCTGGCTTACGGTTCCCGTCATTCAGAAAAACCGCTACCGGCAACTGCTGAAAGAAACCCGGATCGACCCCTCCATGCCCTGGCGCCGGAAGCATCTTGAAACGCTTCGCGCCAACTATGCGCACGCCCCCTACTTTGATCTTTATTTTCCCCGGCTGGAGTCGATATATAATAAAGACCCGGTTTTCCTCGTGGACCTCTGTTATGCGGGGATCGGGGTTTTGTGCGAAGCGTTCGGAATCGATACGCCGACGGTGCCATCCTCCGGCCTGGAATCGGGGGGGGAGAAGGTCGAGCGCATCCTGTCCCTTTGCCGCGTTCTGGGAGCGACGGAGTATCTGAACGGGGATGCGGGCCGTGGGTATCTTTCGGAGGATATCTTCCGGAAAGCGGGGATCTCATTGATATTTCAAGAGTACCGGCATCCCCAGTACGATCAGCGTTTTCCCGGCTTTGTACCGTATTTGTCGGCGGTGGATCTTTTGTTCAATTGTGGGGAAAAAAGTGGCGCAATATTGCGGCAGGGGGGAGAGGTGTTCGAGGTTCCCGTCCCGCCCGGAAATTGACTTGATCGAACGGAATTCATGATTTCCTTCAAATATCTGCAAAAGATTCTGCCGGGTCTGTATGCGCGCCTGCCGCTTTGGCTGAATCCCCGGTTTGCCTTTCCCCCGCTCCATGCCTATTTTGAGATAACGTACCGGTGTAATCTGCGTTGTGAAATGTGTCATTATCTGGAGATTATCGAGGAAACCGAGAGCGGCCGGAAGTATGGCGAAGAACTTTCCGCCGCGGAGGTGGAACGGGCCCTTTCGGCCCTGCCGCGCCGAACGGTGGTGACGTTCACGGGGGGCGAGGCGTTCATGAAAAGCGATTTCCTCGATATCCTGAAGTTCGCCGCGTCCCGGCACAAGGTGCATGTGATCACCAACGGAACCTTGTTCCAGCCCCCGGTGGTGGAGCAGATCCTCGACCTGCGCATGCGCTCGCTGTTTGGATCGGGCCTGTTCTATGTCGGTGTGTCGCTGGAGGGGGGCGAAGCGCTCCATGACCGGGTGACGACGATCCCCGGCTCGTTCCGCAAAACCCGGCGCGGGCTGGAGGAGCTGACCCGCCGGAGGGCGGCGCTCAAGAGCCGGTATCCGCTGATCCATCTCACCTGCGTGATCAACCGCGGCAATGTGCGGGACCTGGTTCCCTTGTACGAATATGCCGAATCGATGGGGGTGGAGGTCTGCAATTTCGTGGTCAACAACACCGCCACGTACTGGCACGGGAAAAATTATAATCAGGACGACTTTCTCCGGCGATCCCCCGCACCGGTGCAGGAGATCGATCCCGGGTTTCTCCGCACCGAGTTGCTCCGGCTTGAGGTTTTGAGCCGGAAATTCCGCACCCAGCTTCGCTATTCTCCCAACGGCATCACGGTGGAGGAGTTGGTCCGCTATTATTCCAACCGCAGTTCCTACCGCGATTACCGGTGCCACATCCCCTGGTCGAAGGTGGCTTTTTCGGCTTACGGCGACGTGCACAGTTGCCCGCATTACCGGCTGGGCCATTTTCCGGACGAGCACGGGGGCATTCCCTGGCACGGGGAACGGGCCCGGGAGTTCCGCGAATTGCTGGCGAAGGAAAAGATTTTTCCCGGATGCCTCGGCTGTTGCCAGTCGGAGTATGTGGGGTCACCGCAAAGTTTCGAGCCGGTTCCCGTTCTTGCGGGGCACCGGGCCGCGCCGGAGCTGATGAAACTTAAACCCACCGCCCGGGAGCTGACCCCGACATGAAAGTCCTTCTCCTGAGACCCGCCGCGGGCGGCAACATTTCGATGGCGCGCTCCATGCCGCTGGGCTTGCTGGCGATCGGATCGGTCCTGCGCCGGAACGGCCACCAGGCCCGCATCCTCGACCTGCGCCTCTCCGACCGGCCCGACGACGATCTGCGCGAGGCGTTGGCGGAGTTCGATCCCGACCTGGTGGGTATCGGTATCATGACCATCGAAAGCCGTTACGGATTCGAGACGGCGGCGCAGGTGAAAGCTATGAAACCGGGTCTCCCGGTGATCTTTGGCGGGCCGCATTGCGCGCACGAGCCGCGCTACGTGCTCCACGATCCGAACGTGGATTACATGGTGTGCGGCGAGGGGGAGCTGACCCTCCTCGAACTTCTCCAGGCGCTGGAGACGGGGGGAGACCTTTCGGCGATCCAGGGCATCGCGTTCCGCCGGGACGGGGATTATGTGAAGACGCCCGGCCGGCCGGTGATCAAGGACCTGGACTGGCTGACTCAGGAATACGACCTGCTGGAGGTGGAACGCTATTTCGATTTTCGCTGTTCGATGGATTTTTTTCCCGCGTACCGTTGCCGCCAGTTCCTCCCTATCGTCACTTCGCGCGGGTGCCCGTTCCGTTGTACCTACTGCCACGATATCTTTTCCAAGTCCATGCAGTACCGCTCGCCGGAGGTGGTGCTCGATGAAATGGAGTTCCTGATGCGCAATTACGGGATCGGCGAATTCCATATTGTGGACGACATGTTCAATCTCAACATGCCTCGGGCGAAATACATCATGCGCCGCATCGTCGAGCGCGGCATGAAGGTTCATATCAGCTTTACCAACGGTCTGCGCGCCGATTTCTTCGACGACGAGTTGATCGACCTCATGGTCAAGGCCGGAGTGTACCGGATGGCGCTGGGGGTGGAATCGGGTTCCCAGCGTATCCAGGACCAGATCAAGAAGGATCTCGACATCGGGGTTGTGGAAGGGGTGGTGCGCAAACTCACGCGCGCGGGAATCAGCGTGCATGGGTTGTTCATGCTGGGGTTCCCCACCGA
Organism: Nitrospinae bacterium CG11_big_fil_rev_8_21_14_0_20_56_8; assembly: GCA_002796165.1. Lineage (GTDB taxonomy): Bacteria > Nitrospinota > Nitrospinia > Nitrospinales > VA-1 > 21-14-0-20-56-8. The sequence goes on from PCWF01000092.1 coordinate 7,280, forward strand.
GACGCGCGAGGAGATGGAGCAGACGATTGATTTCGCCTGCCGGTCGGGATTCACCACCGCCAACTTCTCGCTGGTCATCCCCAATCCGGGAACCGAACTGCGGGAAGAGTTTATCTCGGAGAAGGAGAAGGCCGAGCAGGAATTTTCGCACTATTCCATCGATTACGTGAACAACAATGCGAGCAAGGTGAGCGCCGAGGAACTGGTGGAGATCAAGAAGGAAGCTCACCGCCGCTTTTATTTCAGCGCCAGGCGCGCCCGGCAGGTGTGGCAGACCATGAGCCTGAAATGGCTCCTGCGGTCGGCCATCAAGACGCCGATGGCGCTCATCTGGAGAAATGCGATCGCGCCGACGAACGCGCCCACGCTGGAAAAGTAATCCGGCAGACCGGGCGGTCTGCCTTCTGCAACACACTGACAGGTCATTCCTATGAAAATATTGCTTATTCGTCCCTCCGCCTACAACCGCTCCATGGCCCGGGTTTTGCCGCTGGGGTTGTTGGCGATCGGTTCCATTCTGAAACAGAACGGCTATGACGTAAAAATCGCCGACCTGCGCATCTCCGATCATCCGCAAAAGGAACTTGAAACCGTCATGCGGGAGTTCGATCCCGATATCGTGGGGATCGGCATCATGACCGTCGAGAGCCGATACGGATTCGCGGAAGCGGCGCGGATCAAGCGCCTCAAGCCGGAGGTCAAAATCGTTTTCGGGGGTCCTCATTGCGCGCACGAACCGCAATTCATCCTGTGCGACCCGAACGTCGATTACATGGTTTGCGGGGAAGGGGACCTGACGATCGTCGAACTGGTTCGCGCGCTGGACACGGGCGGCGTCCTGGAGGGCATCGAGGGAATCGCGTTCCGGAAGGACGGCGGGTATGTGAAGACCCCGGACCGGCCGGTCATCCGCGACCTGGACACGCTCCGCAACGAGTACGATCTTATCGACCCCGAACGCTATTTCAATTTCAAGTGCGCGATGGATTTCTTTCCTGCGTACCGCAACCGCAGGTTCATTCCCATCGTGACTTCGCGCGGGTGCCCGTTCAAGTGCACCTACTGCCATGATATTTTCGACAAGTCCACCCAGTACAAGTCCGCAAAGGGGATTGTGGACGAGATGGAGTACCTCGTCCGCACTTACAAGGTCGGCGAGTTCAGCATCGTGGACGACGTGTTCAACCTCAACATGAAGCGGGCCAAGGAGGTTATGGACGAGGTGATCCGGCGCGGGCTGAAGGTGCATATCACGTTTCCCAACGGACTGCGCGCCGATTTCTTCGATGATGAACTCATCGCCAAGATGCGCCGGGCCGGGGTGTACCGGATGGCGCTCGGAATCGAGTCGGGGTCTCAGCGCATCCAGGACCAGATCAAAAAGGATCTCGATATCGGCATTCTGCCCGGGGTGGTGGAAAAGTTGTCGCGCAACCGGATCAGCGTGCACGGGTTCTTCATGCTGGGCTTCCCCACCGAGACGCGGGAGGAGATGGAGGCCACCATCGATTTCGCCTGCAGTCTGCCGCTGACCACCGCCAATTTCTCGCTGGTCATTCCCAATCCGGGAACCGAGTTGAGGGACACCTTTATCAAGGAACGTGCCGACGCGCACGAGGGGTTTTCCGAATATTCCTACGACTATGTCAACTGCAATGCCAGCCGGGTGCAGGCAGAGGAGTTGGCCTACCTTCGCAAGGAAGCCAACCGCCGGTTTTATTTCAGTCTCAAGCGGGCCCGCCACGTTCTCAATACCGTGGACATGGGATGGCTGATGCGTTCGGCGATCAAGACCCCGTTTGCCTTGTTGTGGAAGAACACCATCGCGCCCACCAACGCACCGACAATGACCTGACTGTCCGGTAATGCGGCGCGGGGCAGGAAAAGACCGTAATAAAGGACCCGGGCCAAAATTCCGGAGCCGACCCTATCCGAAACGAGATCCAGTCGATGGCCGAACCGGTTGAAGTCTCCATTGTCATTCCCGTGTACAACGAGGCGCCCGTCCTCGATGAGCTTTACGCTCGCCTCAAAAAGACGGTTCAGGGTATGGGCCGGTCCTGCGAGATCGTTTTCGTCGACGACGGGAGCACGGACGGGTCCTACGAAATTCTCAAGCGATTCAAGGAAAACGATTGCACGCTGAGGATTGTGCGGTTCACGCGAAACTTCGGCCAGCAGGCGGCGGTCCTTGCGGGATTCCGCCAGAGCCGGGGCCAGGTGGTGGTCCAGCTCGATTCCGACCTGCAGAATCCGCCAGAGGAAATTCCCCGGCTCCTGGAGGCGATGACCCCAGGAGTGGACCTCGTGGTGACGGTGCCGCGCAAGCGCCGGGACGCCTGGTCGCGGGTTGCGGGTTCGGGCCTTCTCCGCTGGCTGACCCAGAAGATGCTGGGTCCCACCGTCAAGCTGAATCTGAGTTCCTTTCGCGCCCTGCGCCCCAGCGTGGTCGAAAAAATCAACCAATGCCGCGACCGGTCGCAATTCATGGCGGTGCTCATGAGCTGGATGGGCGTGCCCACGGTCGAGGTGGAGGTGGAACACCACGTCCGCAGTAAAGGCAAGACCAAGTATGGTTACACGCAACTGATCCAGCTTGCCTGGGACATCGTGACGGGATATTCCACCTTCCCTCTGCGGCTGGTGACCTACATGGGAATCTTCGGCGCGCTGACCGGATTCGCCATGATGGCCTTTCTCCTGTATCAGCGGCTGGTGCGCGATATTCTCGTTGACGGGTTGGTGGTGCTCTCGGCGGTATTCGCTTTTCTTGCCGGGGTGCAACTCCTGTCGTTCGGATTTCTGGGAGAGTACCTGGGCCGGGTGCATTTGCAGGTTCAGGACCGGCCTCCCTACCTCATTGAAAAGGTAATCGAGTGATGGAAGTCAAGAAACTCACTTCGCTGATCGTCGAGCCCACGAACACCTGCAACCTGCGTTGCTCGTTCTGTTTTGTGACCGAAGGCATGACGCGCCAAGAGGGATTCATGTCTTTCGACCTGTTCCGGAAAGTCATCGACGGTTGCCCCGGCCTGGAGCACCTGTGCATGCACAACTGGGGGGAACCGCTCCTCAACAAGGACCTGTTCCGCATGTTCGATTACGCCCGCGGCGCGGGGATCCGCCACATCGTGATGAACACCAACGGCACGCTCCTGACGGAAAAGATGATCGACCGCATCGTGGCGAGCCCGCTCGGCATCATCCGGTTTTCCATCGACGGATCGCCGGAGACCTACCGCCGCGTCCGCGGGGTGGAACTGGAGAAGATCGAGGCGAACATCCTCAAGCTCAAAGCGCGAAAAGATGCGCGCCGCCCCGCGCTGAGCATGGGCGTCGTGTTCACCGTCGAGGAGGACACCCAGGACGACGTGGATGAATACGTGGCGTACTGGGAAACCATCGTCGATCACGTTCGCCTGCAACCCCGGTTGATGCAATCGCCGCGGAATGCTCCCTGTCCCGAACCGTTCGGGAAGGATTACGGCAAGCTGGTGGTCCTTTGGGACGGGCGGGTCATCCCCTGTTGCGTGGATTACAACGCAACCCTCACGCTGGGCAATGCGTGGGAAGACCGCGTCGCCGATCTGTGGCGGGGCGGCGGGATCGAGTCGTTGCGCCGGCAACACGAGGCGGGCCAATTTCCCCGGGTGTGCGAAAATTGCAACGAGTGCGAGACGGAAAAGACATCGAAACGGTTTTTCTTCGGCTCCGCCGGAAACGCGGCCACCCGGACCTGAAGCGCGATGCCTCATACGACCCCGGCAGAAAAGGATCTCATCGGCCGTGAGGGCGGCTCACCTTCGAACCTTCGGGAGCAGATTCTCGAAGCCAACCAGGCCGTTCACGCGCTCGAAGGAGCCCTCTACCTCGCCCGGCACCCCGAGCAGACGCATGGATATCAACGCAGGATTTTAACCGCGACGCTGGATCGGGCGTGCGCCCGCCTCAAACCGGGAGCCGAGGTTCTCGACCTGGGTTGCGGAACGGGGTACCTGTTTCTGGAATTTCTTCAGCGGGGATTTTCGGTCACGGGGGTGGACCTTTCGCGCGAGATGACGGAGGCGTTGGAGAACAACATTCCCTCCGTTCACCGGGCTCGGGCACGGTGGGTTAACGCCGACGCGGAAACCTTCGCCCGTGAAGAAACGAAATTGTATGATGCGGTGGCGATGTCCGCCCTCCTGCACCATCTTCATGATCCGGGTGCGGTGGTGGAAGCGGCCTTGCGCCGGGTTGCGCCGGGGGGGATATTCCTCATCTTCTTCGAGCCGCTCAAGCAGAAGATCCCCTCCCGCTTCCGGTATGTTCTGCACCGTCTGCTCACCCGCCTGCACGAAACCCTTTACCGCGCCGAGATGCGATGGAGGGGAATCCCCCTGTTTGAGGACCGGTATGCGCTGGCCGATTACCAGCGGCAATTCGGCGGCATCGATCCTCTGGTGCTACTGCCCGTTTTGGAGCGCGGCGGATTCCAGGTGCTGGAGTTGAATAAATACTGTTCCCGCCGTTATGCCTGGGCCGCCTGGATCGCCAACCGCATCCTGAAATCCGAAAACACCTTTAATCTGATTGCCGTGAAGGCGGATACCTCACGCCCGTAGGATGATCTATGAGGGCGGAGAGATGGAAGGAACCGCTCAGTTTTGCTCGGTCCGGGCGGCGTAAGGGAATATTTTGTTCCGGCCTTTTCTCTTGGCTTCGTAAACGGCCAGGTCCGCACATTTGAGCAAGTCTTCCTTCTCCTGCGCATCAACGGGGTAATTGGCGATGCCGCCGCTCAAGGTGACCTTGAAGGATTGCCCGTTAAAATTAAAACTCATTTTTTCCACCGCCTTGCGGACGCGCTCGGCCAGGATCAGGGATTTCACCTTGGTCGTCTGTGGGAGAATGAGGATCAATTCCTCCCCTCCATACCGGCAACCGATGTCTTCGGTCCGTTTCTGGTCCTGGATAATGGCCCCGACGGATTTGAGCGCATGATCGCCCCCCTGGTGACCGTAGGTGTCATTGAGGTTCTTGAAATGATCGAGGTCCATAAAAAGCAGGGAGACCTCGGATTTATACCGTTGCGCACGTTTAATCTCAGAGGTCAGGGCGGAATCGAAATAGCGCCGGTTGAACAAACCCGTCAGCCCGTCACTGTAAGAAGACCGCGTGGTTTCCTCGAAGGCCTTGAGCTCGATGAGCTTGGGAATCTTCATGATTTTCCGAATCGTGCTGAAATAGTCGCAGGTAGCCGTCATCAGGCTGACCGGACGCCCCAGAGCGTCCGACATGGACTTTTGATGACTACGGATATTCTGCCAGGTTTTCCTGGCTTCGGATGAAGAAAAGGATTCGTTGGTGAGGATGTTCAGCAGAAGCGAGTAAATTTCGTCCCCTTCTTTTTTAACCATGCGCTGAAGTTCCTGGTGGAACTTCTCCTCGTTATCCACATGATGATTCAAGTGGCCGATGATGGAATTTCTTAGCGGTTCCATGATAGGGAATCCTGAAATTTTTAAGATTTTGGCCTACCCCGGACAGGGTATACCATAATAAAAAGGCGCAATGAAATCTAAAAATCGGGGATCATCCTGGAATTTCTTTATAGCTAAAGTTTTTTCTCCCTCCGTTTCCCGGTTATACCAATTCCAAGGTTTTCAGGTTAACCAGCGTTTGCGAGTTACGCAAGCTGTTTTCTCCGATGGGGGAAAGGCGGTTGCCGGCGACGTTCAACGATTCCAGCGTGCCGAGAGTTTGCGATTGCGCGAGGTGCCGGGCGCCCTCGTCGCCGATCATGTTCAAGGTCAGCACCAGTTTTTTCAACGTGGCGAGGGACGGTGACTCGGCCAGGGCACGGGAACCCTCGGCGTGGATCCAGTTGTCTTTTTCCAGGTACAGTTCGCGCATGCGCGTCAGGGTCTTCGATTGTGCGATGGCGGCGGCTCCGGCATCGGTGATGCCGTTGTTATTGAGCCGCAGGCGCACCACGTTGGCGAAATAGGGTCCGCCCGCCAGGGCCCGCGCGCCTTCAACCCCCAGGTTGTTCTCCCCCACGTCCAGGTCCTCCACCCATTCCATGTTGGGCGACCGGGTCAGCACCTGGATGCCCTCGGCCTGCAGGCAGTTGTTATTGAGATTGAGAATTTTCAGCCTGCCGAGGGTTTTGGATTCGGCGATAAAAATGGCGCTGTCGGCGGTGAGGCCGTTGAATTCCAGCACCAGTTCCTCCAGACCGGAGAACACGGCGGACTGCGCCAGAGCCTGGACCCCTTCATCGCCCAGGTGATTGTTGGTGAGGACCAGGCGTTTCAGATTTTTCAGGTCGCCGGAAGATCGGGACAGGGTCTGCAGGCTCCCGGCCTTGAGGCTGTTGTCGGATAAATCGAGGGTTTCCAGTTGTCCCAGGCTGGGAGCGCCGGCGAGGTGCTGGACCCCCTCGTCGCCGATGGAGGTGTCGCGCAGGTTCAAATGGCGGATCCGGGACAGGACGGGGGAGGCGGACAGGGACTGGATTCCCAGGGGTTCCAGCCGGTTGTGCGAAAGGTCCAGCATTTCCAGCCGTCCCAGTTGATTGGCAAGGCCCAGCACCTTCGCCCCCAGGGACCCGATCTCGTTGCAGGACAGGTCCAGCTCCACCACTCTGCCCAGGGGCGGGGACTTGGTGAGGTAGAAAATGCCTTCGTCGTCGAGATTGTTGTTGGCGAGACCCAGGCGCTCCAGCCCGGAAAAGATCCCGGAAAAACAGAGGTGCTTGAGCCCGGCGGAAGTGAGCCCGGTTTCACTCAGGTTCAGCCATTTGAGATTTTGCAGGGGCTCGATGCCTCCGAGAATCCGGAAATCTTCTTCCTGGAGGCGGCTTCCGGTGAGATCGAGAGCCCGTTCGCCGTGGCGGATCTTTTCCTGGACCAACCCGGCGAGATCATGGGGAACGCTGTATTTCTCGAAGTACCGGAGGAATTCCAGGCTGTCGTTGATGTCCTTCGCTTCCGGCATCAGGGGACCTCTAAAAATTGACTTGAGCCAGAAGCGTGCCCTTTATTCAACAGGGCAAGCGCAGGGGCGCATCGGCAACAACAAATCAAATGAGCCCTAAAATCCGGCAGGGGGGGTATAGGCCGGAGTATATCACCGTTGGGGCCGAATGGCGGGAAAATCTCGGCGTGGGAATCTGCCGAATTCAAGGTGGGGAAAGAGTCAGTTCAAGGTGACCGACACCGCTTTGGAGACGCCTTTTTCTTCCATGGTGATGCCGTACAGCACGTCGGCGAACGACATGGTTTTCTGGTTGTGGGTGATGATGATGAACTGGGTCTTGTCCGACATCTCCTTGAGCATTTCCTGAAAGCGGATGACGTTGGCCTCGTCCAGTGGCGCGTCCACCTCGTCCAGCAGGCAGAAGGGGCTGGGCCGGACCTTGAACACCGAGAACATCAGCGCGATGGCGGTCATCGCCTTTTCTCCGCCCGAAAGGAGGGAGAGGTTCTGCATGATCTTGCCCATCGGGTTGGCGGAGATCTCGATCCCGGATTCCAGCGGGTTGGCCGGGTCGGTGAGGATCAACTCCGCTTTGCCGCCCTGGAACAGGCGCGCGAAAACCTCCTTGAAGTTGGTGCTCACCTTTTCGAAGGTCTCCAGGAACCGGTCGCGGGTGGTGCGGTTGATGCGCTCGATGGTTTCATGGAGCAGGTGGATGGATTCCGCCAGGTCCTCCTGTTGCCGTTTCAGGAACTGGTACCGTTCGTCCGCCTGCTGAAACTCGGAGAGGGCGGCCAGGTTGACCTCTCCCATCCGCGCGATTTTGTCTTTCAGTTCCCGGACCCGCTCTTCGGCTTCGCGGGTTTCCTCTTCATTCAATTCGTTGGCGCAGGCGGCGATCACGTCCGCCAGAATGACGTTGAATTCCTCGAAGGCGCGCTCCTCCAGATGCGTGATCTGAAGCTTGATCTCCGAACGCCGCAATTCGACCCGGGACATGGCTTCCGTCAGTTCCTGGATCTGCCGGGCGAGGGCCCGGGTTTCCTGCTCCATCGATTTGAGCGAGTCTTCCTTCTCCCGCAGGGCCTCTTCCTCTTGCACCACTTCCTCGCTCAATTGGTCCTTTTCCCGCGCCTGCCCGAGAATCTTCTGTTCCAGAACGCGGATTTCCTCCTGCGCGGATTGGATCCGGGCGGCGTTTTCCGTTTTTTCCCGGTCGTGTTTCTGAATGCGGTGGCGCAGGTTTTCCTGTTGCAGTTCGATCCGTTTGATTTCGGTCAGCGTGTTGTCGCGTTTTCCCTTGAGCGAGGCGGCGAGCACCTCGATGCGGCCGATCTCACCGGACAGGGTTTCCAGGCCGCGGCGAACCTCTTCCACCTGGGAGCGCAAGCCCTCCAGCCCGCTTTCGCGCCGGGCCTTCTCCGCCTCCACCTCGGACAGTTCCGCCGCCAGCATTTCCAGTTGTTGCGCGAGGCCGTCCACTTCCTGCGCCCCCTGGGTTCGTTCCTGGTCGAGGGAGGATAATCTTTCACCCAATCGAGCGATTTCCCTGCGCGCCTGTTGCAGGTCTTTTTCGGCGTTGGCGAGGGTGAGCGTTCGGGCGTTGACATCCTGGTCGATCTGCTGAAGCTGGTTTTCCCACGCGAGAACCCGGCCCTTTTGTTCCCCGGCCATATTCTGGGCGGATTCCACTTCGCCCTGTAACACTTGAACCCTGGCGGTCAATTCCTCGATTTTCCGATTCTGCGCCAGGAGCCCCGGCGAGTTGTCGCCCGCGCCACCCGTCACCATGCCCCGGGGATCGATGATCTCCCCCGACTGCGTGACGACGGTGCCATGGAATTCGGGATTTTCATGAAGCTGGATCGCGGACTCCAGGTCCCGAACCACCGCCACGCTGTCGAGGAGAAGCTCGACGACCGGGCGGTATTCCTCGCGGCACTCGATCAGGTCCATGGCCTTACCCAGGACGCCGGGATTGCCGTTGAGGTGCAGGGTGGTCACCGACACCGGCTTATGCTGAACCGGCAGGAACGTCCCCCGCCCCGCCTGGTGTTCCCGCAAATAGCCGATGGCCCCCACCGTGTCGGAGTAGGAATCGACGATGATCGTCTGCAGTTGTTCTCCGAGCACCGCCTCGATGGCCGCTTCGTACTCCGCCGGGGTTTTCAGCACGTCCACCAGCACTTCCCTCAGCCCGGGAAGCCGTTCCCCATTCTCCGGCCCGGCCATCAAGTGGCGCACCCCGCTTTGGAATCCTTCGAACTTTCTGCGCAATTCCACGAGGCTCGTCCGCACCGACGACTGGGCGAGGTAATCCTCTTTGACCAAAGCGGCCGCTTCATTCAGGGCCTCAAGTTTTTCCCGGCCTTCCTTCACCTGTTGCCGGAGCCCGTCGCGTTCGTTTTTTGCGGCGGACAACAGGGACTGGCCGTGGCCGAACTCTTCTTCCTGGAGGCCGACCTGATCGGTCAGACCCTGCAACTGACTGCGGAGGGCTCCCTGCTCCTCTTCGAGCTTGAGGTCCCGGTCGGCGAGATATTGCTTGCGCGTGTCCAGGGCGGTTTGCTTATTTTTCTTCTGCGAGATCTGCTGGTGAACCGCGAGAAGTTCCGCTTCTCCCTCCCGGGCCTGGTTCTCCGCCTGGCTGAGCGCCCGGCGGGCGGCGTCGCGCGCTTCCCTTTCCCGCTCCAGGGCAAACCCCTGCTCGTTGATCCGCTCCGACAAGTCCCCCAGCTCCTTGCGCTGGGCCTGCGTTTCAAGGGTCAGGCTTTCGATCTCCCCGTTCATCCGGCCGATTTCGTGGTCGGCGGTCTGGATGTCCGCTTCCGCCCGGGTGATATTGGATTGCTTGAGTTCAATGGCGTGTTCGTCCCCGGCCATACGCGCGCTGATGGAGTGAATGTCCTCCTTCTTCTCGTTGACGGTTCTG
>PCWF01000092.1:17190-17657 GCA_002796165.1 Nitrospinae bacterium CG11_big_fil_rev_8_21_14_0_20_56_8
CCAGGTGCAGTTGGGTGATCGTGTTGTCGAGGGTCGACGCCTGGGCGGTCCATTGCGCCTTTTGTTCGTGGTTCACTTGCAGGGCCGCTTCGATTTTTTTCAACTCCACCTGGTAATGCTTCACCTTGCGCGAGAAAATCTGGAGCGAGAGGTCCTTGACCTCGGTCCGGTACAATTTGTACCGCTCCGCCTTGGCGGCCTGACGCTTGAGCGATTCCACGTGCCGCGCCAGCTCCTGAACAATGTCGGTGATGCGGTCGAGGTTTTGCTGGGAGGCTTCCAGCTTTCTCAGCGCTTCGTTCCGGCGGTGCTTGTATTTGAGGATCCCCGCCGCTTCCTCGATGAGGATGCGCCGGGTCTCCGGCTTGGAAGTGATGATGTCCTGGATATGCCCCTGCTCGATGACGGAGAGCACCTTCGGGCTGATCCCCACGTCGAGCAGGAAGTCGGTGATATCCTTGAGCCGG
>PCWF01000075.1:0-4847 GCA_002796165.1 Nitrospinae bacterium CG11_big_fil_rev_8_21_14_0_20_56_8
GATCGAGGAGCAGAAAAAGATCGAGGAAGCTCAGGAGGCCCGGATCCAGGCGGAATTCGAAGCGAAGAAAAAAAAGGCTCAGGCCCCTCTCCCGGCCCCGAAGGCGGACCCCATCCAGCAGATTCAGGAGATGATTGCCCAGGGAAAACACGATCAGGCCGCGGAATATGCGGCCAAGGTCGCCGAAAACAACCCTCAGGCGCCGCAAATCTTTACCTGGTGGGGCATTGCTCTGGTCAAGGCGGGAAAAAGGACCGAAGCCATCGATAAATTTGAAAGGGCCGCCCACCTTGAAACGACTAACCAGAGAACCTATCTGTATTGGGGGCTCGCTTTGGCCATGGAAAACCGGTACGAGGAAGCTCTGCCCAAATACTCAGCCGCCGTGGAAATCAACCCCGAGAATTCCGGTGCCTATGCTTACTGGGGAGCCTCGCTGGTTCGGTTGGAGCGGTACGACGAAGCCATCCAAAAGCTGGAAAAGGCGTTGGAGATCAATCCATTCGAGCCCCTGGCGTTTGAAATCCTGATCGGTGCCCTTTATCATCAGGGAGATTTCACCCGGGCCTGGAAAATTGTTAACAAGGCGGGGAAAGCCAACGTGAAAATTTCGGAAGAAAGTTTGCAACGTCTGCGGGAAAAAATGCCCGAACCCGCTTCGTCGCCTTGAGGCTCGGGCTCGCCGTTTTCCCTTGTGGACAGGGGATCGGGGAGGGGGAGTCGTTCCATTTCGTTCCGTCGTGGGTCCTGATCCCAACGGGGCGGATGAGGGAACGGCTATCTACTGAATTTTTTTGACAATTTTTAACATAAAAGGTGGAAATTTTTGTTAAACTTGATATAGTTTTTGGGCTTGAGTCGCGGTTTAAAAATCAGACCTTCCTTTATTGTAGTTTCTTATTTGTTTCGCGGAACCGGGAACCGGATCCCCGATGCAACCCAACGGAGGAGAAACCCACGTGGAAAACAAACTGGTGAGGCGGTTTATCTATCTCTCTTGCCTTTTTGCTTTTTGGACCATTGCGCTTTATCCCGCTGGCGGATTGGCGGCCAATTTTGTGGATCTGGATGGCAATGAATTGCCCCATGGGAAAATTTCCACCCTGCATCCCGACAGCACCCTGGTGGTCCAGACCTCGGAAGTGACCATCATGCTGGAAAAGAAGATGCCAGCTCCGCAGACTACCGGTGAAGCCCCTCCAGCGGCGGATAAGGAATCCGTTTCCCCTCCAGGCTCCGAAACCGGTGGCCCGTCGGGAGACACCAAAGCCGGGGAAACGGTTGTGGCCCAAAGCCCCTTTAAGGATTATACGCACGAAAGCAAATCCTTTAAGGATCTTGAGGACCCCTTTGCCGAAAAGGAAAAACCGCTTCCTCCCCTCCGGGACCCGGTCGAGGGTTACAACCGGTTCATGTACAATGTGAACGAAAAACTCTACGATTATTTCTTCGAACCCGTGGCACGGGGCTATCGCAATGTCGTCCACGAAGAGATCCGGTTGGCCCTCAAAAACACGTTCGACAACGCTCTGTCCCCCGTCAAGTTCGTCAGTTCCGCGATTCAGGGAGACATGCATAAATCCGGTGTGGTGCTGAGCCGATTCGTCCTCAATTCCACGATCGGCATTGCCGGGTTGTTCGATGTTGCCGGCAATGAGTACGAACTCGAAAACGTAAACGAGGATTTCGATCAGGCTCTGGGATACCATGGGGTGCCCAATGGACCTTATATCGTTCTGCCTTTCTTCGGTCCGTCGACGGCCCGCCATACCGTGGGCCGGGTGGTGGATTCCTTCCTCAATCCCACGACCTTTTTCTCGCCTTCCTTTCTTGTGGGGGCCGGGATCACGGTCGAGGAGAAGGTCAACGATACCTCCTTTATCATCGAGGACAAGAAGTCGATCGAGGAAAGCGCCGTCGACGAATACGAAAGTGTCCGCGATTTTTACCATCAGTATCGTGAAGGTCTGATCAACAAGTAAAAATCCTTCCTGTTTCTCCTCCCAGCCCGCATGCTTAAGGTGTGCGCCGCGGGGGTTCCCTGTAGTAAACTGGTTTCTTGAAACGCAACCTAACCCCGTTTTTCAGGAGACCCAGTTTGGAATTCCCCAAGCACACCAACCGGCTGACGCGGGAAACCAGCCCGTACCTGTTACAACACGCCCACAATCCCGTGGATTGGTATCCCTGGAACGATGAGGCCTTCGACCAAGCGCGCCGTCAGGACAAGCCGGTGTTTCTCAGCATAGGCTACTCCTCCTGCCATTGGTGCCACGTGATGGCCCATGAATCGTTCGAAAACGAGGACATCGCCCGGCTGATGAACGAAGCGTTCATCAATGTCAAAGTGGACCGCGAGGAGTTGCCCGATATCGATGCCGTATATATGAAAGCCGTGGTCGAAATGACGGGACACGGGGGGTGGCCCATGAGCCTGTTTTTGACCCCCGATCGGATTCCCTACCTCGGCGGAACCTATTTCCCGCCCAGTCCAAAATTCAATCGGCCCGGCTTTCCGCAGGTCCTCCAAACCGCCTCCGACTTTTATAAAAATAATCGCGGCCAGTTGCAGGAGCGCGCCGCCGCCCTCCTGGAACGGCTCGAAACAAAGGAGCGGACTCCCGCGGGGTCCGGCGTTCCCTGGTCCCGGTTGATCGAAGAGTCGGTGCGCATCCTTTCCGAAAAATACGACACCGAGTATGGCGGATTTGGAATGGGAATGAAATTTCCCGAACCCATGCACTATTCTCTTCTGTTGCGCCATTGGCTGAGGACGGGGGCCCCGGAGGTTCTCGCGCAGATCGACCGGAGCCTCACGCGCATGGCGCAGGGGGGGATGTGCGACCAGATCGGCGGCGGATTCCACCGATACGCCACCGAGCGCGACTGGCGGGTGCCCCATTTCGAAAAGATGCTGTACGACAACGCCCTGCTGGCCCGCCTGTTTCTGCATCTGTTCCAGGCCACCCGGCAGGACATGTACCGGGACGTTCCCCGCGACGTGTTCCAGTATGTTTTACGCGAGATGACTTCGGACGAAGGCGGGTTTTATTCGAGCCAGTCTGCCGACACTTCGGGTGGAGAAGGGGAGTATTACACCTGGACCCTCAAGGAGGTCCTCGATCTGCTGGGTCCGCGCCACGCCAAGGTGTTCGCGCGGGCTTACGGCATGACGGCCGGGGGGAATTTCCAGCGCCGCAACGTTCTGTTCCAGGCCGCATCGATGGAAAAGGTTTCCACCGGGGAGGGGGTGGCCATCTTCGAAGTCCAGCATATCCTGCAACAGGCCAAATCCCGCCTGTTCGAAGTGCGCGAAAAACGGCAACCACCGGGCCGCGACGAAAAAATCATCACCGCGTGGAACGCCATGATGATTGCCGCCCTGGCGACCGGATATTGCGTGCTCCGAGACGCTCCGCTTCTGGAGGCCGCCCTTCGCGCCGGGGAGTTCGTGTGGGCTCACCTGTGGCTCGAATCGGGCCTCGCGCGGATCTGGAAAGACGGTGCCGCCCGGTTCGACGCCTGCCTGGAGGATTACGCCCACCTGCTCTCGGCCTGCATCGCTCTGTACGAAGCCACCTTCGATTTGAAGTGGATGGAGCGGGCGGGACAGGTGGCCGACCGCCTGGTCGACCGGTTCGAGGACCGGGAGCGGGGCGGCTTCTTCATGACGCCCCGGACCCGCGCGGTGGTGCTCACCCGTCTCAAAAATCCGGCCGATGAGGCTGTCCCCTCCGCCAACTCCGTTGCCGCCCTGGCGCTCCTCAAACTCTCCGTTTACCGGGGAATTGGAAAATACCGCTCAGCGGCGGAAAACGCCCTGCGCGCCTTTCAACCCTTGATCGAAAAATCGCCGACCGCCTACAACGGCCTTCTGGCCGCGGCGGATTTTACCCTGACGCCTCCCACCGAGATCGTATTGGCGGGGCCGCGGGAGCCGACCGCGTTTCAGGCCCTGGTGGAGGAAGTGTTCAAGGATTACCGTCCGAACCAGGTGGTGATCTATAACGAGACTCCCGAAACCCGCACCCTCTTGCCCCTGGCCGAGGGACGGGAATCGATCCAGGGGAAGCCCACGGTTTACGTCTGCCAGAAGGGGACCTGTCATCCCCCCGTGCAGACCGCGGAAGCCTTGTCCCGTTTACTCGAACCCCTGCCGGAGATCCGCATCAATATCTTTGACGAGGAAAAACACACCGCCGACCTGCAGACCAGGGAGCAACAAAGTTTCCTCGGCGTCATGGACCAGATCTTCAAACACTCGGGACTCGACGGAAAATAATTTTTGCGTGTAATGATCGGGAAAGGAATGTGGGCGGGGTATAAATTGATTGAAATATAAATCTTTGTCGGAATAAAGTTGATTTTTTCCAATTCCCCGTGGCAAGACCACCGGGAATTGGGAAAAATTCAATGGCCAGCATATGAAAATCCTCTTTAAAGAATCCGTTAAATGATCCCCGTAGCAAGCTACGGGGTATTTCAAGGTGCTTCCATCAACTGTCATGGCGGGCGGTTTTTAAATGTCATCCCGAGCCGAAGGCGAGGGATCTGGCTGGAACGATCAAGGGGTGTGGTCCATACTGAATCGGGGCAAGATTCTTCGGCGCGTCTGCGCCTCAGAATGACACGTTGGCGCTTTTCATGACAACCCGGGTCCTTTCAAAATGCCATCCCAAGCCTTTATTATTGTCATCCCGAGCCGAAGGCGAGGGATCTGGCTGGAACATTAATGAGGCATGCCCCAGAGTGGATTTCAGCAAGATTCCTCGCCGCCTACTGGGCGTAGGGCCTTAAGGCCGGAACGGGACGATGGCGATGGATAGGTAACAATAGCCTTGGGAGTT
>PCWF01000075.1:4864-5049 GCA_002796165.1 Nitrospinae bacterium CG11_big_fil_rev_8_21_14_0_20_56_8
TTAAGGCCGGAACGGGACGATGGCGATGGATAGGTAACAATAGTCTTGGAACGCATGGCCCGCGCCCCTTCTGCGAGTAGCCTCGGAATGACAGTGCTGAAGGAAACCCCGTGGCAAGACCACCGGAAATTGGGAAAAATTCAATGGCCAGCATATGAAAATCCTCTTTAAAGAATCCGTTAAAT
>PCWF01000251.1:0-1480 GCA_002796165.1 Nitrospinae bacterium CG11_big_fil_rev_8_21_14_0_20_56_8
TTTCGCCCGGATTTATATTACCGGCTATTCGTCTATCCCATCACCCTGCCTCCCTTGCGGGAACGGATCGAGGATTTACCGGTGCTGGTCGATACCTTTATCCGGAAGTTGAACCGGGAAATGGGAAGGCAGGTCGAAAGCATGGACGCGGCCGCGGAAGAGGTGATGATGCATTACCATTGGCCGGGCAACGTCCGCGAACTCCAGAACGTCATCGAGCGGGTGATGATTCTCACCACCAACCGGAAAATCCGGGCCGCCGACCTTCCCCGGTATCTCAGCCGGGATGGGTCGAGAAATATTCCGAACTCCCTGGGGAACGGATTTCCCGCCCCCGGGTTCTCCCTGGAAGACAGCATTCAGCAATACGAAACGCAATTGATTGTGAAAGCCATGAAAAAATGCGGGATGAACAAAACCCGCGCCGCGAAAACCCTGGGACTCACCCGCTCCACCTTCCGCTACAAACTATCCAAGGTTCCTTCCGAACTGCTCGACGGCAAGCCCGGGAAGTAGGCCGCGAGGCAATGGGGCTGGATCGCCACGCCGCCGCAAGGCGGTTCGCGATGACGGATCGTTTCCCTGATTTTCCCTTGCATTCATCGACCCTCTGCGCTGAAAAGCGGCAAACCGCCGCGGACGCGGGATGGGGATAAAATGGCGTCATTGCGAGGCGGCGAAGCCGACGAAGCAATCCAGTGCAGGCAGAACGGGCGGACGAAGGAAGCTCCGGAACAGGGAGGCCAAATTCTCCGGGGCGATCCAGCCCGTCCATCGTACGTATCCCCTACGTCTGCTGTGGGTTTCTGGTCAATAGATCAAAAAATTTTCCCGCAGGCGGGAAAATTCGGCAAGGTCCGGTGCCCAGGCGGCCTCGATTTCTTTGGGGGTTTGTGTTCCCGGTGCGAAGGCGGTTCTCAATGCATCGTTGCCATAGAGCAGGTCGATAGCGGGGCGGTCGCCGACGAACTCGTAAGGTTCGGTGCGCCACTCAAATTTTTCGGGATAAAGCCGGGCGAGGGTGAGTACCGTGGCGACCCCCGCAATGACGGGCCGGAACCGTTCGCGGTCGGTGACATGGAGTTGGATGCCTCCGCAAACTTGTCCCGCAAACTTGTGAAAGGTGGGTTTGAAAAAATGCGGGCGGAAGAAAACGCCCGGAAGGGCCAGGCCATTCAGGTGCCCGGCCAGGGAAAGGGGATCGATGAACGGTGCGCCGGTTTGCTCGAAGGGAAGCGTGGTTCCCCGTCCTTCGGAAAGCCGGGTTCCCTCCACCAGGCACATCCCGGGATAAACCGTGGCCGTGGCGACGGTGGGCATATTGGGGGAGGGGGGCACCCAGCGGAGTCCGGTCTGGTCGAACCACAGGTCCCGGCTCCATCCTTCCATGGGAACCACCGTCAGGTCGCAATGGATCCCGAAGTGTTCGTTGAACAACCGGGCCAGTTCGCCCGCGGTCATCGCATGACGGTTGGGAAGC
>PCWF01000251.1:1490-3815 GCA_002796165.1 Nitrospinae bacterium CG11_big_fil_rev_8_21_14_0_20_56_8
CGACAAAGGACCGGTACCCTTCGCTCACCCGGTTGCCCTCCAGTTGGACCCCGCCGATCGGATTGGGCCGATCGCACACCACGAAGGAAACTCCCGCCTGCCTGCAGGTTTCCATGCAATGGGCCATGGTGTAAACGAAGGTGTAGTACCGGGAACCCACGTCCTGAATGTCGAAAATGAGATGGTCCAGTCCGTTCAGTCGGCCGGGATCGGGAGCGAGGGAATGGGAATCGGTCCCATACAGGCTTTCCACCGCCAGGCCGGAAAGGGGATCGACCATGGACTCGATCGGCACCATATCCTGATCCACCCCGTAAATCCCGTGCTCGGGGGCGAAGAGGCGGCAGAGTTGGAGCCGGGAATGCCGGGCGAACCGGGCGATGGAAGATTCTCCCTCCAGGGTCAGGCTGGTCTGATTGACCACGAGGCCGATGCGGTTCCCCTTGAGGAAACGCTCGGGCGATTCGAGTAACCGGTCAAGTCCGGGACGGATGATTTTCACGAATGGGGTGAAATCAAAGGGATTTGCGACATTGCATGGACCGGGGGAAGGCTTGGAAGCCGTCTCCGGTCGGGCGTGTTAACGGCGCCGTGGGTTTCTCGAATTGGGATTCGAGATCCCCTCGAACGAGAAACGCTTGGACAGGACGATGATATTGGATTCCTCATCCACGAAAAAGCGTTTTTTATCCTCTTCGAGATCGTAGCCGATGATCGTGCCCGGCGGCACGTTGACTTCTTTGTCGATGATGGCCATGTTGATCTTGCAGTTCCGCCCGATCCGCACCCGGTCCATGATGAGCGAATTGATGATGGCCGCACCGCTTCCGATCGTGACTTCCCGGCCCAGGACCGAGTCCTGAACGATGCCGCCGGAGACGATGCTTCCCTCGGAAACGATGCTGTTGGTCGCCTGGCCCCGGTTGCCCTCCCGGCTGAACACGAATTTCGCGGGAGGTTCCTCCATGGAAACCGTGCGGATCGGCCACAGCTTGTTGTACAGGTTGAATGTGGGGCGAATGTTGCGCAGGTCCATGTTGGCTTCCCAGAAGGCCTGCAGAGTGCCCACATCCCTCCAGTATCCCAGCTCTTTCCGGGAAGCGCCGGGCACCCGGTTGGTGCGGAAATCGTAGGCGTAAACCTTGTCGGTTTTGAACAGGCCGGGAAGGATATCCTTGCCGAAGTCGTGCGACGATTCCACGTTGGCCGTGTCTTCATACAGGATCTTGACCAGGTAGTCGGAATTGAAAATGTAGTTTCCCATGGAGGCGAACGCTTCGCTGGGCCGGCCGGGGATGGACTTCGGCTTCTGCGGTTTCTCCTGAAACCCGATGACGCGGTTTTTTTCGTCCACCTGGATCACCCCGAAGGCGGTGGCCTGCTTGAGGGGCACGGGAAGGGCCGATATGGTCACGTCGGCTTTTTTCCTCCGGTGGAAATCGATCATCTGCTGGATGTCCATCCGGTAAACGTGATCGGCCCCGAATACGCAGACCAGGTCGAACCCGCGTCCCTCGATCAGGTTGATGTTTTGGTAGATCGCGTCGGCGGTGCCCCGGTACCAGCTTTCCCCGGTGCGCTTCTGGGCGGGAACGGGAACGATGAAGTGGTCGGGAAGAATCGAACTGAATCGCCACCCCTCCTGCAGATGCTCGGTGAGCGATTGCGATTTGAACTGGGTCAGGATGTAAAGGGAATAGATCTTGGAGTTGATAAAATTGCTGAGGACGAAGTCGATGACCCGGTACTTGCCGCCGAACGGGACGGCGGGCTTGGCGCGATCCTTGGTTAGAGGATAGAGGCGGCTTCCTTCTCCACCTGCCATGATCATTCCTAGAACTTTCATGCGTGACCTCATCAAAATGATCCATCTCCGGTAGAATTCCGTTTTCCCAAAGGGACGAACCAGACAAGGGTATCACATTCGTCCGGGAAAATTCCAATCCCCGAAGGTATGGGGGGGAGAGGAAATGTTTGCGTCCGGGAAACAGGTAAAAAAAACCCTGGCCCGAAGGCCAGGGTTTGGGTCCTGCTTTTGTGAGACGGGGGCTTACATCATGCCGCCCATGCCGCCCATACCGCCCATACCGCCCATTCCCGGGCCGCCATGACCATGGGAGTGTTCTTCCTTTTCTTCGGGAATATCGCAGATCATGGCTTCGGTGGTCAGCATCAGGGCCGAAATGCTGGCCGCGTTCTGAAGCGCCGTGCGGGCTACCTTGGCTGGGTCGATGATGCCGGCCTTGATCATGTCCACATATTCCCCGCGCCGGGCGTCAAAACCGTTCGGGCCTTTGAGGGATTTGACTTTTTCGGCGATCACGG
>PCWF01000251.1:3865-7336 GCA_002796165.1 Nitrospinae bacterium CG11_big_fil_rev_8_21_14_0_20_56_8
TTCCTCGACTGCCGCACGGGTGGCGTGCAGGGCGTCTTCTACGCGGGCTTTCTTTTCCTTCATCTCCGTTTCGGTGGCCGCGCCGACTTTAATAATGGCGACGCCGCCGACCAGTTTGGCCAGCCGCTCCTGGAGCTTTTCGCGATCGTAATCGGAGGTCGTCTCGTCGATCTGGGCGCGAATCTGTTTTACGCGCGCCTGGATGTCCGCCGCCTTGCCCTTGCCGTCCACGATCGTGGTGTTTTCCTTGTCGATCGTGATTCGCTTGGCCCGGCCCAGGTCGTTGAGGGTGACGTTTTCCAGCTTCACGCCGATGTCCTCGGTGATGACCTTGCCCCCCGTCAGGATGGCGATGTCGTTCAGCATGTCCTTGCGCCGGTCGCCGAAACCGGGAGCCTTGACCGCCGCCACGTTCAGCGTGCCGCGCAGTTTGTTGACCACCAGGGTCGCCAGGGCTTCACCCTCGACGTCCTCGGCTACGATCAACAACGGCTTGGCGTTTTTGGCCACCGTTTCGAGAAGCGGCAGAAGGTCTTTCATGTTGGCGATTTTCTTCTCGTGCAGGAGGATGTATACGTCTTCCAGCGCGCACTCCATCCGCTCCGCGTCGGTCACGAAATAGGGAGACAGGTAGCCCCGGTCGAACTGCATGCCTTCCACGATTTCCAGGGAGGTCTCCATGCTCTTGGCTTCCTCGACCGTGATCACGCCGTCCTTGCCCACCTTGTCCATCGCTTCGGAAATGATATCGCCGATGGCCGTGTCGCTATTGGCGGAAATGGTGCCGACCTGGGCGATTTCCTTCTTGTCGCGGGTGGGCTTGGCCAGCTTGCCGATCTCTTCGACCACCAGGTTCACCGCATCCTCGATGCCCAGCTTGATCTCCATCGGGTTGGCCCCCGCGGTGACGTACTTAATGCCCTCGCGGAAAATGGCCTGGGACAAAACCGTCGCCGTGGTCGTGCCGTCGCCCGCGTTATCCGAGGTCTTGCTCGCCACTTCGTTAACCATCTGCGCACCCATGTTCTCGAAGGGATCCTGCAATTCCACTTCCTTCGCCACGGTCACTCCGTCCTTGGTGATGGTCGGGGACCCGAATTTCTTGTCGATAACCACGTTGCGGCCTCTCGGCCCCAGCGTGAGTTTCACCGTGTCCGCCAGTTGATTGACGCCGGACAGGATTTTCTGCCGCGCATGCTGGTTGAATATGATTTGCTTCGCCATAAACGATGATCTCCTCTTGATTGAAAGTTATCCTGTAAGGGTTGGATTTCTGTTAGGTCCGCGGGGGTCAGTCAATGACCGCCAGCACGTCGTCTTCCCGCATGAGCAGGTAGTCTTCGCCGTCGAGCTTGATTTCCGTTCCGGCGTACTTGCTGTACAGCACCTTGTCGCCTTCCTTCACTTCCAGCTTGATGGGTTTCCCGTCTTCACCCATCCGGCCCTTGCCGACGGCTTTTACCCGTCCCTCGATCGGTTTCTCCTTGGCCGAGTCGGGGATGATGATTCCTCCCTTGCGGACTTCCTTCTCCAGAATGGGCTGAACCAGAATTCGATCTCCTAAGGGTCTGATTTTCATAAGTGCTCCTCTTCAAAAAATGGTAAACTTCAGGTTTTGACGATAAGGTTGATCTACTATAGTTGGAATTCCCCAAATGGGGAAGCTGGGGGCTTTAAAAACATAACTATTTATTTAATAACAAGTTAAACGATCATTGGCACTCTTTCGGCGTGAGTGCTAACGCTATAATATAATCCCTTTTCGCAAATGCAAGGTGTGGCCGAACTTTTTTTTAACTTTTTTAGTCTAAAAGGCTCGAAATAATATCCATTAACATTGCCGGGACAACCTGACTCATGAAGAAACAACCCTCGAAACTTCTTGAAACTTTTGTAAATCCTTATCCTGAAAGGGATTATGAGATCGAGATGGAGTGCCCCGAGTTCACGTGCCTGTGTCCCCGGACCGGTCAGCCCGATTTCGCCCTGCTCACTCTGCATTACGTGCCGGACCGGCTTTGCATCGAGTTGAAATCGCTGAAACTCTATCTCTGGTCCTTCCGCAACGAGGGTGCGTTTCATGAGCGGGTGATCAACCAGATTCTCGACGACCTGGTGGCCGCCTGCCGCCCCCGCCAGATGACCCTTGAAGGAGATTTTAACGTGCGCGGCGGAATCCATACCCGCGTGACGGCGGAATATACCGCACCGCGCAAGGCAAAACGCGGCAAGACAAAATAGAATTTTTACCGGGGAAATCGATTTTCCTCATATTTCATATTTAATAAGGAAACCCTCATGCTGATCCGAACGGGCGAGTGCACCCGATGCGGGGAATGTTGCCGGACCGTACATATCACGGTCGTGCGCGATGTCACCCTGCGTCAGCACGGCAACCTGGAAGAACTCAAACGCTATCTGGAATACCGCGGCATTCGTGTGGTGGGGGAGGACGCGGAGGCCAACGCGCTCTTCTACGCCATCGACGTTCCCTGTAGCCAGCTCACCCTCGATAACCGGTGCCGGGTGCACAATACCCCCGGCCAGCCGCTCCTGTGTCACCGGTACCCCACCGGCCCCGACGACATCGAGGAGTGCGGTTACCGGTTTGAGCCGGAAAAATTCGCGGGTCTGCCGGGATTGGGAAACGGAAAGTGATCCGGAAGGGGGTGGATCGAGGGAGGGATCGGGGCAACGGAACGCCGGGGAGGTCCTCGCTGAAATGACCGGCGGTTTCGAACCCGTCTAAAGCTTGACTACAAATGCCGCCCCGTCGTAACCGATGAGGACCGATTCGGGTTTGCCGCGGAAAAACGTGTCCACCGCGACCCGTTCCCCGTAAGCCCCGCCGAGGGAATAGTTCTGGAACATCAGGATGCCCCCGCGAACCATGCGCGGATAAAGGGTTTCGCAGAGAAACCGGGTCGGCCGATGCTGATCGCAATCGATGTGGGCCAGGGCGAGCCGGTCCATGCCGCTTTTCCCTACCGTCTCGCACACGTCCCCGGCGACGAGCTCCACGTTGGGAAATCCGCCGAACAGTTCGCGCACCCGGCCCACCTCGCGGGCCGAGAAGGATTCCTTTTCCGCATGGTCGAGGGGGGACTGGTCGGGAATGCCCTGAAAGGTGTCGAACAACCACAACCGTTTTTTTTCGTCGAGTCCCATGTGGCGCAGGAGGGTGGCCAGGAAGTAACTGCACCCTCCCTGGAACACGCCGAATTCCGCCACATCCCCCTCCAGCGAGGCGGTCTGCTTCAGGTACTGATAGCCGCAATACCAGTTGGCGTCGCTGGTATACCAGAGGACTCCGCGCCGGGTCAGGTCCGCCTGGCAGGAGTCCTTGATCCGAAGAAATTCCGTTTCCGTGAGCGGGTCCGTGTCCCGGTGGACCGTCAACAGCGCCTTTTCGGAGAGGCGGGACCCCGCCACCTGGGCGAGAATGTCGTAGATGGACGCCGTGTCCACCAT